>NZ_SMGE01000001.1:6035874-6344843 GCF_004339525.1 Flavobacterium sp. 90 | reverse complement strand
ACAACTGTGGAGGCACCTTCCATTCTGTTAATTCTCTTCGGTACTATGAAATCATATCCTAATTCTAGTGCAGCATCCTCCAAAATTATTTTAAGCTCTGACATTTCACTAGCAATGAATTCAGTATACCAGTTTTCAATTGCCAGACGTCCTACTTTGACAGGAATCTGACTACTGAATGGAAAATGGTTCATTAAGTAGTTTATACTTTTGTAAATTCGCTCATATACAATGTTTTCGTCTTTATCTACTGATAAAGAATCAAAGTGAACGGCAGTAATGTTTTCAATATCATGAAAAGCAGTCTGCATTTCTTTAAGCTTCAGAAAAATAGACTTGAAATTGTTTGAAGCAACGTATTGGTCATTTTCTCCTTTGGGATTAAATAAGTTAACAAATTGCGAATTTGAACTCCTAATTGCACCAAACCAAGAATTAACGGATTTTTCTGCTTTTTTTAATTCTTCTTTATCAGGCATTGTATTGGCATATTTCGGATAGGGCCTGATGGGCGTCATTGACGCACTTAGTTTCTCGCTGGCTACCACATAGATTTGCGTTTCCTTGTTTCTTTTTGACACATTTCCTTCAAAAGAAGAATCTATAATGCGCAGTACACTTTTGCACCATTCCATAGCTGCAGTTCGTATCTGCAGAATTTTTTTCTGCCATTCAAAAGCTGATTTCTCATAATAATTTCTGCTGATAGTTTCAATCCAGATGTTAGTATATGAAGCTTCGGAGGAATCGGGAATATACTCTGGACTGATGCTTTTTGTGGCATCACTTCTGGTTACACTAATTATTTCCTCTGTAGGAAAAGGGAGTATTATGGGATGAGTATTATATTTTAGATAATAAGGAAGAAAATTATAAACGTATTCAATCCTATTCATACTTTGATTAACCGTTGTTTTTGAAGATTCACCATCCCAAATATAATGTATATCAATATGATGGCCATTTTCTTCGATTAATAACGACTCTGTGTTTTTTCTAAGAAAGTTTACAATGTCTTGTTTGTTCTCTAATACATAATTTTCATATATTCGGGGATCTGATATGAAGGCATATTGAAAAAGTCCTACCGCTTCTTCGATTGAAAGATTTTTTAAGTTTTCGGATAAGAAAGTTGAATCAAAGGGAATGGTTAGTTTGAGATCAAGCTTTAAAAACCATTTTGCTAAATGACCCAGCCCGAGATACGAAGGTTTGAAGCAATTAGAGCTATTGATTTTCTTCAGTAATGCTGTTGCCAAAAAATCTATATCACCTTCCTTAAAATCATATTTTGATAGATTTTTTAGAAGATCTCGTTGTCGGGTCATGTTTTGAGTAAACTGGCTAGGCATGACTTTTATGAGTTCATCATAAGTATTGATTTGCTTGCCTGGAATAGTATGCATTACAAATAGATCCAATGCTCCAATTTTGAATGCTTTATCAAACTGGAGCTGATTCTCGAGCCAGTATTTTTGGGGTTCAGTATGAGAAACACCATTAAGAGCATATACCATATCCATATATGTACCTTGACTGAGGATTTCTGAAATACTATTGTAGAATTCAAAAGATTCTTCCTTTTTGAGTAACAGCGCTGCATTCTGAAAGAAATTCTGCTTATCAGAATCCTGTAATAATTGATATAGATTAATTAACGTATCCGAAAGAGCCAGTGTATTATGCAGCAGTTCTAGAATATGAGAAGAACGAATGGGATGCAGTCCTTCAATATTTTTACTGTCGAAATTAAGAAAATACTCGTTTTGAAGTTCTTGCAGAACTTCTCCGCGATCCTGATTAGCAAATGTTACAGATTTTTCAATGTAGCTGACAAGATTTTTAGTTTCTATTTTTAGTTGGAGACAATCTGCTGCGGATACGATTCTAAGAATTTCAGCTTTAGCGGCAGGACTTCGGTCATCTTTTAATTTTTTAATTTGTGTGGAAAGTCGTTCTCTTATCATCTCACCGCGCGTCAGCAGGTAAGTGTATTCAATCAGCAGGCCTTTTTCTAAAACTTGTTCCCAGACAGGCTGCCATTCTTTAATTTCCTTATGCAGCTTTCCTTTTTGTTTAAATTGAATAAAGATTTCCTGTGCTTCTTCTTTTCCAATGCTGATGTCTATTGGTTGGAGGCTGATAGTGGATATATCACCTCCATATCTTATCCAGTCTTCGTGTCTAGTAGTGATAATATATTGAATAGGAAGTATTGATGTACGTTGTACTAGTTTCTGCCAGTGGTCTACCGATGCATCTAGGCCATCGATAATCACAACTGGGAATTCACCTATAAGAACACGGGAATGAAGGAATTCCATTATTGAATTAGCCTGTTCCCAACTATTTGCCAGATGAAGTTGGTAAATATTTCGTTTTTCTCTTAACGTATATCCCGTCTGCCATGCAAGGGTAGATTTTCCCTGCCCGCTTGAAGACCTGATAAGTACCACATCATTAGTTTTGACGGCATTAATTATTTCTTTTTCCCATAATTTTCTTCTCGCTGGGAGCCCGTTTGAAATATGATAAGGCTTGGCAGCTTTACCATCATAATAATTTAAAAGGCCCGAAGGAGATTCATTTGAATAATTTACCTGCTCTATCCAGTTGTTTTTGACAGCTTCATTTTTGACAGCCTTGGAATAGGAGTCTCTGACTTCTTCAAATACACCACGAACACTTTGATAGTTTATTGTTGCACGTTCCTTAGACCATTGTAAAACATTATTGACCAATGCATTTATAAATTGTCTTTCTGTACCGATGTTGACGTCCCAATATTTAATTAATAGCTGTGCAATGCTGTTTGTAATATCATCAAATGATATTCTTTCATATGATATCCTGCTTAAAAAATCTTCAGTATCAAAAGTAGGTTTGTAGTAACTAGTTATTTTTGTTTTCCAATGTTCCAGTGAATTCGATGCCAGCTTTTTTTCAAAGAGATGCTTCAAAGCGCCGTCCGATACTTGGAAATTATACACTAGTCTGAAAGTACTTGAATTATCTGCTAAATAAACGTGCAGGAAGTTCTGAAGAATATTCCAGTTCCAAAAATCACCTGCGTTTAATTTATTATCAGATGATTTTAATTGTATAAACTCACTTGAGCTGGTAGTCAAGGAAGTTTGTATTGAGTCTATATCTTCAATTCCTTCAAGTCTTATATTTTCACTACCTGCCGGTTTATTTAGTTTTTCAAGAATTAAATGGCAGGAATACAGGACCTGGTAATGAATTCCCCTAAAGTTAACCGCTCCACCACTTCTTTTTTTTAAGAGAGTATTTAAATCCTCTATGATATCTAATGTTTTTATTTTTTTGTTTTGAGGCTGCATATCGATTAATTAAAATTTGATGGATTATCTAAAAACTAGATATTAAATTGAAGTTGATCATAAAACTAACTAAATAAAAATACTTACAAAAGATATTTTAAAAAACAGGTATTTATACTGGCATTTTAGTGGATCGATGTTATATATATTTATAAGCAATGAAGCTTCAAGATAAATATCATTTACAGAAAATAAGATTTATTGCTAAAAGATGGAGGGCAATTTAGATAATATAAATAAATTCCAATTACGGTTTTCCGTAAAGGAAAAAATGATAAAATAATAAGAAAAAAAATCTGCGCAAAATCAATGCGTAGTTATATGATTATCTTTGGCTTATACAAAATTTGAAAACAATGATTAAAAGGAGATACTATTCTTCCCGCAAAGGAACTTTGGGAAAGGATTCGAAAATTAATTTCGAGGAGCTAAAGGAATTGTTTCTGATTTCTTATAAGATGCTTGATGAAGGAGGCTACTTTCAAAAGTATTTTGGCATCGACTGTATAGACGGCTATCGCGAAGGAGAATTGGGTAATTATATTGCTGAATACATCTTTATGAATCTAAGGAGGAGGGGACTTTATCCTGTTTATGCCAATCTTGTGGATTATACGGAGGATGATCTCTTTGATATGATTGAGTTTTTGCACGACCATTGCTCAAAAGGGATAGACGGGCATTACCATAGTTATGGCAATTGCGGTACCCACTATAATGAATTTAATGATCTGGAGGGACAAAAAAAATTTAGAGAGTCAATGAATCCTATTTTGCAGGACTATCAAAATGGATTCGAGATTTCTGAGCAGGGCGAGATATTGATTTTATCGGATAGCGGCCTTTCAAATCTATTTGATGCTAATATTCCGACACTTGATAAGGAAAATGTCTCTGATAGGATTGATTCAGCAATTCTAAAATTTAGACGTCACAAGGCAACTTTGGATGACAGAAAAGAAGCAGTAAGGGAACTTGCCGACGTATTAGAATTTTTAAGGCCTGAGATTAAAAAATGTCTGAATAGGAAAGACGAAAATGATCTTTTTAATATCGCGAACAACTTTGGTATCCGGCACCATAATGAAAAACAGCAGACCGATTACGATAAGGCAATATGGTACAGCTATATGTTTTACCATTATTTGGCCACGCTGCATGCCGTGTTGAGAATGACAAAAAAGCTGTAGTCATCGCTTTTCAACAAAATATTCTGGTTTTAACTTTAATAGACTACGACCATAATTCAAATCGAATACTTTATTAGCTTAATATTATATATTTGAAGATAAAGTAAGGCTTTCCTTTTCAATACATGACTACCCAATTCAGGTATGATGTGTCGAATTTAATCGGTAAAAAAAATCAAATTAGTTGTTATTTTAATTTTCATCAATGCCAAATTTAGTTTCATACATAGATGCTTCCGAATACTATCACCCAGACATTAGGCTATATTATGATTTCGAGGAAATTGCTTTAGGAGAAAATGATTTTAAGTTATTTCATTTTGAAGGTAATGGAGTGCATCTTTATTTGCTAACTGATGCAAATGAAACAGATCTGGCAATCATGCGATTAGTAGAGATCGCATTACATGGTATTAAATATTATCAAATTTCTAAATCATTTTCAGTAATTGCGCAAAAAGGCTATGGAGAAACACTTTATAACTTGTGTTTTAATCTCCATAAAGGAAATTTAGTTTCTGATTGCATCAACACTTTACCGGGATCTTATAATTTGTGGAAGAAGATTTTAAGAAAAAATAGTGCAATTGCGGTTCGATATGACTCAAAAAACAATCGAAAGTTTGAGATAGATTTAGAAGACGAATCCCTAATTTGGGGAGTTCCCGATAATTTCCGTGATATCATTTTAGAAACACCATGGGAAGCAGTAATATTCGAAAATGAATATGATGATTTGGATTATGGTGAGGATAATGAATTTTTTGAGAGCTCATTTGTTGATTATTTATCGGAAAATGACAAAATTGAACGAACTCTATTATCTGATTATATAGTGGAAGCGTTGAAAAAGAAAAGAAAGATAAAAGATCGTAGCGAAATTTTAATTTTGGTATAAAACGAAAGGTAACAGCAGGTTTAAGAATTTGGGGTAATGGTCGAATTATGAAAAGGTCTTTTTGTATAATTGGCTTAAGTCCTAATGTAATGTTTTTTGGAACTTCATGACGCCGGTAATCGTTGAGTGCAATAAAAACTAAAACAATCATATTAAATATTTAACGATAACAATGAGAGTTAAAAAGATATTTTCCAAAATCAGCGAAGAATCATCTTTTGATGCAGAAAGATTAGAAAAGGAAAACCCACAATATTGGAAAAAATTAAAGCAACAGTTTGATACTGGTAGACAAATTGTGGCAGTTCAACTTCATAATGGACTAGATAGATTAAACGAGAAAACATTAAGATATTATCTTATGGAATATGCTCACAGATATCTTAAAATCGGGCCAAATTCTTTTCCAACATCTTTTAATGCGCTTGAACCATTTTTTATCTACAATCATCATAATTCTATTATACAATTAGTTGATCAAGAAGAATCTTATGGTGTGTCTTTAATCGACTTTCTCAACTTTGTAACTGGGGCACACTTCAATTTGGAAGAAATTGATTTTTATGAAAACATACCAGAAAAAGTCATCTTTCATTTTACCTTTGCAACAGGTTTTGATGAAATTAATTTTTCTAATAATCAAAGTACAAAATTTCACGTTGGGGGATTGTCATTAGTGAGACAAGGAAATGAAGTGTCAATATTATTACAAGCTGGAGAATCTTATGACAAAGAAAAAGCGTCTGAGTATTTTAATGAGATAACAAGAAAGACTGTTGAAGATTCCATAAGCCCTTATAAGAAATCACTTGGACTTACTATAGAAGAAAACGACGAAATTCCAAAAGTTGTTTTTTTTGATGATAATGAAGATTTATGGGCGCACTCAGTGTCACTATTATTTGACATAGAGAAAAAATCGATCGACATAAGACACGTCGCAAGAGATGAAAATTTAAGTTTTGTGGTGTATACCGATGATTACAATGCTATATTCTTAAGAGCCGAAACTTCTGAACAGGAAAAGAAAGAATTTATCGAAAATAATGAAAAAAAATTAAGCAATTACAATGCTGTTTTTGACTTTGCCAAATATTGTATGGCTTTACCGTATTATGTTTTCGAGAATGAAGAAAGAATTATTGATACTACATACGAAACTGGATTAAAGTCAATACTTGGTGGTGTCCTTTCAAAAAGAAAGTATAATACTGTTCCTGGCAATTTTAAAATTTATGCAAAACCATTTTATTATTTAGAGTCCGATAATCAATTAGTTCTTAAAAAAACTGAATTAGATGATGACAGTTTCAATATCGAAAAATCTGGTTTCTGGAAAAGAATTGGAATCAATGAGGAAGGATTTGATAAAAATGGACGCAAAATTATTGGAAAAACTTGGGTAGAAAGAAATGATGTATATTACACTGCACCCAAAGGAATTACAAAAATTGAAGAGGTGGAAATATATGAAAATGAAAATGCAGGATATGTATACGTTATGAGACAACCAACTCATGAACAGAATATTTTTAAAATTGGATTAACTAAACGAAACATTGAAACTAGAAGCAGGGAACTTTCCAATACCAGCTCTGTTGATAAATTTTTTGTCGTAAATAGTTATTATACAAAAGATTGTGTAGAGGCGGAAAAGAAAATTCATGAGGAACTTAAGTTTTATAGATTAAGCGATAGAAGAGAATTTTTTAAGTGTGATTTGAGAAAGATAATTGACACTTGTGACAGGATTATTAAAGAAATAAACAAAAATTAATCGTATACAGAAATAATGCAATTTCTGGTATCGATTTAACAACAATTGAAATAAACCAACTTTTGGCATCGGTTGAACAACGAGTAATATTTAAGACATTTGGATGTTTAATATACTCGAAGCTAAGCATCCTAGTAACTGATTTTACTGAATTTTTCTTGTTTTAGAATTCATTGTGCCACGATGTTACCACAAAACTTATCTCTGTGAAAAATCTTTAAAATTCGCCTTAATTATTTGTGGTAGAAGTGGTATCAAGTCCAAATACCGATATGCCTCGATTCTCCCACAAAACTTAGAACGGCTAAGATCTTAAAAACGACTTAATTTTTGTGGCAATTTTGGAGGTAACTCCAGATCAGTATCTGCTCGTAATCATGACAGGTACTTTTTATTAATTTCTATTTTCTTTAGCGCATTATTAATGGACGTAATGTAAATTTAGGCATTTTATTGTTTAGAGGTAGCCGTTATATCTTAAAGACTTGCCGATTTGCATCTATGTATTAGACGTCATCTTCTTCACTTTATTGGTATACGTTTAAATTTTTATTTAATAATAGATGAGATTTATTTTGTACCCTATTTGTACCATTGACTTGTACGGTATTGATTTATATAGTTTGTTATTTTTGAAGAAGTAAAATAATTTACTCTGTAAAGACGCACTGCGTTGCGTCTCTACAATTGAATAAAAAAAAACCGAGTCAGAAATGACTCGGTTTTTTTATGGACTATAGCTAAGTTGTTGAAAAAAAGAAGTTATAGAAATACAGTATTTTATTAAATGGTTTTTATGAATTTATTTAAGAAAATATTTAAAAATTTATTTTGCGTAAATGTGGTTTTCCTCAAATATACTAGGTTTTTTATTGTTTAATTTGTTAAAAACTAACCTAAAACAATTAATACCTAAAACCAATTTATGAAAAAAATTCTGCCTATTGCATTACTTGTATTGTCTGTAGTTTTCACCGCTTGCAGCAGTGATGATAACAATGATAACAAAGATCCGGAAAGTTCGTTTTCGGCTACCATTAACGGTAAAGAATGGAAGCCAACAAAAATTAATATGGTTACTTTGATAAAAGTTCCAGGTTCTGGTCAGCGTTTTGATATTAATGTTCAGGATGATTCAATTTTGCTGGCATTGGCTTGTGAAAGCGAATTAACAAACAATGACGCAATGCCATTGAAACAATATAACTTTTTTGAAGATCCAACAGATAATCAAGTTAGTAATGCTTTGTTTCTAAATACTTATTTATATGCAAATGGAAATTCTTTGACAGAGCATTTTCCTGTATCAGGAAAAATTACAATTACTTCTATGGATGCTTCGAAAAAAACAGTATCGGGAACGTTTAGTTTTAGAAATGAAAAAAGTCAGGATGAAGGAGCTAAAATAAAAGTTACAACAAATCCAACTCCAACAGTAGTTGAAGTTACAAATGGAGTATTTACCAATTTATCTTATACAGTAATTAAAACTCCATAATAATTACAAAAAACGTAATAAAGACAAGCCGGATTAGCAATAGTCCGGTTTTTTTTATGTTTTATAATTACTAGAATTCAATCTATTCGTCTTCTGGTCTTTTTATAATTGAGAAACCTTGTAATTCTACTTCGTCAATTTTCATTTTGATGGTTATATTTGGATTTTTTTTCAAAGTAATGTCGACCTCTTTATAACCTACAAATAAAACTCTTAATACATCTTGTTTATTAGCTTCTATTGAAAATTTTCCATCTATGTCGGTTGAAACTCCGTTTTTTGTGTTTTTAATTGAGACAAATGCACCAGGTAAAGGATTGTTCTTTTCATCATATACAACCCCTGAATATTTGATTTTACCGTTAGATTTAACGTTTACCGAATCGCTAAGTTGCTTTTGATCTGTTTGCTCTATTTTTATTTTACCTTGGGCTTTTGCGGTTTGATTTCCTAAACCAAGAAATGCAATGAGTGAAGCCGCTGCAAGTATCCAAATTGATTTTTTTTCTTTAGGAATAATCATTTCACGATCTAATTGCGATATTCTAAATCTACCACAGAGGTTTTCCTCTTTTTTATAAGCCACAATAATTTGCCTATCCGAAGATTTTGTAAAATCAATTACATTTTTTTGACAGCTACTGCAAAATTTCCCTTTTTCTGTTGGAGACATTTCATACCAGTTTTCGTGGCAAGGTTCTGGAATTGAGATTTTTATTTTGTTCGTCATTTTATTTTATGCTGTATAAATGTATTCTAAAACAAATTACTGTTTATAAAAGTAATGATTATTTTAAATTACGCGACAATAGATTCCTGCCAAAATGATAAATGTCATTTCTCATTCAGATTCTTTTTCGTAATATTACTATTGAAAATATTATTGAATGAGAAAGATAAAATACAAGAAGGGACGCAAGCTTCAGCACATCACTTTAGAGTATACCGGGACGCATAAAGAGCATCAGACAGAGATGCAGCTTTTTGTATACGATGATAACGATGTTGTTGAATATGATAAGTTTACGGTTCTGGCATTAAATACCTGTATTGATTATAATAAAAATAATTGGCTCAATGTTCACGGATTAAATAATATCGATTTACTCAAAACAATAGGAACACATTTTAAACTGGATGATTTTTTATTGGCAGATATTTTAAATACTGCGAAAAGAACGAAGCTTGAAGAACAAAAAAATATCCTATTCTTTAATATAAAATCACTTTTACCTTCGGAGTATTCAGATAATATTAGCGTTGAGCAAATAAGTTTTATTCTGAAAGATGGAATTCTAATTTCTTTTCAGGAAAAACGAAGTGATTTCTTTACTCATATTCGCGAACGTCTTCGTACTCATGCAGGAATTGTTAGAACAAAAAAGGTTGATTATTTACTCTATTTATTGCTGGATGCTGTAATGGAGAATTTTTATATTACGATTGAAGACGAAGAAGATAAAATTGAAGAATTAATCAATTTAACGAAAAAAGGTGCTGATCCGGTTATCTTGGAAAAGATTGAAAATCATCGCGATAATTTTAATTTCTTAAAACGTTCTATTATTCCGTTAAGAGATTCTTTGTATTATTTAAAAACGATTAAAGACGACGATAC
Source organism: Flavobacterium sp. 90 (assembly GCF_004339525.1). Taxonomy (NCBI): domain Bacteria; kingdom Pseudomonadati; phylum Bacteroidota; class Flavobacteriia; order Flavobacteriales; family Flavobacteriaceae; genus Flavobacterium; species Flavobacterium sp. 90. The sequence continues at coordinate 6,334,518 of NZ_SMGE01000001.1, read as the reverse complement.
TTACAATGGAATCCAGAAAGAGACTTTTAGTTTCTTTATTAGATTGCATCAAAAAAGCCTTGAATTACTAGAGCAAATCGAATCGGATATGAGTTCGTTAGAAAGTGCTTCAAACTTTTATTTCTCGGAACAAAGCCGAAAAATGAATGAGATTATGAAAACCCTGACTATTATTTCGGCCATATTTATTCCGCTTACTTTTATTGTTGGAGTATATGGAATGAATTTTGAATACATGCCGGAACTACGGGCAAAAAACGGCTATTTTATTGTCATGGGAGCCATGTTTTTATTGGTTATAGCCTTGATTATTTATTTCAAAAAACGACGCTGGTTTTAGCGTTTATCATACAATTAAAAAACTTGAAAAGTTTTAAAATATAAATTATGAGTAAAGCAATATATATAGCTACAAGCGATCAGAATAGTGGAAAATCAATTATCACACTTGGTTTGATGAGTATTTTGATTGGTAAAACGGCCAAAGTAGGTTATTTTAGACCCATTGTAGAAGATTTTGTTGATGGAGAATTAGACAATCATATCGAAACTGTTTTATCGCATTTTAATCTTGATATTAAGTTTGAAGATGCTTATGCGATTACCAAAAGCAAACTGATTAAAAAGAAAAATAAAGGTAAGATAGGTGAGGTTCTGGACTTAATTATTGAAAAATATAAAAAGCTCGAAGAACGTTTTGATTTTGTTTTGGTTGAAGGAACAAGTTTTACAGGAGAAGGAACTTCTATAGAATTAGATTTGAATGTTTTAATTGCTAAAAACCTCGGAATTCCAACTATAATAATGGCATCTGGAGTTGGAAAAACTTTAGAAGAATTAGTAGATAATTTGTATTTAGTTTATGACTCTTTCAAAGTGAAAGATGTTGAGGTTTTATCTGTTTTTGCTAATAAAGTACAGCCAGAGAATATTGAATTAGTAACTAAAAGTCTGCAAAAAAGTTTACCTGCAAGTGTATTAGTAAATACGATTCCGCTTATATCAAGTTTGAATAATCCGACAATGCAGGAAATTGTTAATGCACTTGATGCAAAAGTATTATTTGGAGGTAATTATTTGAATAATGAAATTGGACATTTTAGCGTTGGAGCGATGCAATTGCACAATTATTTAGTTCATTTGCATGACAATGCTTTGGTGATTACTCCGGGAGATCGTTCAGATATTATTTTAGGTGCTTTGCAAGCCAATGAATCTGCAAATTATCCAACTATTTCAGGAATTATTCTAACAGGAAATATTGTTCCGGAAGAAAGTATTCTAAAGCTTATTGAAGGACTTTCGGCGATTGTGCCAATTATTGCTGTTGATGGCGGAACTTATCATATTACCAATAAAATAGGTTCTATACGATCAGAAATCTACGCAAACAACACACATAAAATTGAAACTTCGATAACTACTTTCGAAAAGTATGTAGAGGTTGAAGCTTTATCTGAAAGATTAATCACTTTTGTGCCGGAAGGAATGACGCCAAAAATGTTCCAGTACAATATGGTAAAAAGAGCGAAACAGCATCGCAAACATATTGTTTTACCTGAAGGAAATGACGAGAGAATTATCATCGCTGCTTCAAGATTATTAGATATGGATGTAGTTGATATTTCGATTATTGGAGATAAAAAACAAATCGAAAGTAAAGTTGCAGAATTAGGAATTACATTTGATTTTTCGAAAGTAAATATTATCAATCCTATAGAATCTCCACTTTACGAAGATTATGCAAATACATACTACGAGCTTAGAAAAGCCAAAAATGTGAGTATTACAATGGCAAGAGATTTAATGGAAGACGTTTCGTATTTTGGAACTATGATGGTTTACAAAGGTCACGCAGACGGAATGGTTTCCGGTGCTGCACATACGACACAACACACGATTTTACCCGCTTTGCAGTTTATTAAAACCAAACCTAATTCTTCTGTAGTTTCTTCTGTATTTTTTATGTGTTTAGAAGACAGAGTTTCGGTTTTTGGTGATTGTGCGATTAATCCAAATCCAACAGCAGAACAATTAGCAGAAATTGCAATTTCATCGGCAGAATCAAGTTCAGCTTTCGGAATTGAACCTAAAATTGCGATGCTTTCTTATTCGTCAGGATCATCAGGAAAAGGAGATGAGGTTGATAAAGTAAGAACTGCAACAGAAATTGTAAAACAAAAGCGTCCCGACTTAAAAATCGAAGGACCGATTCAGTATGATGCCGCAGTCGATCGTGCCGTAGGAAAAAGCAAAATGCCGGATTCTGAAGTAGCGGGACAAGCGAGTGTACTTATTTTTCCTGACTTAAATACAGGAAACAATACGTATAAAGCCGTTCAGAGGGAAACCGGAGCATTAGCTATTGGTCCAATGTTGCAAGGTTTAAACAAGCCTGTAAACGATTTGAGCCGTGGTTGTACTGTAGACGATATTATAAATACGGTTGTCATAACAGCGATTCAGGCGCAAGGACTTTAGTCAATTAAAAATTAGGAATTAAAAATTAAAAAAATAGAACGCGGATGACACAGATTCGCTAGCGCGAAAACGCAGATTTACACTGATTTTATTTTTTACAGAATAAAAATCCGTTTTAATCCGTGTCTTTACGAAGTAAATCAGCGTCATCCGCGTGCTAATGTCAACAACAAGAAAAAGGAATGAAAATATTAATTATCAACTCAGGAAGTTCATCAATAAAATATCAATTAATGGTTATGCCAACAAACGAAGTAATTTGTACTGGTATGATTGATAGAATTGGATTGGAAACTTCAAATGTAACATTCAAAAGTGCTTTAAATACAATAGAAGAAACGTTGCCAATCCCAAACCATAAAGTAGGTTTACAAAAAGTAGCCAGTATGCTTTTGGATGCTGAAAAAGGTGTTATAAAATCAACATCAGAAATTGGTGCAGTTGGTCATCGAGTTGTACATGGAGGAAGTGATTTTAGTGATACGGTAAAAATCGATGAAAAAGTAAAAGCAAAAATCAAGCAGCTTTTTGAATTGGCACCATTGCATAATCCTGCAAATTTAGAAGGAATTAATGTTGCTGAAGAAATCTTTAGTTCAGCAGAACAAATTGCTGTTTTTGATACTGCTTTTCATCAAACAATGCCCGAAGTAGCTTATAAATATGCAATTCCAAATTATCTTTTAACAGAGAATAAAGTGCGTGTTTATGGTTTTCATGGAACAAGTCACAAATATGTTTCTGAAAAAGCAATTGACTTTTTAGAAAAAAAATCAAAAATAATAACCATTCACTTAGGTAATGGCTGCAGTATGGCGGCGATTAAAGACGGAAAATGCATTGATACCACAATGGGATTTTCGCCTTCTAATGGTTTGATTATGGGAACTCGTTGCGGCGATATCGATCAATCTGTGGTATTTTATATGATTAAAAATTTAGGATATACACCAGACGAAGTAAATTCAATTTTGTTGAAACAAAGCGGTATGCTTGGTCTTACAGGTTATAGCGATTTAAGAGATATTGAATCAGAAGCTGAAAAAGGGAATAAAGATTGCCAATTGGCTTTATTTATGAATGCCTATCGTATTAAGAAATTTATTGGTTCTTATGCTGCAGCTTTAAATGGTTTGGATGCGATTGTTTTTACTGCCGGAATTGGAGAAAATTCTTCGCATATGCGTAAATTAATTTGTACAGATATGGATTATTTCGGAATAGAATTAGATCAGGATAAAAATCAGATTCGTTCAAAAGAAGTTAGAGAAATTAATGTACCGAGTTCAAAAACAAAAGTTTTGGTAATTCCAACAGATGAGGAATACGAAATTGCAAATCAGGTTTATCATTTACTTCAAAACTAAAATTTGATATTTAAATTATAAAAAAAGCTCCACAATCGTGGAGCTTTTTTTGATCTAAAAATTGAATATTTGTGAGTATCTTTGAATATAAAATATCATATTTTGAAATCGATACTTATAAAAACAATATTCTTCTTTTTTATTGCTTTTCAAATACAAGCACAAGAATTACTCCCTTTTGTAGAAAATTATAATAAATCAGATTACCAGGGTGATAACCAAATTTGGAATGTCGTTCAGGGAAAAGATAATGCCATGTATTTTGCCAATAATCATTATTTATTACGATATGATGGTGTTCTTTGGGAAAAATATTCTTTACCTAATAAAACCATTATCCGATCTATTTTGATTGAAGGTGATAAAATTTATTCGGGTTCATATAAAGAATTTGGATACTGGTATAGAAAAGATGGTAAGATGCATTATGTCTCTATTACCAAAAATCTGCGTTTGTTTGATGAAAAAGATAATGAGGAAATCTGGAAAATTTTCAGATTTAATGGTGCATTGTATTTTCAATCTTTCAATGATGTTTTTATCTATGATGGAAAACAAATCAAAAAAATCAGATTTCCGTTTTTAATTTCCTATTGTTTTGTAGTAGACAACAATCTTTATGTTGCTTCTGTTGCAAAAGGGATTTTTAAAATGAACGGTTCCCGAATTTCAAATCCAAAAGGTTGGGATGTTTTAAAAAAGACTGTAGTTCACGCCATTGAAAAATATCAAGGTAAAACATATGTTTTTACTCAGAAAAAAGGGATTTTTATTCTGGAAAACGGAATCTTACAGCCTTGGAATAATCCTTTAAATGAAACTTTTAAAGCTGCTACTATAAATGTTGCAAAATTTATTAAAAACAATAAACTGGTTGTAGGAACAGGAAACAGAGGTGTTTTTATTTACGATTTTAATACAAATACGTCTAAGAATATCGATCGAAACAATGTATTGATGAACAATTCTGTTTTAAGTATTGGTTTTGATAAAGAGAATGATTTATGGTTGGGATTAGACAACGGAATTGCCCATGTAGAAGTGAATTCGCCAATATCATTTTTTTATGATAATTCAGGGATTTTAGGTTCTGTATATTCCGTCGCAACAACAAATAAAGGATATTTGATTGCTTCTAATCATGGTATTTATGAGTTTTATGCCGGTAAATTTAATATGCTTCCAAATACTCAGGGACAAGCGTGGAATATTACAAAAATTGATAATAAATATATTATTGGTCATAACGATGGAACATTTTCTTATGACAATGGTTCTTTAGAAAAAATAAATAATAAAAGCGGTGGTTGGAATTTATCAAAAAGCAGTATTAATAATACTTATTTTCAGTCTACTTATGACGGAGTTTTATTGTATGATAATCCTTCAGATTTTACGCAGAGTAAAGCTATTAAAGACCTTTCGAAACCTATAAAATATGTTGCTCAGAATAGAAAAAATGAAATTTGGGCGGCAGATAATTATCGCGGTTTGTATCGTGTTTTATATGATGATAATTATAAAACTAAAAAAGTAGAGAACGTTACACAGCAAAGTAAAATAAAAAATGATTTTGGAGTCAAAATTTTTGAATTCAGAAATGAGATTCTTTTTCTTATAAATAATGTATGGTATACTTATAATTCGCTTAGTAATAAATTAGAAGAAAACAAATTGTTTAATTCTAATTTCAAAAATATTAGTGATGTAGTTTCGATCGATGAAGATCATTTTATGGTATTGCAAAATGGTATTTTGTATCATATTTATGCTGATGGAAATAAATTTCTATGGAATATTATTCAACAGAAATATTATAAAGGAAAATTGATCAATGATAATCTTAGAATTTTTAAAACTCAGAATCATTATTTATTGAATCTTGATGATGGTTTTATTTCACTTCCATTAAAATATGAAAATCATCAAAATTCAGATGTTAAAGTAGAAGCATTTAATGAAGAAAATTTAGTTGAGGAAGATTCTAACATTAAATTCAATACGGAATTAAAAGTTAATGTAATTTCAGGGATTTACGGAGCGAGTAAACCTAATTTGTTTTACAAGCTTACTAATAGTAAAGATTATCAACCGGTTTTAGACGGGTTAATTGTATTGAACAATTTAAGCAGTGGATATCATTCGATAACTATATTTAATCATAATGGAGCCAATTACGAAAAAGTAGCAAATTTTGATTTTAAAGTTTCGGAACCTTGGTATTTTTCAATTTGGATGATTTTCTTGTATTTGTTGGTAATAGGATTGGTTTTATTTTTCTACTACAGATGGAATAAATTTCGATATATGCAAAAATTAAAATTGCAAGCAGAGGAATTAAAGCATCAAAGAGAAATTCTGGAAATGGAGTTGAAAGCAGAAAATGAGCTGAATGTTCAGGAATATGAAAAACATATTCTGGAACTTGAATTGCAGACAAAATCTTCTGAAGTTGCCGGTAAATCGCTGTCTATTGCAAAGCAAAGCGAAATGATCGAAAACATTCAAAGTATTCTTGATTCAGAGAAAGATTTTAATAAACTTAAAAGCGAAATCAAAAAGGCGATTAAGATAAATGAAGTCAATAAACACGAATGGGAAACTTTTGAAACAAATCTAAATCAGATTCACAATGAGTTTATCATTAACCTTTCTAAGAAATTTCCAAATCTTACTCCAAAAGATATAAAGCTGTGTGTTTATCTTAAAATGAACCTTTCATCAAAGGAAATTGCACCTATGATGAACATCTCTTTTCGAGGTGTAGAATTGCACAGATATCGCTTAAGAAAGAAATTAAACCTGACACAAGATGAAAACCTCTCAAAATTTTTATTAAGTCTGTAAGATTTGTATTTTATTTTTAAAGATATTATATTTTTGCATCTCTTTTTTTATATAATTCTAATACATCATTACTACATCATAACGAAATGTTAAAAGCTGGAAATTAACATTTATAATGTTGATTTATAATTAATTAGATTATTAATTTAACATAATGATGTATCTGTGTTGTAGTGGTTTTGATGTACTACAACGTTGTAATTGTTTAATTTGGTCGAACTAACTTAAACGATTACGAACTGTATGAAAAATTTTATTTTTAGCTTTTTAGCGCTCTTGCTGCTTCCTGCTTATATGTCAGGACAAGCAATTAAAGGAAAAGTAGTAGACAGTAGCGGAATGGGAGTTCCCGGAGCAGTTATTAGTGCACCGCAATCCCGAACATCTGCTGATGCTGATTTCGACGGTAATTTTACAATAAACGCCAAAGAAGGTGAGACTCTTAAAGTCTCTATGCTAGGTTTTGATGCTGTTACTATAATAGCGACATCTGGTGCGATGACCATTACACTAAAGGAAGCGGGTGATACTGCTTTAAAAGAAGTAGTAGTTATTGGATATGGTACCAGAAAGAAAATTGATAATACTTCAGCTGTAAGCTCAATCAAGTCTGAAGAAATTACAAAAATGAAGGTAATTAATGCTTCTCAAGCCATACAAGGTAAGGCGGCTGGGGTTCAGGTATCTACTTCAGATGCTCCAGGAAGTACACCTTCTGTTGTAATCAGAGGAGCCGGTACTGCATTAGGAGGAAGAAATCCTTTGTATGTTGTAGATGGTATGCCAACTGATAATATCAACAACATTAATACTAATGATATTACATCTTATGAAGTTTTGAAAGATGCTTCTTCATTAGCTATTTATGGAACTAGAGGTGCAAATGGTGTAATTATGATTACAACCAAAGCAGGAAAAGGAAAACTTACTGTTGATGTTGAAAGTTTTGCAGGATTTAGAACTCCTCTAAAAAGTGTAAAAATGGCAAATGCTGACGAGTATGTTCGTTACAGTAATGCAGCTTTTAGCAAAGATTATCCAAGTGGAAGATTCTCTGCAAATCAGCCTTATAACACTAATTGGTTTGATGAGATCACAAGAACGGGATCTTATACTCAAAACAATATTTCAATCTCAGGATCTTCAGAAAATGTAAAATACTTTTTTAGTGTTGGAAATTATGAAGAAAAAGGAATTTTAAACGGATCTGATTACGGACGTACAACTTTCAGAAACAATAACGAGTTTAAACTTTCTGATAAAGTTAAATTAACTCAAAACTTTAGTGTAAGTAGTATAAAAAATACACCAATGCCTTTGAGTGCTTTCACAAATGCTTACAGACAATCTCCATTAGTTCCTGTGCGTTATGCTGACGGTAAATATGGTGTGCCATTTGTAAAAGATGGAATTGTAGGTGAAACTGGTGATTCTTTTAATAATGTTGGAAATCCTGTAGCTCAACTAGATTATACAAATGAGCAACAACAAACGGTTACTTTACAGGGAGGTTTGAAATTAGATTATGATATTATCAAATCTTTAAAATTCACATCTCAATTCAATGGAGAATTTTATACTTACAAACAGTATAATTATGTAGATAATATAGCTCTTTGGTCAGCTGCAGATCCAACTCGTATAGTAGCAGACTACCCAAAAGATTTGAATATAAACACTTTGACAAGATCCAGAGATCAGTATTTTAACTGGAATTTATCTAATTACTTGACTTTCAATAAAGTTTTTGCAGATATTCATGACATTGAAGTTACAGCGGGTATTGAGGCAAATGTACAAGGAACAAGAGAAAAGCTTACGATTGACAGAAAGAATGTAAATGCAAACTCAAATTACTGGTCTTTAAAAGATGTTAATGTTGCAAGTAACGTTACAGGTTTAAAAGATGAGGCTTTAAACCAAAGAAGATTAGCATCATATTTTGCACGTTTTCAATATAAATTGATGGACAGATATTTACTTACAGGTACTGTTAGACGTGACGGATCATCACAATTTGCTGACGACAAACGTTGGGGAACATTTCCATCTGTTGGTTTAGGTTGGATTGTATCAAAAGAAAGCTTTTTAAGCAATGTTGAACCAATTAATTTATTAAAAATTAGAGGATCTTGGGGTAGATTAGGAAATCAAAATGTACCTCTTAATACCCAATTATTAACTTCTGGATTAGATTATTCTAATTTAGGTTCGGGGACTACAATAAATTCTCAGGTAGATCCTAATTTATCTTGGGAGATTGTTGAAGAACTTTCAGGAGGTTTTGATTTTGAAGTGTTGAACAGCAGATTAAAAGGATCTTTTGATGTGTATGATAAAAACACAACCAATACAATTTTGAATGTAAAACCATATTCTACTTCTGGAATTACCGTTGCTACACCTTCACATATTGGAGAAGTATCTAACAAAGGTTATGAAATTTCTTTGCGTTGGGATGACAAAATAAACGACAAATTAAGCTATTGGGTAGGAGGAAATTTTTCTCATAATAAAAATGAACTTACAAGTCTTAAAAATGTACAGCTAAATCCAATTATTGGAGGAAGTTTAGGAAATGGTCAAAACACCAAAATTCTTGATAATACTTCAGTAGGACAACCTTTAGGAAGTTTCTTTATGTATGAGTACGCAGGAGTTGACCCAACAAATGGTCAAATGTTGTACTACAAAGCAGACGGTTCTAAAGTTGCTCAAACAGGCTTGGATGAACTTAAAGACAAAAAATATGTAGGTTCTCTTTTACCAACTTCGAATTATGGAGTTAGTTTAGGATTAAACTACAAAAGCATTGATTTTTCTGTTGACGGTTACGGAACAGGTGGAGCAAAGGTATATAACGGTAAAAAAGCACAAAGATTTGGAGGAGAAAACATTGAAGCTTCTGTAGCTCGTGATTTCTGGACACCTACGAATGCAACGTCTTCTAATCCTGCACCTTCAAACGCTACACCGGTTGCTTCAACTTATTATTTAGAATCTGCAGATTTTTTCAGAATCAATAACATTACTTTGGGGTATAAACTACCACTTAGAGACGATCAGTTTATTAGCTTTTGCCGAATATATGTAAATGCAATTAATCCATTTATCTCACAAAAATTCTCTGGATTTTCACCAGATGTTACAAGTGATGGTAAACTTGTTGAAGGCACTCAAGGGGTTGAGTTAGATGCTTACCCATCATTGAGATCATTTGTTATTGGTGCTAATTTAAAATTTTAATATTATGAAAAGATTATATATATCAATGTTTGTACTATCTGGAATACTTTTTTCCGGATGTTCAAATGACTTTTTAGATGTAGAGCCATCAGAAGCTATTCCGGCTGATCCAGCTTTAGTAAATAGCGATGCTGGAGCTACAGGTTTTGTAACTGCTATTTACAATCAATTTTTAGGATGGGAAATGTCATCTTTTGGATGGAATGCAGTTTCAAGTATTATCACTGATGATGCTGATAAAGGTTCTGATCCCGGAGATGCAGGTGGAGATAAAGATATTGTTGATGCTTTGACTTATAATGCTTCAACTCCTTCTTTTCAATCTACTTGGGAAGCTAATTATGCTGGGATAAACAGATGTAATCAAGCATTGGAAATGTTTCCAAAATTAGATAAGGCAAACCCAAGTTTAAAAGCGAGATTAGTTGGAGAAACAAAATTCTTGAGAGCTTTTATGTATTTTACTTTGGTAAAGGGATATGGTGGAGTTCCAATTGTAGATCACTTGGCTCTTGTTCCAATCTCTGATGCAGACAGAAAAATGCAATTGACACGTAAATCAGTAGCAGAAGTTTATGCTTTTATCGAAAAAGACTTAAATGATGCTATCGAAGCTTTGCCTTTAAAATCAGCTTATACTGGAGCAGATGTTGTGAGAGTTTCTAAAGGATCTGCATATGCTTTATTAGCAAAAGTAAATCTTTACCAAAAAAACTGGCAAAAAGTAATTGACAACTGTGATAAAGTAACAGGTTATTCTTTAGTTTCTGATTATTCTCTACAATTCAAAAAAGAAGGAGAATTTGGTCCGGAATCTATTTTCGAAATTAATGGAGTAGGTTCTACTTCTACCCCTGGATTTGGAATTGGAAATTACACTGTTTCTCAAGCGCCTCGTGGAGCTGGAGGATGGGGTTGGGGATTCAACACACCAACTGAAGGTTTAGCTAATGCTTACGAGACAGGAGATGTTAGAAGAGAAGCTACAATTATTTTCAGAGGTTCAGTTTTATATGATGGTAAAGTAGTACCATCAACTGTAGCAAATCCAAGATATAATTATAAAGCATATTCATCAGCTTTTTACAATCAGGAATTTACAGACACAAATCTTAGATATTTAAGATATGCTGAAGTTATATTAATGAAAGCAGAAGCTTTGAATGAATTAGGAGATACTGCGGGAGCTATTCCTTTAGTAAATCAAATTCGTAAAAGAGCAGGTTTAGGAGATACTCTTTTTACTTCTCAATCAGATATTAGAAAAGCAATCTGGAAAGAAAGAAGATTAGAATTTGCTTTTGAGCACGACAGATGGTTTGATCTTGTTAGAACAGGACAAGCAGAAGCGGCTATGGCAGCAGATGGAAAAACTTTTGTTGTTGGAAAACATGAATTATGGCCTATACCAACTTCATTCTTAAGAGAAGCTGGTGGACTTTCTCAACAAAACCCGGGTGGTTATTAATTAAATTTTTTAAATCACTCCTTTCTCAGGAAAGGAGTGATTTTTATTAATGGTTTTTAAATTTTTTATAATGGTTAGAATTTCAGTTTTATTATTAGTTTTTACATTTTTTGGTTGCGGATCTAATTCTGATAAATCAAAAGAAAAAGAAGGAGAAAATGTAGTTGCTGTAAAATTAACAGATGAACAACTTTTAGCTACTGTTCAAAAACAGACTTTTAAATATTTCTGGGATTATACTGAACCAAATTCAGGATTGGCCAGAGAACGTTTTCATCCTGATGGGAATTATCCTGACAATGATGCTAATATTGTTACAACCGGAGGTTCTGGTTTTGGCTTAATGGCAATCGTTTCCGGAATGTCTCAAGGATATATTACAAAAGCACAAGGAGTTGAAAGACTAAGCAAAATTGCAGATTTTTTACGCAAAGCAGATCGTTTTCATGGAGCATGGTCACATTGGATAGACGGAAATACCGGAAAAGTAAAGCCTTTTGGAACCAAGGATAATGGTGGAGACTTAGTCGAAACTTCATTTTTGGTTGCAGGAATGATTACTGTTCGCGAATATCTAAAAGAAGGCTCAGAAAATGAAAAAGCAGTCGCTCAAAAATATGACGCACTTTGGAAAGGGGTTGAATGGAATTGGTACACAAATAAGAAAAATGTACTGTACTGGCACTGGTCACCAACATACGATTGGCAAATGAATTTCCCGCTTGAAGGATACAACGAATGTTTGATTACTTATGTAATGGCAGCATCATCGCCAACGCATTCAATTGATTCAAAAGCATATCATGAAGGTTGGGCGAGAAGCGGCGGAATCGTTTCGGACAAAAAGAAATATGATATTCCGTTGATTTTAAAACATAATGGAGCAGAAGAATTTGGCGGACCTTTATTCTGGGCACATTATTCTTATGTTGGACTTGATCCAAATCAGTTAAGCGATAAATATGCAAACTATTGGGATTTGAATGTTAACCAAACAAAAATCAATTACGAGTATTGCATTCAAAATCCTAAAAATGGCTACAGCGCTGATTATTGGGGATTAACAGCATCGTATTCCAGAAATCCTGATGGATCGATTGGATATAATGCACACATGCCAAGCAACGATCAGGGAGTTATGTCTCCAACAGCTGCGATAAGTTCTATTGCTTACACGCCAAAAGAATCAATGGCAGTGATTAGAAATTTATACGAAAATCATAAAAAAGAAACTTGGGGAGAAGCAGGATTTTACGATGCTTTGAGCTTACAGAATAATTGGGTAGCAAAACGTTATCTGGCAATTGACCAAGGACCGGAAGTGGTTATGATCGAAAATTACAGAACTGGTTTGTTATGGAAATTATTCATGAATGCACCAGAAGTAAAACAAGGATTAACAAAATTAGGTTTCCATTCAGGAAAATATGGAATTTAAGATGAGATATAAATTTGCATTAATTGCAGTATTATTTTCTGCGTTGGCATTTGCGCAAAGTGAATCAACGGGAACAATAAAAACTGAGGTAATTGTAAAGCATGAATTAGGTTATGCGTTACATAAACCTGCCAATACAAAAGAGAATAAGCCATTAATAGTTTTTATTTCGGGAGATGGTGAAAAAGGGACAGACATTGAAAAAGTAAAAATCAACGGCCCTTTAAAGTATTTAAAAACACACTCATTAGATGCTTATGTTTTGGCTCCGCAATGTAAATCAGATGAAAATTGGGATATAGAATCTATCAATGAATTGATTTTAAAAATTCAAAAAGAGAATAAAATCGATTCTAACAGAATATATGTCACCGGATTAAGTTCCGGAGGTTGGGCGGCATGGAATCTGGCATTATCATATCCGGATAAGTTTGCAGCAATTGTCCCAATTTCGGGCTTTGTTGATTTGATTGAATTAGAAAGTGCTTGTAAGATTGCTAATATTCCAACGAGGATTTTTCATGGATTATTAGACGATGTAGTAAAAGTAGATTACGCCATAACAATTTACAAGGAATTAAAAAAGTGCAATGCCAAAGATGTTCAATTGACCATTTTTGATGATGCAGGTCACGATAGTTGGACACGAGTTTATGACAATCCCGAAATTTATGACTGGATGTTTAAACAGATAAAAACGAACTCGAAGAAATAAAGAATATAGAATATAGAAAATAGAAAATAGAAAAAAGAAAATAGAATATAGAATGAAGTTGCTATGATTTCAATTTAGAAATAAAACGAAGAAAAGTGATTCCATCCTCCATTATAAATGCAAATATTAAATACACATGAAAAACAAATTAGTCTTACTTTTTTTAGGATGTGCTGTTTTGGGTTATGCTCAAAAAAAGACCACTAAAACTACAGTAAAAATTAAACCAAGATCAGAGTTTGTAGCAGAACTATTGTCAAAAATGACATTAGACGAAAAATTAGGGCAGCTTAATTTACCAACTTCTGGAGATATTACGACAGGACAAGCAAACAGTTCTGATGTGGCAAAAAAAATTGCTGAAGGTAAGGTAGGAGGTTTATTCAATATTAAATCTGTTCAAAAAATTAGAGAAGTACAAAAAATTGCAGTTGAAAAAAGCCGTTTAAAAATTCCATTGATTTTTGGTATGGACGTAATTCACGGTTACGAAACAACATTCCCAATTCCGTTAGGATTATCATGTACTTGGGATATGGGCTTAATCGAAAGAAGTGCTCAAATCGCTGCACAAGAAGCTAGTGCTGACGGTATTAACTGGACATTCTCTCCAATGGTTGACGTTTCTCGTGATCCTCGTTGGGGAAGAGTTTCTGAAGGTTCAGGAGAAGATCCATATTTGGGAAGCCAAATTGCAAAAGCAATGGTAAACGGTTACCAACAACACGATCTTTCTAAAAATAACTCAATCATGGCATGTGTAAAACACTTTGCTCTTTATGGTGCGCCAGAAGCAGGACGTGATTACAACACAGTTGATATGAGTCATATTAGAATGTTCAACGATTATTTCCCTCCTTACAAAGCAGCAGTTGATGCTGGTGTAGGTTCTGTAATGGCTTCTTTCAATGAAATTGACGGAATTCCAGCAACAGGAAACAAATGGTTAATGACAGATGTTTTAAGAAAACAATGGGGTTTTAAAGGTTTTGTTGTAACAGATTTTACCGGAATTCCTGAAATGATCGAACATGGAATGGGAGATTTACAAGCTGTTTCGGCTTTATCTCTTAACGCAGGTGTAGAAATGGATATGGTTGGAGAAGGTTTCTTAGGAACATTGAAAAAATCTTTAGACGAGAAAAAAGTAACAATCGAAACAATCGATAATGCAGTAAAACTTATCCTTGAAGCAAAATATGATTTAGGATTGTTCAGTGATCCATATAAATATTGTGATGCTAACAGAGCAAAAACGGAGATTTTTACAGCAAGCAGCAGAAAAGAAGCAAGATCAATCTCTGCACAATCATTGGTTTTATTAAAAAATCAAGGTCAGGTATTGCCACTTAAAAAATCTGGAACAATTGCTTTAATCGGACCATTGGCTGATGCCAAAGAAAATATGCCGGGAACTTGGAGCGTTGCTACAAAAATGGAAAATGCTATCTCATTATTAGCAGGAATCAAAGAAGTAGCAGGACCTTCTACAAAAGTATTATATGCAAAAGGGAGCAATTTAGATTACGATGAAACTTTTGAAACAAACGCAACTATGTTTGGTAAAACTTTACACCGTGATGGACGTTCAAAAGAAGAATTATTGGCAGAAGCTTTAAAAGTTGCTAATCAATCAGATGTAATTGTTGCTGCACTTGGAGAATCTGCAGAAATGAGTGGAGAATCAAGCAGCCGTACGAATTTAGAAATTCCACAAGCGCAAAAAGATTTATTAAATGCATTATTAAAAACAGGAAAACCAGTTGTTTTAGTATTATTTGATGGTCGTCCGTTAGTTATTAAAGAAGAAAACGAAACTGTTCCGGCTATTTTAAATGTTTGGTTCGCAGGATCAGAAGCAGGATATTCTATTGCTGATGTTTTATTTGGAGATGTAAATCCTTCTGGAAAATTGACATCAACTTTCCCAAGAAGCGTTGGACAATTGCCAATTTATTACGCACACAAAAATACAGGAAGACCACTTTCTAATACAGAAGGTAAATTCGAAAAATTCAGATCTAATTATATTGACGAAAGAAACGAGCCATTATTCCCATTTGGTTTCGGATTAAGTTATACTTCTTTTGAATATTCAAACTTAAAAATTTCATCTGATAAAATGAATTTCAACGGAAAATTGAAAGTGACTGTTGATGTTGCAAACACAGGAAATTATGACGGAAAAGAAACCGTTCAATTATACATTAGAGATTTAGTAGGTTCAGTAACAAGACCAGTTAGAGAATTGAAAAATTTCCAAAAAATTACACTTAAAAAAGGGGAGAAGCAAACCGTGACTTTTGATATCACAGTTGAAGATTTAAAATTTTATAACTCTGATTTACAATTCGTAGCAGAGCCTGGACAGTTTGATATTTTCGTTGGTGGAAATTCAAATGCCGACAAGAAAGTTAGTTTTGAATTAGCTAAATAGTTGGTTTATTTATTGTAATTAGCCCTTCGTAATTGGTTGACGAAGGGCTTTTTTTTAGTCTTTAGTTTTATAAAAAGTATAAATTAAATTTCGATCTAATGAATAAAAGTAAAATTTCTGTAAGACTTTTTTTAATGTCGATGATGGTTGTTTTTTCGTCTTGTAATGTCAGTAAAAATGCTGTTGTAGCACATAGAGGAGCATGGAAAAAGGACAATTCTCCGGAAAACTCGATTGCTTCTCTCAGACATGCTATTGATTTAAAACTTGCAGGTTCAGAATTTGACGTTTGGAGAACAGCCGATGATTCCCTTGTAATCAATCACGATGCACATTATAATAAATTGCTGATTGAGGAAACAAATTATGCAGATCTAATAAAGTCTAAACTTTCAAACGGAGAGAAGTTGCCAACTTTATACGAGTACATAAAAGAAGGTAAAAGAAACAATAAAAAAACGCTTTTAGTCTGTGAAGTAAAACCTTCGGAAATAAGCAAAGAAAGAGGAAAAGTAACTGCCATAAAAACAGTTGAAACAATCAAAAAACTGAAAGCAGATAAAATAACGTGTTATATAAGTTTTGACTACGAAATTCTGAAGCAAATTCAGCAATTAGATCCAAAAGCCGGATTGCAATATCTCGAAGGAAATAAATCCCCTGCCGAAGTCAAAAAAGATAATATTTCTGGAATTGATTACCATTATTCTGTTTTTCAAAAGCATCCGGAATGGATAAAAGAAGCAAAAGATAATAAGATTACGCTAAATGTCTGGACGGTAAATGATGCTGAGGTTATGGATTGGATTATCGGAAATAATTTTGATTTCATCACAACCAATGAACCGGAATTACTCAATGAAAGATTAAATAAAAAGAATTAACCTCTTTTTACAAAAAAACAAGATCATGAAAAAACTATATTTAGTGCCCATTTTGCTGATAATTATTGGTTTTAATACTAATATTTTGGCACAGAATACCATTCCCGGTAAAACAGAATGGTTTGACCCAAACAAACCCGCAACAACATATTGTAATCCAATTAATATTGGATACAATTATACAACCCATAATCATAATGGAATTCCTGAATCGCGCCGTTCGAGCGCAGATCCAGTAATTATTACTTATAAAGGCGAATATTATTTATTTGCGACCAATCAGGCAGGTTTTTTCTGGAGTAAAGATATGTCAGACTGGAATTTCGTTTACGGAAGTTTTCAAAGACAACCGGGTGACGATGATCAATGTGCTCCGGCTGCGTGGGTTGTAAATGATACTTTATTTTATGTTGGTTCAACGTGGAAAAGAGATCATCCAATCTGGAAAACTGCTGACCCAAAATCTGGAAGATGGACACGCCACGTAGACAAAGCAATGTTGCCAACTTGGGATCCTGCGATTTTTCAGGATGATGATAAAAAAGTATATATGTACTACGGATCAAGTGGGAAATTGCCGCTTGTTGGTGTAGAAGTTGATTATAATACATGGTTACCAAAAGGAAATCAAGCAGATTATGCAGAATTATATAAAGCAACTGAAGTTGAAGATATTCAAAAAGTTTACGGTCAGGTAAAAGAAGTGGCTATTTTAGATCCTGCAAATCACGGTTGGGAGCGTTTTGGACCAAATAATGATATGGAACCAGCGCCTTGGGGAAATTTTATTGAAGGAGCGTGGATGACCAAACACAACGGAAAATATTATATGCAATACGGAGCTCCGGCAACTGAATTTAAAGGTTATGCAAATGGTGTTCATGTGGGAGATAATCCTCTTGGGCCATTTACATATCAAAAACATAATCCAATGTCTTATAAACCCGGAGGATTTGTAATTGGTGCCGGACACGGAAACACCTTTGCAGATAATTACGGAAATTACTGGAATACTGGAACCTGTAAAATTTCTATAAAAGACCGTTTTGAACGTCGTATCGATATGTTTCCTGCGGGATTTGATAAAGACGATGTGATGTATTCTATAACTTCTTATGGAGATTTTCCGATTGTGCTTCCAACTTCTGGACGTAATCAGGAAAAAGGAGCTGCTTCAGGATGGATGTTGCTTTCGTACAAAAAGCCAGTAATCGTTTCTTCATCAGAAGAATGCATGGAAGTAGAAACCCACAGAATGGATAATGGCGGTAAAAAAGTCTATGAGAAATTTTGTTACGGAGCTAATAATCTAACCGATGAAAATATTCAGACTTATTGGTCTGCAAAAACAGATAAACCGGGTGAATGGCTTCAACTTGATTTAGGCCGACAAATGCAAATAAATGCCCTGCAGATTAATTATGCAGATCATAAAGCAACGCAATACAATAAAGCAATGGATATTTATTATCAATATAAAATATTCATGTCTGATGATGCTGAAAATTGGACATTGGTTGTCGACAAATCTCAAAATGCAAAAGATGTTCCTCATGATTATGTTGAATTAACCAAAGCAATAAAAGCGCGTTATATCAAGATGGTGAATATTCATAATGCTTCGGGATTATTTGCGATTTCAGATTTTAGAGTTTTTGGAAATGGTTTATCAGAAAAACCAAAACCAGTTTCGAATTTTAAAGTAGATCGAAATGCAAAAGACTCCCGAAATGCAATGATTACATGGAAAAGACAAGCTGATGCAATTGGTTATAATATTTATTACGGAATAAGCCCTGACAAATTGTACAACAGTATTATGGTGTATGATGAAAGCTCTTATGATTTTAGAGGTTTAGACAAAGGCACTAAATATTATTTTACAATAGAAGCTTTTAATGAAAATGGAATTGGAGAAAAAAACAAACTAAAAGAAGTCAAATAATTATGTTTTTATTTTAAGAAAAAGGTGCGGAAAAATCTGTCGCAGTTCTAAAGAATTTTGTTCCTTTGTCTTACAACCCAAAATGCTATAAAAACCATGAAAAAAACGATTCTTTTGACTGTTTTAGTCTTAAACGGATTGACATCATTTGCACAATCAAATGATGAAAAGAACATTAAATTATTTTATAAAAAAGCCTTAACCGAAGCAAAATGCTACAGTTGGTTAGAATATTTGTCTAACGATATTGGTAGCCGTTTGTCAGGTTCTGCAAGTGCCGAAGAAGCAGTTCAGTACACAAAAAGACAATTAGAAACACTAGGACTTGACAAAGTATATTTGCAGGAAGTTATGGTACCTCATTGGGTTCGTGGCGAAAAAGAAACGGCTTATATTTTAGACGGAAAAGTAAAAACAGTTGTGCCAATTTGTGCTTTAGGAGCATCAGTTGCAACACCAAAAACTGGAATTACAGCGGAGATAATCGAAGTAAAAAGCATCAAAGAATTAAAAGAGCTTGGAGATAAAGTAAAAGGTAAAATTGTGTTTTATAACAGACCAATGGATCCTGAAAATATACCAACTTTTATATCTTATTCAGAAGCAGGAGATCAAAGAAGAAGCGGAGCTGAGGAAGCTGCAAAACTTGGCGCAGTTGGAGCAATTGTTCGTTCTTTAAATCTACGATTAGATGATTTTCCGCATACAGGAAATCAAAGCTACGGAGATTTGCCAAAAGAGCAATATATTCCGGCAGCAGCAATAAGTACAAATGGAGCTGAATTATTGAGTAAGCTTTTAAAAAATAATCCAAGTCTGAAATTTTATTTCAAACAATCTTGCGAGACATTACCGGATGTATTATCACACAACGTAATTGGAGAATTAACAGGAACTGTAACTCCGGAGAACATTATGGTTGTTGGAGGACATTTAGATTCTTGGGATTTAGCCGATGGTTCTCATGATGATGGAGCAGGAGTAGTGCAAAGTATGGAAGTAGTTCGCATTCTTAAAAACCTAAACTACAAACCTAAAAATACAATTCGTGTTGTATTATTTATGAATGAAGAAAATGGCGGAAAAGGCGGAGCGAAATATGAAGAAGTTTCTAAAGAGAAAAAGGAGAACCATATTTTTGCTTTAGAAAGTGATTCAGGTGGATTTACACCAAGAGGATTTACAATCGAAGCAGACGATGCTAACCTAAAGAAAATTCAAGGATACAAAGACTTTTTCGAACCATATTTGGTTAATACTTTTATAAAAGGACACAGTGGTTCAGATATTGAACATTTAACTTCTAAAGCAATTGTAAAAGCTGGTTTAATGCCGGATTCACAACGTTACTTTGATTATCACCATGCAGCAAATGACAAGTTTGATGCTATAAACAAAAGAGAATTAGAACTTGGAGCAGCAACAATGACTTCATTAATTTATTTAATGGATCAAAACGGAATTGTTCTTCCATCAGCGAATTAATCAAATTAGTTTATAAAAAATTAAAGCCTTTCGATTTCTCGGAAGGCTTTTTTTATGCTACATTTTCGTTACAATATTATAGTATAAATACACAATAGGAATATTAACCAATAGCATTAATATTTTGTTGAGGATATATTTTCTTTCATTCGGTCGTTTTATAAAATTGTCAGCCAAATGAATAAGCATAATTAGATTCACCATTATTGCCGAAAATGCAAAAGGCCATGCAATAATCAAAATGTTTGGACTTTCGTTCGAAGCGATATAAAGTATAAATAGAATTGTACCGATAACAAGAGTTCCAACTGCTAATGTGGTGGCGTTTTTTTCTTCAAAAGGTTCTTCGATAATAGTTTTCATAAGTTTAAATTTTAAAGGTTTCCTGAATAGAGTGAATTGAAGTAAATAGCATTTTTGAAAAATCCAGATAATAAAACGGAAGCGCTTGTTTTCCTCTTTTGTATTGTTGTAAAAAGTAAGAGAATTGATTCGGATAAAACGGAGTACCGGAAAGTATAACGACAAATAGATAGAGACTTTTTTTTCCGTTTCCTAAAAGATAATATTGCATTCCAATTTCTTCCACAACAGATACTCCCGTATTGGTCAGAACATGAATAATATCATGGTCTTCGAGTTTTGGCTGAATATCAAAATGATTTTTATTCAGAAAAGCACCTAAACCAAATCCTAAACTTTCTTTAGGATATTGACGCAATTCTGATTGATCAATTTCCCAGGGGGTATTTTTCTTGAAATATTTTTGATACGGTTTTCTAGTCCATTCATACATTTTTTCTACAAGAATATCTTTCATGTTTTTTAATTAAAAGTTCTTTGAAATTCAAAGTTAAATACTAAATAAAAAAAGCCAATTGTTCTGAATTAGCTTTTTTGATAATTCTTAGTAACTTAATAGTTGTCTGTAATAGTTTTTAATAAATCCGAATCGGCAAGGTCAACAGGAGCGACCACTTTTTCTCCTAGCGGAATATTATTGCCATATCTTTCCTTTAATATTTTTTGAACCCGGGCGTCAGTTAAATTAAAGTCTTTTAATTCTCTTAGTTTTGAAAGTTCAATACCAGTTGCATTCTTATATATTTTCCAAACCAATTCAGAGCAATATATTCTTGTATCAGTCCATTCAAAATAAGAGTCATATTGTTTTCCATCAAACTGTTGACTGTAATTTTGCATCTTTTGCACAACAATTGGAGTCAAAAGCTGATCTGCATTTTTTAATCGCTTTACAACATATTTATTGTCTTTTCCGTGTTGAATCCATTCGTCAAACGGAGTCAGTTTTACAGGCTGAACAGCCTCAAAGACAAACCATTTTCCGTCTATATTGTAGATAATTCCACAATGAGAAAATTTTGAATTAGTCGCAATTCTTACCGCTTCACATTGAGGAGATTGTGAGGTTTGAAAAATAATATCACCATCTTTAAGTTTAGTTTGTACGCTACTTTCTGTTTTTTCTTTTTTCGTTTTCGAAAATGGATTATTCGGAAAAACAGACATTGCAATAAATAATGCAAGACCAAAACTTAGTAGAAATGTAATTCCCAGAAACAGATATTTTTGTTTTTTCATCTTTTTATTTTTGAACTCTAAAAGTACTTTATTACGCTTTATGTCAACTATCTTTTTTAAATAATTTAACGCAAATCAAAAGAACTTTGAGTTACAAAGTAAAACATAAAAAAAATAGCTACCAAATAAATGATAGCTATTTTTTAAACTATTTTTTACGAAATATTAGATTCTGAAAATTCCCCCAACAGCAATAATTCTTTGTAAAAAGAAGAAATTCTGTGAAGCTTTATCATCATTACTTGTTGTAGTTCTAATATCCTGCATGTTGATATAACCACCTTTTAGCTCACCTTGCAAATAAAAATATTTGAAGAAAGTAAAGTTAATTCCCGCTTTTGCAGATAAACCGTAACCAGAAATATGAAAATCATCATGACGTTCCATTCCTAATAAAGTTGTATTTGTTTTTGGGTATAAAACTCCAACTCCTACACCTTCAGTTAAGTTAATCTGAACTTTATCTGTATTTGGCAAACCAAACCATTTCGAAATATCGTCATGTCTGGAAACCTCAGTATTAATATAGTTCAAACCATCTGTATGTTCGTACATTAAAAAAGCAGTACCATTTGGATTAGTAACACCTTTATCATAACCACCTTCAATAGCACCACCCTGAGACATATCTACAGGTGTATTATTGTAAACTCCGTTGTAAATAGATCCAGCCTGATCAGCAGGTAAGTTAATATAACCTGTAACGTTTGCTGTCTGATTTTGAGTCATTACATATTTCATGTGATCCCAACCAATAGAAACACTATAATGGTCGTTAAAGAAATACCCCATTCTAAAGTTAGTTTGCGGAATCGTCATGTTTGCCGGATTTACATAATCAATATGATATCCTTTTGGTTTATCATGAGCTTTCATATCCGCAACTGTAAAGTTGTAATCCTTACCTCTGAAATTTACATCAGATTTAGTATAACTGTCTCTATTACCACCCCATGAAATGAAGAATTTACCTTTATTATGAGCTGTATATCTTTGTACTGCGATTTCTTCCTGAGCAAAAGTGTTTAAAGAAACACACATCAGAAGGAAGAATAAAATTTTTGTTTTCAATGAACGTAATGTATTAAATTTAAAATGAGTTAACTGTTTTTCTAATAGCAACTAACTTAGTCATTAGGCCTTCAAAATAGTCTAAATGAAGCATGTTAGCGCCATCACTTTTTGCATTAGCAGGATCAAAATGAGTTTCGATAAAAATACCGTCAACACCAACAGCGATTCCCGCTTTGGCAACAGTTTCTATCATATCAGGTCTTCCACCCGTAACACCTGCAGTTTGGTTAGGTTGTTGTAACGAGTGCGTTACATCAAGAACCGTAGAAGCATATTGTTGCATGGTAGGAATTCCTCTAAAATCAACAATCATGTCCTGATAACCAAACATAGTACCACGATCCGTAACCATTACATTTTCGTTATGGCAATCTAGTACTTTTTGAACCGCGTGTTTCATGCTTTCCGGACTCATAAATTGTCCTTTTTTCAAGTTTACCACTTTTCCAGTATTTGCAGCCGCTACAACAAGGTCAGTTTGGCGAACTAAGAATGCTGGAATTTGCAATACATCAACGTATTGTGCAGCCATTTCAGCATCTTCATTAGTATGAATATCTGTTACAGTTGGAACGTGAAAAGTTTCCGAAACTTTTCTTAAAATTTTTAATGCTTTTTCGTCACCAATTCCAGAAAAACTATCAATTCTAGAACGGTTGGCTTTTTTAAACGATCCTTTAAATACATAAGGAATCTGAAGTTTGTCGGTAATACCAACTAATTTTTCAGCAATTCTGAGAGCCATTTCTTCTCCTTCAATAGCGCAAGGTCCCGCCAATAAAAAGAAGTTTCCACTATCAGTATGCTTAATTTGAGGAATATGTTGTATGTTCATAATATGATTTTTTGACAGTGCAAAGGTAGTTATGATTTATGAATAGCAGATTAAGATTTAAGTTTTTTTTAAGAATCCCGATAGCTATCGGGACCGCCCGTTGCAATCTTTTTCTCTAAACCCTTTTTTTCTTGACACTTGCAGGAGCTTCCTCCGGTCGCTCTGCAAAAGCCAGAAAAAATAGGCTTTCTCAAAAAAGGCTTTCCTCCCGAAGCGTCGGGACTATCAGGGCTAAAAACGTAGTGAAATTATGGGATTTATTGAGCAATTTATTTATATCCATATATAGGTGTTAAGAAAGAACAATGTTAAGATATTACAAAAAAGCAATACATGATATTTATCAGGTTTTGCCTATTGTTTATGTTTTTTTAAACGTTTTCTTTTTGATATATTATTGTCGTTTCCGTCGCTAGCGCGAGCGTCCCGCTCGTGCCTACAATCAAAATCAATTAAGATGTATTTCTAAAATAGTATGATCATTATTGGAGTAATTTCTAGCGGAACTATATTTCCAATCTACAGCATCAATTACAAATCCGGATTTTACCGGGTTTTGATGAATATATTTAAGTTTTTGCTCAAAAACTGTTAATGACCAGATTTCAATTGGATGGTTATCTTGTTGCCAAAATTGTAGATTTTTTACATTGCTATTCTTTTTTCCTGCACGCTGCATCATCCAAAGCATCCATTCTTTTCTGCTTTCTTGAGGATTTTCTATAATTGCCTTGAGAAGTTTTTTTGAAGTAAACCCTTTGAAATCTCTCATTAAACCAGATGGGTCTCCATTTCCGAAACGAAAAATTAAATGAATATGATTAGACATAATACAATATCCATAAATTTCCATTGATTTGTTTTTTCTACAAAAATCTAAGGATTCAATTACAATCCAAAAATATTCATCTCTAGTAAATACATCTATCCAATTTATCGTAGCAAAACTTATAAAATAAGCACCATTAGTTTCTTTAAATTTGTATTTATTACTCATCAGTTTTATTTAGCTTGCGGGCACGAGCGGGACGCTCGCGCTAGCACTAGATTGCAAGCTATATAACATTAAAAATATTTTTATATTGTAATAAAAAAACTAATCCTTTTTCAAACCTAATCCCATCGGAACCATTACAATTCCTTTCTCATAAATATTCAAATAAAGCGTAACAGGTTTCTTTTGACCTTCCCATCTTAATTCATAAACATTTAAAAAACCAGCTCCCATATTACTTCTTTTAGTTGGAAAAGGGCAACAGGTTTCTAATCTTTTATAGGTTATTTTCTCACCATTTGGACCACAAAGTGCATTCAAAAAACGAGTTTCGTTCAAAGCTTCGTCAGAAGTATTTCTGTAGAAAATATTGATAGGATAATCTGGATCATAACCATATTTTTTGTCTTTACTAAAAAGAGTAATGATAAAAGTATTGTCTTTTTTCAAAACTAAATCCGGTGCATTATCGTCTACATTTTTCAAAGTAGATCTTGTACTCACACAAGAAACAGTAGTAACGAGTAAAATGACAAAAAGGGCTATTTTTTTCATGGTTTATGGTTTTGGTCGTACAAATATAAAAGTAAAATGCTTTTTGCCACAGATTAAAAGATTAAAAAGATTATTGATTTAGACAATCAGCACAAATCCGTTTTATCAGTTAAATCCGTGGGCTATTCTTATTCTACTTTTTTAGGATTCAGTTTTAATATACCAACCACAATCAGATACTGTGCCACAAGATATGTTAGCATAATAAAAAAAGAACTTTTCTCGATTGGAGTATAAAATTTATTGACGGCCAAAATACTATCAGAAAGAACAAATACAATTGCGCCCAGAAAAACATAAGAGTTTCCAGGTTTTTTCCAGACTAAAAAGCCATTAAATGCAAACAAAAGCATAATCGAAATTACAGAAGCATATACTGTTACCGGAATTTTTAAATCGCCTAAAGTTGGCAATAAAAAAGAAAGCATTCCAATGAGATAACAAGCAATTAAAATACTTCCGATCCCAAAAACAGCAATATTTTTTTTGATTGTACCTTTAATTTGTTTGTTGAAAAGTACACAATAGGTGATATGAGAAATTAGAAAAGCAACTAATCCCAGAATGAAATAGATTTCGGCAATATCAGTAAAAAGCAAAATTACATCGCCAATCCATGAAAATAGCAAAGCTGTTAGCAATGTGTTTTTCGAAGGGAACTTTCGATAAAAATAAACGCCAAAACCTAATAACGGAATCAAAAGTGGTTTTAAAAACAGATTTAAACTTTCATATCCTAAAAATAAAACAAGCAAATAGAAGGCGCTAAATGCAATATAGATTTTAAAAAATGTCGAGTTTCTCATAAGCGGTTTATGAATTTATTGGTTGAAGTTGGTTAGTTTTAAAATCGACTTTTACAAAGTAAATCGTAGTTAGTAACGATAAACTTAAATAGGTTAAAATGATATAATTGCCAATTGCCAAGGTTTTATTTAAGCCAAACCAATCGCCATAATAAGATATAATTCCAATTGCCACAGCCAAACGCAAAGCTTCCCAAAAGGGAGCATATTTACTTTTATCCATTAACTCTGTATAACTATAAATTGTCAATAGAATAAAAAAGCCGTAGAGAAAGATATTCGGTAAACCAATTTTTGCAATATTATCAAATAAAAAGCTCACAAATAAAAGCGTGATTAAAACTTGTGTAACCGACCAATAAATCAGTTTTTGAGAGTTTTGAGTGCCGTATTTATCAAAATTAAAAACATTCTCAATTTTATTTACTGGATATTTTTCTTCAAAATTTTCAGGACGCCATCCAGTTGGTTTAAACCAAATAGTGAGTTTGTCTTTCCATTTTTCTGCTCTCCAGGCATCTTTGATTAACAAACTTAAATGCTGAAAATTAATACGGATTGGGTTCCAGGTTTGTGCCGGTCTTGTGATTCCAAAAACAGGCGGAACATCTTCTAATTCAGCTTGAAAAGTACCGAAAAGTTTGTCCCAGAAAATAAATATCTGTGAATGATTTTTGTCTAAATATTCAGGATTTATCGCATGATGAACACGGTGATGCGATGGCGTAACGAGAATGTTTTCAACAAATCCCATTTTTTTAATATGCTTGGTATGATACCAAAACTGAAGAAATAAATGCAATGGTAAAGTAATCGCAATTACCGATGCCGGAACACCAATTATAGCTGCAGGAATCAGTAAAAAAGTAAATAGATTAACTAAACTTGCAATAGGTTGTCGCAAAGCACAGGCAAGATTAAACTCTTCGCTGCTATGATGAATGGCGTGTTTATTCCAGAGAAAATTGATTTGATGTGCCAGTCTGTGACTCCAATATCCATAAAAATCAATGACGAAAAAAGCGATGCAGTAGGATAGAACATTAGCTTCGAGATGGTAAATTGCTAATTTAGAAACCAGCCATTCATAAGAGATAAAAGTCAGACTTAATCCCAAAACATCTTTTACAGAATTGGTAATTCCAGAGCTAATGCTCGACACGCTGTCTATTAAAGGCGCAGTGTCGTCTTTTTTATAAATGCCGTATGCCTTTTCAATTACAATTAGTACTAAAAAAATCGGCATGGCGATAATCAATATCTTTCCGTATTCTTCCATAAAAAAAACATTCTATTTTATCCAAATATAGAATAAAATAGAATGTTTTTTAAATTATTTGCAATTAAACAATTTCAGCGCTTAATCCGGCTTCCAAAAGTTGTGTACATTGCGGTTTTAATTTGTCCATTGGTCCAGTCTTTACGGTGCATTTTCCGTTGTAATGTACAATCAAGGAACATTGTTCTGCTTGTTCTGCCGTATGGCTGCAAACACGCATTAATGTGTCAATTACGTGATCAAAAGTGTTTACATCGTCGTTATAAACAATGATTTCGTTATTGAAAGCTGTAGCTTCCTTTTCGCGGACTCTCTCTCTTACTTTTTCTTTAGTACTCATTTTTTTAAGGTTTTTGTACTGATGTAATTACTAATTTTTTTGCCACAGATTACATAGATTTAGTGGATTTAAAAATAACAAAATCAATCCTAAACGCTCTAGTCTTTTAATCTGTGAGCTATTTAATAAACAGATAATCAACTATCTAATTTACGTATTTTAATGAAACCCAGTTGTTTCTTTCA
Source organism: Flavobacterium sp. 90 (assembly GCF_004339525.1). NCBI lineage: Bacteria > Pseudomonadati > Bacteroidota > Flavobacteriia > Flavobacteriales > Flavobacteriaceae > Flavobacterium > Flavobacterium sp. 90. The sequence goes on along the minus strand of NZ_SMGE01000001.1, from coordinate 6,306,535 downwards.
AATTTTTTAACATATGTTAATCCTTTTTCTGTGCATGACGCATCAATAAAAGGAATGTCTTCTACATAAAAACCACTGAATAATATAATGCCGCCTTTATTTAAGCAATCAACATAACTTTGCATATCATTCAACAAGATATTTCTGTTGATGTTAGCAATGATTAAATCATATTTTTTACCAGCTAATAACGCTGCATCGCCTTCATAAACGGTGATATGTTTGCAATTATTGCGTTCAGCATTTTCGATAGAATTCAAGTAACACCAGTTGTCAATATCAATAGCATCGATAGGCTGAGCACCTTTCATTTCGGCAAGAATAGCCAAAATAGCAGTTCCGCAACCCATGTCTAAAGTTTTTAAACCTTTAACATCAATTTCTAATAAATGCTGAATCATCATGTGAGTTGTTTCGTGGTGACCCGTTCCAAAACTCATTTTTGGCTCGATTAAGATATCAAATTCGGCATCTGTTTTTGGATGAAAAGGAGCACGAACATGACATTTTCCGTCAACGTCAATAGCTTCAAAATTCTTTTCCCATTCTTCGTTCCAGTTTACCTGATCGATTTCTTCAATTGTATATTCAATTTTAAACTCCTCAGATTCTAAGATATAGATGTCATCAAGAATATTTTCGTCCCATAAATCTTTCTTCACAAAAGCCGAAATCCCAGTTTCTGTTTCTGTAAAAGTTTCAAACGCTTTTTCGCCTAATTCAGCAATTAAAATTTCTGAACCCGGTTCTTTTGGTTCAATCGTAAAATGGTATCCTAAATATATATTTGACATAAAAAAAATTTTTGCAAAGGTAAGAATAGAAAGTAGAAGTTGTTCATAAATAATCCATATCCTTACATATATTAGTGTTAATTTTGATTAGAATTTGTAAGGATTTTTAAAATATGAAGAATATCATTTTTATTTTGCTCTTTGTGATACTTAATGGAGCAACTTGTGAGAAAGAACACGAAATAGTCAGATCGTTTTGTTATTGGAAAACCGATTTGAATTTTGAAAATCAAGATGATTCTCTATTTAAAGATTTGAAAGTACAACATCTCTATGTACGCTTTTTTGATGTTGATTGGAATCCGTATGCCAAAGAGCCTTTGCCGGTTGCAACAATCAGAAATACAAGTCTAAATGAAAGTAATCCTGAAATTACGCCAAGTATTTTTATTACGAATGAAGTTGTTTTGCAAGCCAATAAAAAACAATTGGATAGTTTGGCGACTAGAATTGCAAAACGTGTTGAACAGATTGGTGTAAATATAAACGAAGCTAAAGCGGATAAAATTGCCAATGGAATTGTGTATCCAAAAGATTATTATAAGCAGGAAAACTACAAACGCATCAATTACGATTCCGTAAAATCGATTGAACTAGCAAAGCTAAAAGTTGATTTTAAAGAAATTCTGATCGATTGTGATTGGTCCGAAAAATCAAAAGACAATTACTTTTATTTACTGAAACAAATCAAAAAAGGATTCCCAAATGCTCAGATTTCGTCTACAATCCGACTTTGGCAATATAAATATGCTTCAAAAGCCGGAATTCCTCCCGTAGATAAAGGTTTATTAATGTGTTATAATTTGACAAAACCGGACGATTTTAGTACTAAAAACTCCATTGGAACAAGCGCAGAATTAGTACAATATATTACGCACGATCAATATAAGTTAAAATTGGATATTGCCTTACCACTTTATAGTTGGGCGGTTGTTTTTAGAGGGAATCAGTTTAAAGGGATTTTATCAGATTATGATCAATTGCGAAATGATTCTATAAAATTGAAGAAAGTTTCAAACACTAAATATGTTTTACAAGATGATATTTTGGTGGGACAAACCTATTTGAGAAACGGAGACGAAATTAGAATTGAGAAAATTTCTGAAGAAGAACTTGAGAAAATGATTTCGATAATAAAAAGTAAAATTAAGATTGATAATCAGACTAAAGTGACGTTTTTCTCTTTCGATAAAAAATATATTAACGATTATGGAACCCAAAATATATCCAACTATTATGAGAGTTTTTAGTAGTTTACTTTTAGTTTTCAGCTTCCAGGTTTCTTTTGCCTGCGGTTGGAGTGTTTCGCCTGAAATAAGTCGATTGGCATTATTTAAAGCACAAAGAGAAGGCTTTTTTAAACTTACACCGTTTTATTATTCGGCAGATTATTACTATTCGACAAATACCGTTTCTGGTGTCGATCAGGAATTGAATTGTTTAGAATGGAAGAAAAAATTAGGAAATAAAGTCGATCCAAAAGATGTTCATACTATTTTGTACGAAACAGATTCTGAACAATTTGAAAATGCTTTTGAATCTAAATCATTAAAAAAAGTATTCGAAAAAAACACCTTTATTGAAGCTTTATTATTAACGAAAAACAAAGCCTTTCTAAATTATATTTTATTTGCTAAAAAGCTTGAATATAATAGTAATCAGGATGTCAAATGGGAATCTTGGGAACAATTAGGTTACGGAAGTAAAGATCATAAATTGGCGAATTTAGATGATTTCGAAAAGAAAATTAATTCGGCTAAAGATGCTTTTTTGAAAGAACGTTATGCTTTTTTAATTCTTAGATATAGTTTTTATGCTCAGGATAAAGCAGAAGTTATTCGTTTGTATGACACTTATTTTACAGACAATAAAAATACCATTTTGCAACCTTGGGCTTTGTATTATAAAGCGTTGTGTATTGAAGATTTTCCTTTGCAGAATTATTTGCTGAGTAAAGTTTTCGCTTCATGCGAAGAAAAATCGTTTGCTGTTTTGCAACATTATAATTGGAAATTAACCGAACAAACTTTGGCTTTGGCCCAAAAAGACGAAGAACGAAGCGTGATTCTTTCAATTGAAAGTTTCCGCAATCCTGCGCCGGATTTAAAAACAATCGAAGAAGTTTATAAACTAAGTCCGAATAGTATTAATTTGAGTTTTTTGATAGGAAGAGAAATCAACAAACTCGAAGATTGGATTTTTACGCCACAATATACCAATAACGGAAGTCCGTCCATAACATTTGAAGGTACAGATTGGTACGGAGATTACGCTAAAGCGAAAGAGGAAAATCTCAATAAAGACATTTTGCATTTAAGAGCATTAGAGTATTTTTTAATTTCGATAAGAGAACAAACTTCAGGCGAGCAAAAAGAGTATATAACTGCAGCAATTGCGCAGCTTTGTTTTATGGATGATGATATTGAATTGGGGAAAAAATATACTAATATGATTTCTGATAAGGCGAATGCATCTATACAAATGCAAAAGAATATTCAATTAGCTTTGGTTTCATTAAAGCAAGATGATTTAAAAAGTGAGAAAGTTCAAAATCAACTTTTTAAATATTTTGATTCTATCGAAAATCTGGTTGAAACGGATAATGGATTATTTAAAAATCTTTATAGTTTGTATAGAATTGCAAGCGCAGATTTTGCTAAAAAAGAGGATCGCGTTACGGCAGGATTATTAATGATGAAATCAGATCTTAAAAACGAAGGAGCATATTCATATTATGGAAGCAGTCCTTATCTTTACAGTTATATTGGTTATTTTGACCGAATCGCAACTACAGAAGATGTTGATTGTTTGATTGCTTTACAGCAAAAAGAGAACAAAACGCCTTTTGAAAAATATATTTGTTCCGGAACGATTTCGCCAAATATAAATTATTATAAAGACCTGAAAGGAACAATTGCTTTTAGAAATAATAATTTGGAATTGGCTTATGAAACCTTTTCATTGATGCCAAAAGATTTTTGGGATAAGAATTATGAGTATAAAAATTATTTGAATGAAAACCCGTTTACGCCTAAAATTTTGCAAAATGATAAAGAAAGAAAATTCGATTATCATTTTAATAAAGCTGAATTTATAGCTAAACTAATTCAGTTAAAGAAACAAAATACAGCAACAAGTAATTTGCAATTGGCGCACGCTTATTTTAATGTTTCATATTTGGGAAATTCCTGGATGATGGTTGCCTACGACTGGACATCCGGAGAATCGTATGTTGATTATGTTTATGGAGATAATTCTGAAATTGAAAAAACATACCAAAAAGGCAATTATTATAGTTTAACGATGGCTAAAATGTATTACGAAAAAGCCTTAAAAATGTCTAAAAATAACAACGAAAAAGCATTAGCAAGTTTAATGATTTTTGAATGTAATTATTACAATCATTACGCAAACATAGTTTCTGCCGAAGAAGAAGCAAAAAATCCGTTTAAAGCAGGGAAGGAGTTGGTGAATTTCTATTCGATTTATAAAAATACACCAAATTTCAGAAAGTACAATTGCCCATTATTGAGGGAATTTATAAACTAAATATTTGTGAAAAGTAAATTGTAAAATGGAAGAGGTTGAAATACGTAAATAAAAAAACGTTCGCGATAGCGAACGTTTTTTTTATAGTAAATCTAAAATCTAAAATTAGATTGCAGTAACAATTGCTAAAAAGTCATCAGCTTTTAAAGCAGCACCACCAATTAAACCACCGTCTACGTCTGGTTTACCAAAGATTTCTTTAGCGTTGTCTGGTTTTACAGAACCACCGTATAAGATAGAAACTTCGTCAGCGATTTCAGCTCCGTAAGCTTTACGAACAACTTCTCTAATAAATTCGTGCATTTCTTGTGCTTGTTCCGGTGAAGCAGTTTCTCCAGTTCCAATAGCCCAAACTGGTTCGTAAGCTAAAACAATTTTAGACCAGGATTCTTTTGCGATTTGAAATAATCCGTCACGTAATTGATTTTCAACAATATTAAAGTGATTTCCTGATTGACGATCTTTTAATTCCTCTCCAAAACAGAAAATTACAGTTAAATCATGTTTTAAAGCTGTATCTACTTTACTTGCGATTAAAGCGTCAGTTTCGTGAAAAATAGCACGACGCTCAGAGTGACCAAGAATTACGGTATTTACACCAATGCTAGTTAACATATCAGCAGAAATCTCTCCTGTAAAAGCTCCACCTTCAGCTTGGTGAACGTTTTGAGCAGCAACACCAATAGTTGTGTTTTTTACTTTAGCAACAGCTGCTTGTAAGTTTACAAATGTTGGAGCAACAATTACCTGAGCAGTAGTTTGAGCTGGTATTTTAGTAATTAATTCGCTTAATAATTCTTCAGTTTGCGCTGCGTTTTTATGCATTTTCCAGTTTCCTGCAACAATCTTTTTTCTCATTTTGGTAGTTTTTATTTTTTTGTTTATTGAATTAATGTCAAAAAATGAAATTGATTTTTGACACTGATATTTTTATTGAAAATTATTTTAAACCTTTTAAAGTTTCGTTGATTTTATCAAAATCAGTTTCAATCGCGCGGTACAATACAATTTTTCCTTTTTTGTCCACGATAATATATCTCGGAATCCAATCTAAATCAATTGCTTTTCCAAAAACACCTTTCATACCGTCATTCATCATAAAATGATCGCCTTTTAATTCGTGTTTTTCGATTCCTGCTTTCCATTTATCAGCCGTTTTATCAGCAGAAAGGAATAAGTAAGAAGCATCAGGATTATTGGCTTGTAATTCTTTTACTTTTGGCATTGCTTTTACACAATCACCACACCATGAAGCCCAAACTTCGATTACCAAAGTTTTTCCTTTGTATTTTTTTAAAATGTTTTTGAAAGAAGTCTGACCTCCGTCAACGGTTAATAATTTTTCAGACAATGCCTCTTTAGAAAATTCTGTTTTCTGAGCCTGAGTACATGAAAATGTAATAAATGCAATTGCAATAAGAGCTATTTGTTTCATATTATAATAATAGTTTTTAAATGTTATGAATCGTCTTTTCTAAACTGAATCTGCAAATTCAAATCAGAGCGATTTCATATATTAAGGTTCCGAACAAAGTTAAACAAACAAATCGAAAGCCAAATGGAGATTAACAAAATTTGATGACTCGTTTAATTTATCACAAAACGAGAAAATTCGGTTAAAAAAACAGTTCTGAAAACGTAATAGTTCGTTTAGAAAACTTCATTTTTTAATGATTTTTCAAAAGCAACTTTTCAAAAGCTTAAAAAAGGAACACTTTTTTAAAGAAAAAAAATATTTTGAAGGAAAAAAAACGTCTGATTTGCATCAAAAAAGCCTTCAATAATTATTCTGAATTTAGAATATATTGAAGGCTTTTTTTTGAGTTTATTTTAGAAAATCTAATTTAAATCATAATTTCCATTTGCCCATTTTTTACTTGGAACAATCCAATTATCTGCAGCTTTGTATAAAAAACCATGCTTTAAATTGGTGTTTAATTCAATTTGTTTAAAATGATTTATTTTAAGTTTCGAAGTTTCTTTTCGTTTTGTAGCATCAACACCATAAATATCTGATTTCTCATAAATGGTCAAGATGTTTCCGCAGAAATTAATGTCTGGAATTTGCTCGATATCGCTATCCATAAAACATCCGATAAAAACAAAATTCACATCGGGATTTGCTAAAAATGTTGAAACAAATTGTGCTATATAACCACCTTTTGAAGTTCCAATTACCGTAATTTTATTTGGTGGAACTCCATTTTTAAGCTGTTTTTTAATTTGCTTTGTTATTTTTTCAGCGTAGTCGTATGCGTTTGTGTTTTTCTTTCTGATTTCGCTAAAAACAATAAAATTATCTTTTCTAAATGACGCTAAGATTTCGTTGTATTCTGCTTTTCCATATTCCGGATGTGCAACATCTAAAGCATTTTCTTCAACAAATTTATTGTGAAAAAAATAGATATAACGTTGGTCTTTGTTGGGTGTTTTTTCCTGGCTAAATCCTGTAAAAGTGCTAAGTAAAGTGAATAAGAATGTAAAGAATAGTTTTGATAATTGATTCATAAGATTAGTTTGTTTTCTTTAAATGGTTTTAACAAATATAAAAAAGAAAACGAGTTGATTTAATATTTTTCTTACGAAAAAAAAGATGTTTATTCTAAAGCATCTTTAATTTGATTTTCTAAATCGTCTAAATTTTCAAACTTTAAAAAATCTAGCTCTTTTTGTATCTTTTTTAGCTCTTTTATTAATTCTAAAATCAGATGGTAACCTTCGATTTCATAACCAAACATATTATGGTCAAAATTTATTCCTGCAAGTAATCCGTCATTATCCATACCAATACACCAGTTTTCGATAAAGTCATTTAGTTCTATTTCAACCGTCTCGTAATTTTTCCAGCCATTTTTTGCACAAACTCTCGCTCTAATTTCTTCTGACCAAAAGCATATTATCTCAACCGGTTCTCCATCTTCTTCTACGACTTGATTAGAATTTGAAGTAGCAAATCCAATTTCATTTTTTAAGCTGTAAACGATATTTGTTTCACAAACTTTTTTTATGAATTTTTCGTGATGTATTTTTATATCAAGGTGGTTTTTAAACATTTTTACTCGATTTAAATTTGACGCTTGCATAAAAAAACGCCAATAAATTTTAGATATAGATATTGGTGTTTTTAATATGTTTTATTGTTATTTAAAGATCATATGAAACATCAGATAATTTCAAATCGTCAATATCATTATAATGTACTTTTTGAACAATAGTTCCTTTGTGAATCACAACAATACTTGGATTAGCTCTCTCAACTGTTTTTAAAGCCGTTGCATCACAGAAATAGAAATCAATATCTAAGTTGTATTGTTTTTTAGCTTTTGCAATTTCATCAGCTCCGGAAGCTGTCATTGCAATTACTTTGTATCCTTTTGCTTTAGCTTCTTTTGTTAAACCTTCTAGTTTTTTCATTCCGTCAGGATTAGACAAAGCCAAATCATAGGTGATATAAACTAGTAATTTAGGTTCTTTTAATAATTCTGCTTTATAGTCAGAATCTTCTTTTACCATCGTAAAGTCATGAATTGGCGGAATATAACCTTCTGTAATTACTTTGTCTTTACGATCAACAAATGTAGCGCCTTCAGGGATATTTCCAAGATCTTTTTCGGTAAATTCTTTATCAACACCATTTACTTTGTAGATGAAAATCATTTCAACTACAGATTTTGGAGCGCCTTCCGGAATTTCCATTCCTTTTTCGATGTTTGTTCCAACTTTATAAGGACGGAAATCTTTTATAGGATTATGATTTAATACCCAAACTGCCATGAAAACACATAAAATGATAGCAAGAAGCGTAAGCAGATTAGTTACCATTTTCGAAAATAAAGGTTTTACTAATTTTTTATTGATGAATAAAATCACAATAAAGAATAGTAAAACAATATCTTTTGTAAACGATTGCCAAGGTGTTAAATGTAAAGCATCTCCAAAACATCCACAATCTTTAACTACGTCAAAATAAGCAGAGTAAAAGGTAAGAAATGTAAAGAAAACAATCAATAATAATAAAGCCCAAATCGTAAGTTTTGATTTATAACCAACTAAAAGCATTACACCCAAAACTACTTCCAGAATTACTAAAAAGATCGCTAAACCTAAAGCCAATGGCTCTAGAAAAGGCATATTAAAAACCGGTTCGCTGAAATATTCGGCTAATTTATAAGAGAAACCAACCGGATCATTCAGTTTAATTAATCCTGAAATTATAAATAATACTCCGACAAATAATCTTGAGAATTGAGTAATGATGTTTTTCATGAGAAATCTATTTGGGATTTATTTTTTGCCAGGAATTTCACGAATTAATTTATGGTAATTTGTGAAATTCGCGGCTTATTTTTTATTTGATTGGTTCAAGGATTAGTGCAAAAACAGAATAATTAATCATATCCTGATAATTGGCATCAATACCTTCAGAAACTAAAGTTTTACCTTTATTATCTTCAATTTGCTTTACGCGAAGTAATTTTTGCAGAATCAAATCAGTTAAGGAACTTACACGCATATCACGCCATGCTTCGCCATAATCGTGATTTTTGGCTTCCATTAACTCTTTGGTTAATTTAACTTTAGCATCGTACAATTCAGTTGCTTGTTCTACGCTTAAATCAGGCTGATCTACAACTCCTAATTCTAACTGAATCAAAGCCATAATCGAATAATTGATGATTCCGATGAATTCTCCTTTTTCATCTTCGTCAATTTTACGAATTTCGTTTTCTTGTAAACTTCTGATTCTTTGTGCTTTTATGAATATCTGATCAGTCAGCGATGGAAGTCTTAAAATTCTCCATGCACTACCGTAATCTTTCATTTTATTGATAAATAAAGTTCGGCAAACCGTAATTACATTATCAAATTCAAGGGAAGTATTCTTCATTTATTGCTGTATATTTGCTTAAATTTCTTCAAAAATAGGGATAATATTAAAGAGTTTCAAGTTTAAGGATTTCTTTGTTTCAAGTTTTTTCTAAACGAATTGTTAATGGAACAACTTGGAACTTTAAAAAGTTTCAAGTTTCAGGTTTCAAGTTCTGAAACTTACGCAATTTACGTCAACCTGAAACTTTAAACAAAAAATAACAAAACATATGTTAATCAACTGCAAAGGCCAACTGATAGATTTATCGATTCCTAAAGTAATGGGAATCTTAAACGTTACACCAAATTCTTTCTTTGATGGCGGAAAATATAAAAACGAAGAAGAAATTATCTCACAAGTAGAAAAAATGCTTTCTGAAGGCGCTACATTTATAGATATTGGAGCTTATTCAAGCAAACCAAGCGCCGAGTTTGTTACGGAACAAGAAGAAATCGAACGAATTGTTCCTGCAATTGAATTGATTTTAAAGCATTTTCCGGAAACATTATTGTCAATCGATACTTTTAGAGCCGAAGTTGCAAAAGCAAGTGTAGAAAGTGGTGCAGCGATTATAAACGATATTGCAGCGGGAGAATTAGATGATAAAATGTTTGAGGTAATTGCAAAATATAATGTTCCATATATCATGATGCACATGCGTGGAAACCCGCAAACGATGCAAAGTCTAACCGAATATGATGATATTGTGAAAGAAATGCTGTTCTATTTTTCAGAGAAAGTTAAAAAGGCGAGAAGTCTCGGAATCAATGATTTGATTTTAGATCCAGGTTTTGGATTTGCCAAAACGACCGATCAGAATTATGAAGTTTTACAAAAAATGGAACTTTTTAATTTGCTGGAATTACCAGTTTTAGCTGGAATTTCTCGAAAATCAATGATTTATAAAACGCTTGATATTACGCCACAAGAAGCTTTAAACGGAACAACATTTCTAAATACAATTGCTTTGATAAAAGGTGCAAAAATCCTCCGTGTTCATGATGTAAAAGAAGCAGTGGAATGTGTTACTTTGTTTGAGAAATTAAATATTTAACGACAGATTTGTCATTCCGAGGAACGAGGAGTCCCCGCAAGAAACTCTGCAAACAAAAGAAAATCTTTGTCGATTTTTATTGCGAAGGACGGATTGAAATCCATCCCTACAATATGATTTGTTTCTACGAAACGCTTTATGTAGGATCTAATAAAATATAAATATGAAATACTTTAGCTTAATAATTATTCTTTTTTTGTTTTCCTGCGAAGAAAAAAAAGACGTTTTACTTCCAAAATCTAACGTTACAATTGTAAAAGACGTACAAGATCATTCGCCAATCTATATCTTTTTTAAAACAGAAGGAAAAGATACAATTGCCGATGTAAATAGAAAAAACAGCATTATTTCGACCAATTGGATTTTTAATATAGACAAACGTTTGCCTTTAAGATTAGTAATTCCGGAAGTAATAAAACTTCAGGAAAAAAAGCGAGCTGAAAAAGCACATAAAAACGAAAAAGCTGAAAATTATTATGCTTACGCAGATTCTATCGGAAAAAATATGGCCTTTTTACCTTTCACGAAAGTGTATTATAAAATGGAAAAACCGAATAGAGAAAATTTTGTCTTTTATTTTAGAAAAGGAAAAGAGCAAGTTTTGATGGGAAATATGGAAATAAAAAAATCAGAAATATTACAGCATTTTTATAGTCTAAAATTTGAAAAAGTACCAAATGTTGTATTTTTATTTGACGAGGACATGAGTTACGAAGAATATATCCAGAATAAAATTTTACTGCAAAAATATGTATCTCACAATCTCGATAAACTTCCAGTAGAATTCATTTTCTAAACAATTTTACGATTAACCGATTCAACAAATGAACGATTAAATACTATTGATGATGATAAGGTTCATTCCTTAAAATCGTAAAACCGCGGTACAATTGTTCGATAAAAAAAAGGCGAACCATTTGGTGTGAAAACGTCATTAGCGAAAGCGAAATTTTGCCTTGCGCTTTGCTATAAACGGTATCAGAGAATCCGTAAGGACCTCCAATTACAAAAACAAGAGTTTTGATTCCGGAATTCATTTTCTTTTGTAATTCTTCAGAAAAACCAACGCTGGAGAAATTTTTTCCGTTTTCATCCAATAAAATCAATTGATCTGTTGGCGTTAATTTGGATAAAATCAATTCGCCTTCTTTTTCTTTTTGCTGGCTTTCAGATAAGTTCTTTACGTTTTTGATATCCGGAATAATCTCCAAATCAAATTTGATGTAAAACGATAAACGCTTTGTATAATCGTCAATCAAAGTTTGAAGCGATTTATTATCTGTTTTGCCAATGGCGATAAGTTTGATATTCATTATGTTTGTTTTTTTGCCGCGAATTACACGAATTTGCACGAATTTTAAAATATAAAATAAATACAAATTATTGTGAATAATTTTTTGTTTTTACAAGAGTTGGTCAAGCCAAGTTTCTCTTTCTTTCACTACTCCAAGATTTTTATGATACCTTAAACCTGAAGTTTCAGCAGTAGCATTTTGTTCTGCTAATTCAGCATACAAATTTGCGAGCTCCTTATTTCCGTTGAATTTGTTTATGATTGATAAAATAGAATTTACTTTATACTTTTCAATTGGAAATAATAGTTTAGGTTGTCTCTCCAATAAAATCTTTTCAACTTTTCTAAAACTTGAGGTCTCATTGGTTTTAATGATTAATTCAGAATAATCTAGATAGGCGTGAGTTTGTACATTTGGATAAACAATTTCAAAGTCGAGCGTTTTTTTATAGTAGTAAATAGCTGTTTTTTCTTCTTCAAGTTCTCTGTAAATATTTCCAAGTGTATGAAGTGCAGAACCTTTATTAAAGTTGTCATCTGGATATTCTGTCAACATTTTGTTAAGCAATGTTTCAGCAATTTTTAAAAGTTTTTTATCTTTAGTAGCTACTAACTCAATAGCTTGGATTTTTAGGTATTGTGCTCGACCATCCTTTCTCGCACGTGAAAGTTTTGCAAAGAACTCTTCTTCGTCAGTTTTTGTCCAAGTTTTTCTTCTATACCAATCTAGCATTATTATATTTTATTTAAATAAAAGAATCTGTGTTCACTCGTTCAATCCGTAAAAATCTGTAGGCTATTTTCTATTTATAAAAACAGTTTCGAAATGCTCAACAACAGGAAACGGTTCGTAATAAAGATGTAAAATCTTTTTCCATTCCAGATAAGCTTCAGAATTTCTAAAACCTATTGTATGATCTTCAAGCGTATTCCAATCTACCAATAAAAGATACTTGTTTTCGACTTCCAGACATTTCTCTAAGCGATGACCTAAATAACCATCAATCGACGAAATGTATTGACTTGCTTTTGCAAAATCAACCTCAAATTGAGTTGCCAAATTTGGTTTTACATAAAGAAAAGCGGCTTCTAGAATCATAGTGTAAAATTGTCAAACCTAACAGGTTTTTAAAACCTGTTAGGTTTTGTTAGTTCGTAGAAAATTTATCTTCAAAAGTTTTAAATCTTGCATCTAAATCCTTTAATAATTGTTTTTTAACTGATGCATCCTGAATGAAACTATAATTTATGCTGTTGTAAACATATTGTTTTATAGTTGCGTATGAAACGTCAGGATATCTTTTGGCCAATAAAACATATTGCTCCGTCATATTCGTTCTTAAGATTCCGGCGTCGTCTGTACTGATTACAATTGGCACATTAAATTCTTTGTAAAGTGTAAACGGATGTCTGTTTTCTTTTACTTTCAAAATGAATTCATTACTTGTCAAGTTGATCTCAATCGGAATGTTGTTTTTTGCCATATAGCGCAATAGATCGTATGAATTTGCTTCGTAAGCAATATCAACTCCATGACCAATTCTGTTTGCTCCTGCAACATGAATAGCATCGTTTATATGCCAGGTTAAATCTTCGGGTTGAACCAAACCTAAAGTCAATTCTCCCGCATGAAGCGTATATTTTACGTCTGGATATTTTGAGTGACAATATTTGAACATCACCATGTGTAACCAATAATCTTTCATAGAGTTTTCGCCATGTTCCGGAGAAACAATGTTTACACCAGCAACCAATTTGCTGTCGTTTGCCGAAATAAAAGCAATGGTCAGATTTTTGAATAAATCAACAGGATCCATAAAACGAAGGACAAAATTTTGATAACGCATTGTAAAACGGTCGTCGTCGATTTTTAAGTCTTTGTGCAATTTTGCAATAAAATTAGTATTGAAATCTGCAGCATATTTTTTAGCATCTTTTTGCTGAAGTGATTTATACAATTCGTCTAAAAGTTTTAGAACCGCTTTTTCATCTTTTTGAGTTGCTGCCTGACGTAATTTTGTATTGAAATCTGTTAAATCAGAAACATTCATGTCACACGGAATCGTTGATAATTGTGTTTCGATGTAACTTACATTTTCGGCAAGGGCACGTTTTTTTAATTCTAACATTCCTTCGGCAAAATGACCTTGAATGGTAGTTTCGAATTTCATAAAAGAATCAAAAAACAAATCATCAGAAGGTACAGAACCATTATAATCTTTAGCTGACCAGGTTTGCATAACTTGCTGTTGGTAATAGTCCAGTTTTCCTTTTTCTTTAAGTGATGAAAAAGTTTCCCAGTTGCCTTTTGCCGGTTTTGTTTTAGAAACCGCCATAGTTTCCGGATTCAGATAAAAATCTTCTGCAATTGCTCTTTCTAGAAGAGGTTCTGCATAAACTGATCCTGAAAAATGATGGTGTAAATCGCCGCCTTTTGGCATTTGTTGAAAGAAAGCTGTTAAGAGAGCTTCGTTATTTCTGTTCTTTTGTAAATAATTTTCAGCCGTTTGAGAAAAGCCGATTTGTGCTATGAAAATACAGAAAAGTGTAATTATCCTCGTCATACTCTAAGTTTAAATTACATGCAAATATACAAGTTTCTGCGGAGATTTTAAAATTGATTTTCAGTGTGGTGAATTTTTACCGCAAAGTTTTTTTTGTAGAAGACGAATTTTACCGCAAAGTTCGCTAAGATTTTTCGCAAAGAGAGGAAAGTCTTTTCGCTGAGAATAAAGTCGCGGTGAAGTTCGCAAAGGTTAGTGCATTTGGATAAACGTTCCGAAGGAACAAACTATATTGTAGAGATGGATTTTAATCCATCATACGCAATCAAGATCCACAATTTTGTCATTTCTGTAAAGGTTAATTATTTCGGTAACGGATTTATCATTTCGATTGGTTTCTTTCCATCAATACCTTGATGTGGTCTTTCATGATTATAATAATATAGATATTGCAATAATTCTTCTTTTAATTCTTCATGAGAATCAAAATCTGTATCTCTCAATAAATCATCTTCCAGAGTTCTCCAAAAGCGTTCAACTTTACCATTGGTTTGTGGTCTGTATGGTTTTGTATACCTGTGCACAATTCCTAGTTCCATTAGCATTCTCTCAAAAGGATGATTGTTTTTTACTTTGCTTGTTTTAGGTCCAAATTCAGCTCCATTATCAGATAATATCTCTTCAAATTTTATTTCATAATGATCACTTAGGATGTTTAAACATTTCAATGCCGCAAACATAACTGTTAAACTGGTGATATCAGAAACTAATTCAGCCCAGGCAATTCGACTGTAATCATCTATTACACAAACTAAATAGCGATTTTTATTTTCCCCTTTAATTATACTTTTGCTCAAATAATGACAATCAATATGACCAAGTTGTCCCATTCTTTCCTTGATTATTTTTTGATGATTCTTTTTAATCTTCGGAGTTAATCTATTTATTTTATTGCGTTTTAAAATATTATAAACTCCAGAATATGATGGTGTATGCTTTCCTAATTTGGGTCTTAAGATACTAACAATTTCATATTTGTTGTTTCCTTTTTCTCGTAATTCAATTACTTTTTGCTCTATAAAAGGCAAAGGACGTCTGGTTTTATATTTAGGCCCTCTTTTTTGGGGTAATAAATCAATGGATTTCCCACTTTGTTTAAAGCGATTATAATACTTTAAAAAACTCTTTCGGCACGTATTATTTGCTGCATAAAAATCCAGTGCTTTTTTATACAAAGGATGAGTTTTATTTTTTACTTGTTCATATTCTTTTATTAAAAAACGATACTTCTCTAAATAGTTCCGCTCTAAAGTGGAATCCTGACTATTATTTCTCATTGTAACAAAATTTATTAAAGTTAAATTTTGTTACCGAAATATCTAACATCTACAATTTCGATCCCGAAGCTTCGGGATCGAAATGACAAATTAGGCGCAAAAAAAAGACGCACTGCTGTGCGTCTCTACGTTAATATAGGTTAAGACCTCTGAACCTTTGTTGCTCTGTAACTTTGAACCTTTAAAGAACCTTTAAGAAAAAAGCACATCTCGAATTTCTTCTACCTTATCAAAAACACTTTTTGCAAAAGGACAAAGCGGAATAATTTTTACATCGTTTGCTCTGGCATATTCTACGGCTGCCATAACCAGTTTTTTACCAACACCTTTTCCGTTAAAATCAGGACTTACTTCGGTGTGATCGATGATAAATTTTGAATCTCCAGCCCAAGTGTAGGTCATTTTTCCTGCTTCTTTTCCATTTTCAATGGCTTCAAAATAGCCTCTTCTTGTATCGTTTGTTTGTTGAATTTCCATGAATAATTATATTAATGTAGTTTTGATTTCGAT
Organism: Flavobacterium sp. 90; assembly: GCF_004339525.1. Taxonomy (NCBI): domain Bacteria; kingdom Pseudomonadati; phylum Bacteroidota; class Flavobacteriia; order Flavobacteriales; family Flavobacteriaceae; genus Flavobacterium; species Flavobacterium sp. 90. The sequence continues at coordinate 6,290,623 of NZ_SMGE01000001.1, read as the reverse complement.
TGAATGTGTTAATAGTTTATGAATTGGGCAACTGTTAGCAATCGTTTCTAATCGTTGTCTTTGAGTTTCGTCGACTTCACCAATTACTTCAATTTTACGAGTGAATACTGATACACTTCTTTCAGGATCTCTTTCGAAATCAATTTTGACATTTATTTCTGAAACATCCCATTGTTTGCGATTGATGTACATTCGCAAAGTAATTACCGTGCACGAAGCCAATGATGCTGCTAAAAGTTCGGTTGGATTTAAACCTAAATTTTTTCCGCCTAATTCTTGTGGTTCATCAGAAATTAAAACATTGTCGCTGGCTGATTTTATTTCCGTTCGATACAAACGTGTATCTATTTTTGCTGATATCGTGTCCATATTTATTTAATTCTAGGTTGAGGTAAAGGCACAAATTCAGTTTCGCCCGGAACTTTTGGAAAAGTTTGTTCGGTCCAGTCTTTTTTTGCTTTTTCGATTAGTTCTTTATCTGAGGAAACGAAATTCCAAAAGATAAAATGTTCTTCCGGAAACGGAGTTCCTCCAAAGATATAAACCGTAGAATTTTCAGAAATTTCAAACTCACACAAAGTACTGTCGTTTGTAATCAAAATCTGTTTTGGATCATAAACGTGTTCGCCACTTTTAATACTCCCTTCTAAAATATATAATCCACTTTCGCCGAATAAATCTTTACCAATATTGATTTTTTTAGCTTCGATACTTTTTATTTCTATAAAATATAACGGACTATAAACAGGAACCGGTGATTTTTTTCCGAATGCTTCTCCGGCAATTAATTTATAGGAAACTCCATCTTCTTCCCAAGCGGGAATATCATCTGCTTCGACATGAGTAAAATTTGGCTCCATTTGTTCCAGTTCTTTCGGTAACGCAACCCAAATTTGCAATCCGTGAAGCATTTTATCCGAATGTCTTAAATATTCCGGAGTTCTTTCAGAATGTACGATTCCTTTTCCGGCAGTCATCCAGTTTACGGCGCCAGGTTTTATCTCTAATTCTGTACCTAAACTATCGCGGTGCATAATGCTTCCTTCAAACAAAAAAGTCAGCGTCGAAAGTCCAATATGTGGATGTGGCGGAACATCCATATTCTCGTGATCACTTAAATGTGCAGGTCCCATATGATCGATGAAAACAAAAGGTCCAACAGCTCTTTTTTCACGGAAAGGCAATAAACGACCTACCATAAAATTGCCAATATTGGCGGCACGTTCTTCGATAATTAAACTAATATTTGACATGGTTATTTTGATTTGATTTGAAAACAAAATTACAGTTGTGATAGAAATCTGTAACTTAATTTAGATTAAGAAAACTTGTTTTGAATTATAAAAATAAAGAAAATTGCTGAGTTTATTTTGGAATTATTGGTCTATTTGTTTGATTAACAACAATCCCAATTGAAATAAGCCTTATCAAATCTTTTATTAATTAAATCTTCTTTGTCTATAAAAAAGTTTGCAACTCCACTATCTCCAAACATGATTTCTTCATCAGTATCAATTTGAAGTAACAAGATATCATTTGTTGCATTTTTATAATCTCTTGGATCTGATTGAGTGAAAAAGGCATATCCTCCAATTTTATGACCAATGTTATAAAAGAATTTTTCTAATTCTTCTTTTTGAGACTCACTCAATTTTTCTTGAAAATCTGAATAATCTAAGTCATTAAAAGTATAATCAAATCTAAAATCTTCACTTCCGCCATATTCTTCGTGCTTAGAAAAATTCAAACTATGTTCGCAGTAAACAGGAAAATCTTCATATAATTCTTCTTTTAGAAACTCAAAATTTGTTTGATTATCTTTTATTTCTTCGTGGTATATTATTTTATAATCCTCCATGTCATACCAATCTTCACTTGGAATATAAAATTGCAATATTCCCTTATCAGGGTAGTTTTCTAATGAGGGAATTTCGGAAAAGTTTAATTGCGCCAACAAAATCATTGGTTTTCCTGTCTTGTCTTTCGGATATTCGAATTCAATTGGTAAATATGGTTTTCCTAAAAATTTGCTTTGGGTGAAACTTAAAGTTGTTTCGTTTTGCAATGGTTTTGCATCAATTTTAATAAAGTCTAATTTATATTTTAATAAATCATTTTCAAATTCTTTTAAATAGTCAGGGAATAGCATAGTATGTTTTTGTGTTAAGTTTTTATGTTATAAAATCAGTCAACAAGTTCAAATTCCAAAACTTCACTTTCAGTTCCGTTAATGATAATCGACAATTGGTGAATTCCAGTATGGAAAACTCGCGTTGTAATGAGTTTGAAAGATTGATTTCGATCGACTTTAGTTAATTGATCTGGCTGATAAATTTTCTCGCTGATTTTGAAGACTTTTTTAGCCAAATGGCCTTTTGATTTTTTGTAATGAACGGCATATTCTAAGCGAATTGTTTTTGCTTCTTCATTTTTATTATTTAAGTGAAATTGAAACTGCAAATAATCTCCAATTTTCACGATTGGTGTTTTAATTTCGAAAGAAGAAAGTTCGATATTAGTGCTTTCCAAACCATAATGACTTAGAACTTCCGGATGTCCTTGTTTTAATAAAGTTCGGCAACCGTGTTTTATAATTCCGTCGGTTTCTTTGCTGAAACCTTTCCATTTGCTGGCGATTTCTAGCACAATTTGTGGATTATCTTTTGCAATATCATTTAGATTATTGGCAACGCTTCGGCGAACATATTCTGAAGGATCATTTTTCAGGTTTTCTAAAATGGGAAGTATAGAAGATGGATCTTTTTTTAAAAACGGAATTGCCATTGCCCACGGTAATCTTGGGCGGCTTCCTTCACTTGACAATCGGCGGACGTGATGGTTTTCATGCAACGACCATTTGATCATTTCGTCAATCATTTCTTGTTTGTATTTTAAAACAAAAGGACGAACGGCAAATTCGCAGCTTATAAATTGAGTGATGGAAACAAAGGCTTTCGCCGAAGTTTTAAAATCGTCTAAACCATACATTTCGATATAATCGGCAAAAAATATGAAAGCCAGATTTCCGTCTGTGAAATTGTTTTTCTTGAGATTTTCAATGATTTTATCAATTAAAGCAACTGCTTCGGGAAAATTTTGAGGCATAAACTGATTCAAAACCACAGTGGTATGTTTCATGCGGTCTTTCCATTCTTTTTGAGCAAAATCGCCTTCGTAAATGCTTTCAATAAATTTTTGTTTGTTGAATGTTGGATGCACTTCGGCGACAGCCTGACCAAAATTTTCGTAAAATGTAACCGAGTAAATATCTTTAATTAATCCCATGATTTTGTCTGAATGAACTTCAAAGATATTTAATGTTTCTGAATAAAATGGTGAGATTAGCACCTTATATGTACAATCAAAACTATGTTTCTGTGTATTAGATAATTTTAATATTTTTCTGCCTAATATTTTAATATTTTTTGAGGTTTATAAATTTTTGGCAGTCGTTTAACTTTCAAATGCCCAAAATATGTCCTACTTTAGCATCTTATAAAATTTAAGAAAAATGATTAGCGAAGTACAATTTCAGACAGAATTAGAACTATTGATTAGTAATGCAATTCGCGAAGATGTAGGCACGGGAGATTATAGTTCATTGGCGTGTATTCCGGAAACGGCGCACGGACAAGCTAAATTATTGGTGAAAGATCAGGGAGTTATTGCTGGTGTTGCACTAGCAAAAAAGATTTTTGAATTTGTAGATCCAAAATTAAAAATCAAGACTTTTATTGAAGATGGAACGCATGTAGAATATGGTGATGTGGTTTTTGAAGTTTCGGGAAGTTCTCAGTCTATTTTAAAGTCTGAAAGAGTGGTTTTGAACACGATGCAACGTATGTCTGCAATTGCAACAAAAACAGCACAATATGTGCAGCTTCTTGATGGAACCGGAGCAAAAATTTTAGATACTCGCAAAACGACGCCAAATTTCAGAGCTGCTGAAAAATGGGCTGTTAAAATAGGAGGTGGAGAAAATCACCGTTTTGCACTTTATGATATGGTAATGCTTAAGGATAATCATATTGATTTTGCGGGCGGAATTACGCTTGCAATTAAGAAAACTAAAGAATATTTAACAGCAAATAATCTGGATTTGAAAATTATTGTTGAGGCTAGAAATCTGGATGAAATTCGCGAGATTCTTTTAAGCGACGGTGTTCACAGAATTTTGATCGACAACTTTAATTACGAAGATACTAAAACTGCCGTTGCGTTAATTGGTAAAAAATGCCAAACTGAATCTTCTGGAAATATCAACGAAAAAACGATTCGTGAATATGCTTTATGTGGTGTAAATTATATTTCGTCTGGAGCATTGACGCATTCAGTTTACAACATGGATCTGAGTCTGAAAGCGTTTTAAAAAGTTATGAGTTGTGAGTTATAAATTATGAGTTTGAAATAATCTAAAATCTTAACTCAAAAATCTAAAATTATAAATATGTCTCAAGAGATAGAAGACCGGATTGAAAGAATTCCTGTAATACGTCATTTAGCCCGGTTTTTGAAAAGAATAAAACTGCCTTGGCTGGAAGGTTTTTCGTTGTACGATTTACTCGAAATGTATACTATTGGTATCATTGACGGTGCATTTTCGTATCATGCGAGTGCGGTTTCTTTCAGCTTTTTTATGGCTTTATTTCCTTTTGCGCTGTTTATTTTGAACTTAATTCCGTTTATTCCAATAGAAGGTTTTCAGCAGGATTTTTTGCAGTTTGTGCAACAGGGAGTTCCACCAAATACATATGATGCAATTAGTAAAATTATTAGCGATATTTTAAATAATAGTCATTCAGGATTGCTTTCATCTGGATTTTTGCTTTCTATTTTTTTGATGGCAAATGGTATTAACGGAATTCTAAGTGGTTTTGAATCTTCGAAACACGTTTTTGACAAACGAGGTTGGTTTAGCCAATATTTAGTGGCGCTTGCAATATCGCTTGTTATGACAATTATTTTGTTTATAACGGTGGCAACAATTGTCGTTTTTGAGGTATTTATTCAAAAAACAATCATTCAGGATGTGTTGAGTGATCGTATTCCGCTGATTATTTTAGGAAGATATTTGTTTGTTGTTTTAATGATTTTGATAACATCTTCAATATTATTGCGTTATGGTACAAAACAGTATAATAAAGTGCCTTTTATAAGCATTGGATCTGTTTTTACGACCATCTTAATTGTTATATCTTCGTTCTTTTTTGGGATTTGGGTTATAAAATTCTCAAAATACAACGAACTTTATGGTTCAATTGGTACATTATTGATTCTAATGTTTTATATTTGGATAAACTGTATGATTCTGCTTTTGGGATTTGAATTGAATGCCTCTATCAGAAAATTAAAACAAAAAAAAAATAAATAATATGAAAAATTGGATGTTAACAATTGGTGTTTTCTTTTTAACCTTAGGTACAATTCAGGCCCAAGGCGTTCTTGGGAAATGGAAAACAATTGATGATGAAACAGGTGAAGCAAAATCAGTTGTAGAGATTTATGAGAAATCTGGAAAGCTTTATGGTAAAATCGTAGAAATACTTCGTGCTGATCATAAAAAAGATGCTTGCGTAAAATGTGATGGTGCCGATAAAAACAAGCCAATTTTAGGTTTAGTAATTATTAACGGACTTAAAAAAGACGGTGATGAATATAGCGGAGGAACGATTTTAGATCCTACAAACGGTAAAAAATACAAATGTTATATCGCGTTAGAATCTGCAGATAAACTTAAACTTCGCGGTTATGTTGGGATTTCTATTATGGGAAGAACGCAATACTGGACAAGAGTGAAAAATTAATTTTTTTTGAAAATAAAAAATGCGAAAATTAGCATCGATAATTTTATTTCTGGCAATACTAACCAATAGTTTTGCTCAGTCTAAGAATTCGCCATTACAAATAAGTCATCTTACAGGTGACTTTTATGTTTATAAGACGTTTCATGATTATAAAGGAACATTGATTTCTGCAAATGCCTTGTATCTGGTTACAAATAAGGGAGTTGTTTTGTTTGATGCGCCTTGGGATAAAACACAATTTCAGCCTTTATTAGATAGTATTAAAGCAAAACATCATAAAGAAGTTGTGATGTGTTTTGCGACGCATTCTCACGAAGACAGAGCTGGAGGTTTGGGATTTTATGGTAAAAAAGGAATCAAAACTTATACTATAAAATTAACAGATGAAATTCTTGAAAAAAATAAAGAACCAAGAGCAAAATTCGTGATTCCAAAAGACACAACATTTACGGTTGGACAACATACTTTTGAGGTTTATTATCCCGGAAAAGGTCATGCGTCGGATAATATTGTGGTTTGGTTTAATAAAGAAAAAGTGCTTTATGGAGGTTGTTTTATCAAAAGTACCGAAGCAACAGATTTAGGATATCTGGGTGATTCCGATGTGAAGGAATGGGAGAAATCAATAGGAAAAGTACAGTCAAAATTTAAAAATCCTAAATATATTATTACAGGTCACGACGGTTATAAAGATCTAAATTCTTTAAAACACACACTGAAACTGGTTAAGGAATATAGTGCAGTTTCAGGTAAGTCATCTGGTAAAAAGTAATTTTGTTTTAAAATTAAAACACAACTTGTTTGTCTTTTTATAGTTTCGGTTCTTGTCTTTGTTATCGAAAAATAACTTAATTTTGTTTATATTTGAAATTAATTTAATTGGATTAAAATGACTGTCACTGATAAAAATATACTTGAAAGCTACTCGGATTTATTTGAAGGACTAAGTTTTTCTAATAAATTAGAACTTATCGAGAGGCTTACAAAATCTTTAAAGACTGCAAAGCCCAAAGAGAATAATTTTTATAAATCTTTTGGAGCATTTTCTTCTGAAAAATCTGCGGAAGAAATTATTTCTGAAATTAAATCCAGTAGGCAATTTAAAAATACTGAAATTAAATTTTAATGGGATATTTACTTGATACAAGTATTTCTGTTTTCTTTTTAAGAGGAAAACTAGATCTTGATAAAATGGTAAAAAAAGTTGGTTTGGAGAATTGTTATATTTCTGAAATAACTGTTGCTGAACTACGTTTTGGTGCTGAAAATAGCAATGATCCTGTAAAATCCAACAAAGCCGTAGATATTTTTTTAAAAGGATTAACTATAATCCCAATCTTTGGTTCAATTAAAAGATACGCGATAGAAAAAGTAAGACTTAGAAAAATCGGGAAGCCAATAAATGATGAATTTGATCTTTTAATTGGTGTGACAGCAGTTGAGAATCGGTTAATTCTTGTTACAGATAATACAAAGGATTTTATGCTTTTAAATGGAATTGAAATGGAAAATTGGTTTGAAAGGAATTAAATTTCTTCTTTATAAAAATAATTCTGTCAAAATAGTTTTCTAAATCTTATACTATACATTTCCATGTTTTTTGTCGAAGTCGTTTTACCACTTTCCTTAGCGAAAACCTTTACTTATCGTATTTCTGAGGCCGAATTTCATTTCATTAAAAAAGGAATGCGCGTTGCGGTGCCTTTTGGAAAAAGCAAAATATATACGGCATTGGTGATTGATATTCATCAAAATCAGCCAAGCTTGTATGATGCTAAAGAAATTCATGAAATACTTGACGAAAAACCTATTGCAACCGAAACTCAGATTAAACACTGGCTTTGGATTGCAACTTATTATATGTGCGGAATTGGCGATGTATATCGAGGCGCTTTTCCTAGCGGATTATTGTTAGAAAGTGAAACAGTTATTTCGCATAAAGTAGATGTTGTTGTGGATGAAAATGAGCTTTCTGATGAAGAGTTTTTGGTTTATGAAGCGTTGCAACATCAAAGTTCTCTTAAGGTTGGTGAAATTGTTTCTATTTTAAATAAAAAGAATATTTTTCCGATTCTTCAAAAATTAATAGCAAAAGACATTATTGTTTTAGAAGAAGAAATAAAAGAAAGTTATAAGCCAAAGTTGGTTCGGTATGTGAAATTGCATGCAAAATACGAATCAGATAATGGTCTTGGAGAATTACTTGAGGTATTGAAAAGTGCTAATAAACAAAAAGAAATTGTTTTGGCTTACTTTCAAATCATGGCTTCTGAAAAGAAACCTATTACCGTAAAAAAACTTGTTGAGGTTTCAAATTCAACATCGACAACAGTAAAAGCTTTGATTGATAAGGAGATTTTTGAAGAATATCTTTTGCAGCAAGATCGGGTTTCTTTTAGTGGTGAAGCTTCAGGGAAACAATTACTTCTAAGTGAAGCTCAGGAAAATGCTTTTACAGCGATTAAGAATAATCTTTTAGAAAAAGAAGTTTGTTTGCTTCATGGTGTCACGTCAAGCGGAAAAACAGAAATTTATATCAAGCTAATTGAGGAATATTTAGCAACAGGAAAACAGGTTTTGTATTTGTTGCCTGAAATTGCTTTGACGACACAATTGGTTTCGCGTTTGCGACTTCATTTTGGAGATAAAGTTGCGGTTTTTCATTCTAAATACAGTAATAACGAAAGAGTTGAGGTTTGGAAACAAACGCTTGAAAATTCAGAAAAAGCGCAGATTGTAATAGGAGCGAGGTCGGCTTTGTTTTTGCCATTCAATGATTTAGGTTTATTGATTGTTGACGAAGAGCACGAACAGACTTTTAAGCAAAGTGATCCTGCGCCGCGTTATCATGCGCGTGATGCTGCTATTGTTTTGGCTAATTTTCATAATGCGAAAGTCCTTTTAGGATCGGCAACGCCAAGTATCGAGACCTATTTTAATACACAAGCTGATAAATACGGTTTGGTGACGCTAACAGAACGTTATAATAATGTTCGAATGCCGGATATTGTTTTGGTTGATTTGAAAGATAAGCAATTCAGAAAACGAATGACAGGGCATTTTAGTGATGTTTTAATTGAAGAAGTTACAGAAGCTTTGTCTTTGGGCGAGCAAGTGATTTTATTTCAAAACAGACGTGGATATTCGCCAATAATCGAATGTATGACTTGTGGTCACGTACCGCATTGTCAACAATGCGATGTGAGTTTGACTTTTCATAAACATAAAAATCAATTGCGTTGCCATTATTGTGGTTATTCGATTGCAAAACCTACGCATTGCCATAGTTGCTCGAGTATTGATTTGACCACAAAAGGTTTTGGAACGGAACAAATTGAGCAGGAATTAATGTCTCTTTTTCCGAAAGCAAAAACGGGAAGAATGGATCAGGATACAACTCGTGGAAAATATGGTTTTGAAAAGATTATTGATTCTTTTAAAAACCGTGAAATTGATATTTTGGTCGGAACACAAATGCTTGCCAAAGGTTTGGATTTTGACAATGTAAGTTTAGTTGGAATTATGAATGCGGATAATATGTTGCATCATCCTGATTTTAGAGCTTTTGAACGTAGTTTTCAGATGATGACACAGGTCGCAGGAAGAGCCGGAAGAGCTGAAAAACAAGGGAAAGTTGTAATTCAGACTTATAATCCAAATCACAATACAATTCAGCAGGTTACAATGCATAATTATATAGGTATGTATAAGGAGCAATTGTATGACCGCCAAATCTATAGATATCCGCCTTATTTCAGAATTATAAAACTGACTTTGAAACACAGAGAGTTTGAAAAACTAAAAGAAGGTTCAATGTGGCTGTATCAGGTTTTGAGTCAAAACTTGAATATGCCAGTTTTGGGACCAGAAGAACCAGCGATAAATAGAATAAGAAATGAATATATAAGAACTATATTAATTAAGATTCCGCAAAATGTGAATTTGGGAGGTACAAAAAAAACTATTCAGAAAATGTTGAATAGTTTTGAGGCTGTTGCGCAATACAGAGCTATAAAGGTGATTACCAATGTCGATTTTTATTAAATTATGACGACGTTGACAATGCTTTTACTAAATCTTCTTTTTTGTTTCGGCTAAGCGGAATTTTGGTAATACCAATTTCGGCAAATTTACTGTTAAAGCGCTCTACCTTATCTATATTAATAATATAAGACTTGTGTACGCGAATAAATTTGTCTTTTGAAAGATCGTTTTCAAAAGATTTCATTGTTGAAAGTACCAGATTGCTGTCGTCTTCTGTAACTACTCTTACATAATCCCCAAAAGCTTCAATCCATTTGATTTTTGCAGTGAAAATTTTAAGTTTTTTAAGGTTACTTTTGATAAATATATGCTCGCCTTCTTCTTCTTTTACTTCTTTTTTAAGCAAATGCATGTCTATTGCTCTTTTTACAGAAGCATTAAATCGATCTACAGCAATAGGTTTTTGCAGATAATCGGTCGCATCATAGTCAAAAGCTTTTAAAGCATATTCAGCTTTAGAAGTGATAAATATAATTTGAGGTTTTGATTTTAGTCCGTCAAGGAAATCAAAACCGTTAATAACAGGCATTTCAATATCAAGGAATATTAAGTCGATATTATTTAGAGAGATACAACTTTTTGCTTCTATTGCATTAGAAAAGTCCCCGATTAAGTGCAAACCTGGGTGATTATTAACTAATTTTGCAATAATTGTCCTCTGTATAGAACTATCATCTACAACAACACAGTTTAGTTTCATAACATTTAAATTTAGAATAAATTCAGGATAGCAGTAGTAAATGTATTATTTTTTTGTAAAAAAAACTAAAATCAGCGTGTATTTTTTGTTATACGACGAATAAAAGTAAAAAAGTGTTGTATATTTAAATTTAATGGTTACTTTTGCACCCAATTTTAACAAATAAATATTGTATTTATGAATCATTATGAAACTGTTTTCATTTTAAATCCCGTTTTATCTGAGGTTCAGGTGAAGGAAACAGTAATGAAATTTGAAGAATTTCTTACTAGTAGAGGAGCTGAAATGGTATCGAAAGAGGATTGGGGTCTGAAAAAAATGGCTTACGAAATCCAAAACAAAAAAAGTGGTTTTTACCATTTATTCGAATTCAAAGTAGCAGGAGAAGTTCTTATTGCTTTTGAAACTGAATTTAGACGTGACGAAAGAGTTATGCGTTTCTTAACTGTAAGTTTAGATAAACATGCTATTTCATGGGCGGAAAGAAGAAGAGCTAAATTAAAATCTACTAAAGCGTAATTATTATGTCTACAATTGAGCAATCTGCAAAAGGAAAAAAAGACGGAGATATCAGATATTTAACGCCTTTAAACATTGAAACTAACAAAACTAAAAAGTACTGTCGTTTCAAAAAATCAGGAATCAAATATATCGATTATAAAGATGCTGATTTCTTATTGAAATTCGTTAATGAGCAAGGAAAAATTCTTCCTCGTCGTTTAACTGGAACTTCATTAAAATACCAAAGAAAAGTTTCTGTAGCTGTAAAAAGAGCTCGTCACTTAGCTTTAATGCCATACGTGGCCGATTTATTAAAATAGTAAAAAAAAATCTAGTCGCTGGTTTCTGTTAAATCAGAACCTAACTTCTAAAATATAAGGACAACAACATGGAAATTATTTTAAAACAAGACGTACAAAACCTAGGATTTAAAGATGATGTAGTATCTGTAAAACCTGGTTACGGTCGTAACTTTTTAATTCCTCAAGGTTTTGCTGCTTTAGCAACTCCTTCTGCTAAAAAAGTTTTAGCTGAAAATCTAAAACAAAGAGCACATAAAGAAGCTAAAGTTGTTGCTGATGCAAAAGCATTAGCTGAAACACTTAAAGCTCTTGAAATTAAACTTACTGCAAAAGCTGGTGGAGAGAAACTTTTTGGTTCTATCACAAACATCGATATTGCTGAAGCTTTAGAGAAATCAGGTAACGCTATTGATAGAAAATTCATCACTAGTGGTATCGTAAAACGTACAGGAAAATATTCTGCTAGCATCCGTTTACACAGAGATGTTATCGTTGACTTACCATACGAGATTATCGCTGAAAAATAACATTTTGTTAACTTCTTGTTAATAAAATATAAAAACCACTCTTAGGAGTGGTTTTTTTTTGTCTAATTTTGAATTAACCAACTAATTCAAAATCAACAAAATGAGAAAAAACCTTGCATTATTATTGTGTTTGTTTGCATTAACGGTCGTTACTGGGCAAACAACGACTTCGAGTATTAAGGGTATTGTAAAAAGTTCATCAAATGAGCTTTTGCCGGGAGCTTCTATCCTGGCTGTGCATACCCCAACCGGAACTAAATATTCAGCTGTTTCCAATGAAGATGGAAGATTCAGTATTTTGAATATGAGAATTGGAGGTCCGTATAAAATTACGGTAACTTTTGTAGGCTTTCAAGATCAGGAATATACTGATATTAATCTTGATTTAGGGAAACCTTTTAATCTTATTGTTCAATTACAAGATCAGAGTCAGGCTTTGGAAGAGGTTAAAATTGTAGCCAAAGACAAAATCTTTAAAAGCGGAAAAACCGGAGCTGAAACCACCATTGGAAGAAGAGAATTAACGGCGCTGCCAACTATTTCGAGATCGGCTGAAGATTTTACCCGTTTAGAGCCAACTGCGAGTGGAGGTTCTTTTGGAGGTAGAAATGATCAGTACAATAATTATTCTTTGAATGGAGCGGTTTTTAATAACCCTTTTGGATTAGACGCTGCAACTCCGGGTGGACAAACTGGCGCTCAGCCAATATCATTGGATGCGATTGAACAAATTCAGGTTGCAACTGCGCCTTATGATGTTACTTTGTCTGGATTTACAGGAGCTTCTGTCAATGCGGTTACAAAATCAGGAACAAATGAGTTTCACGGTACGGCTTATGTATTTTACAGAGATCAGGATTTGACAGGGAATAAAATTAAAGGTGAAAAAATATTTGTTCCAACATTAGAGCAAACTCAGGCAGGTTTTAGTTTGGGTGCACCAATCATAAAAGATAAATTATTTATTTTCGGAAACTTTGAAATCGACAGAAGAAGTGATTTAGGATCTAATTTTGTGGCGAATAATAATGATGGTGTTACCGGAATTAATGAATCCAGAGTTATGGAATCTGATTTGATTGCGGTTTCAAATGCTTTGGCAAAATTAGGTTATAATACAGGAGCTTATCAGGGATTTATACATGAATCTAATTCAAATAAAGGGATTATTAAAGTTGATTGGAATATTAATGATAATCATAAATTGGCGGTTATTTATAATTTTCTTGATGCTTCAAAAGATAAAACTGCGCATCCAACAGCGCTTGGTTTTAGAGGTCCGAATGCTTCGATTTTGCAATTTCAAAATTCGGGATATCAAATCAATAATAATTTAAGTTCATTTTTAGTCGAGCTAAATTCAAAATTCAGCGAAAGCGTTTCGAATAAGTTACAGGCAGGATATTCTCATTTTAATGATTATAGAGTTCCGTTTTCGGTTCCTGCGCCTGTAATTAATATTCAGGATGGCGCGGGTTCTAATTATATTATTGCTGGTCACGAACCATTTTCGATTAATAATACATTAGATCAAAAAGTAATTCAAATTACAGATAATCTTACTTATACAGTTGGAAAACATGCTTTTACTTTTGGAACTTCCTTCGAGAAATTCGGATTTAAAAACTCATTTAACTTAGCTGGTTATGATAATTTTGGAAATCCAAATGGTTATGCAGGAACGTTTTTTACTCCGTATTTTACAACACAGGACTTTTTAGATGATGCGGCAAAACCATTTGCTACAAGTATCATTGCGCAAAATCTTCAATATGCTCAAAATGTTTTTAATACTAAAAGTCAGTTTGAAGTTGGAACTGATGGCGGATGGAAATTAGCAGAATTAAATGTGGGACAATTGGCATTCTACGCGCAGGATGATTTTAGTGTAAATGATAATTTTAAATTATCTGTTGGTTTAAGAATTGACAAACCTTTGTATTTTAATACAGCTGATTTGATTCAAAAGTATATTGATACTGATAATGGAGGTGCTGGCAGAAATAATGATGTTGATTATTATGATCCGCAAACGGGTAAGGCGGTTAAATTGATTTCTACAGATTTGCCAAGTGACAGGATTTTATGGTCGCCTAGAATTGGTTTCAACTGGGATGTGAAAGGTGATGCAACTTCTCAGCTTCGTGGAGGATCGGGGATTTTTACGGGAAGAATTCCTTTTGTTTGGTTAGGAAATCAGGTAAGTGGTGCTGATGACAGCTTTTTGCAAATTATGGATCCGGATTATAAATGGCCACAGGTTTGGAGAACGAGCTTAGGTTATGATCACAGATTTAAAAGCAATTATATTGTGACGCTTGATTTGTCTTATAATAAAGATATTAATGCGGTACAAGTTCAAAACTGGGGATTAAAACCTCCAACAGGAACATTGGCTGGTGTAGATAACAGAGCGATTTATGTTGCGGCAGATCATGGAGCAAATAATGCTTATGTAATGACTAATTCGAATAAAGGAAGTGCTTTTAATGCAACAATAAAAGTGCAGAAGAATTTTGAAAATGGTTTGTATGCAAGTATTGCTTATAATTATTTAAAGTCAAAAGACGTAAACTCAATTGAAGCTGAAATTACAGGTGATGCTTTTGCATTTAATCCGGCTTTAGGAAATGTAAATAATGCAGTTCTTTCGAATTCTAAATATGGGGATAATCATCGTTTTATTGGTGTAGGTTCTAAAAAATGGAAATACGGAAGAGATAAATGGGCGACAACTGTTTCTGCTTTCTTTGAATATGCTCAGGGCGGACGTTTTAATTATACTTATGGTGGTGATATTAATGGTGATGGTTCTGCTGTAAATGATTTGATTTATATTCCAACAACTGCTGAAATTGGTCAGATGAATTTTAGTGCACCAGGACAAGGCGAAGCATTTGATAAATTTATTTCTCAGGATAGTTATATGAAAAACAGAAGAGGGCAATATGCGGACCGTTATGGTGCTATATCGCCTTGGAGAGGAAGATGTGATCTTAAGCTTATGCAGGATTATAATTTCAAGGTTTCATCGGCATCTGAAAAAAAGAATACGATTCAGTTTAGTATCGATGTTTTGAATTTTGGAAATTTACTGAATTCAGATTGGGGAGTTGTTCAGGTGCCAACGAGTGTTCAGCCAATTGGTGTGACAGTTGTTGGGAATACGCCGACTTATACATTTAATAATACACAGACCAAAACCTTTAGTTATGATGCGAGTTTAACTTCAAGATGGCAGGCTCAATTTGGTATCAGATACATTTTTTAATAAAGCAAAAAAAGTTATAAATTTGCCCTCGCATTTGCGAGGGCTTTTTTTTGGTAATGAAATTTTATCCAGGCTCTTTTAAGAGTGTTTAAACACAAAAATAAACAATGAAATACGCAAGATTAACAAAAGAACAATTTGATGAATTGCACGCAGAATTTGCTAGCTTTTTAGCTACTCAGGCAATTGATAAAGCAGAATGGGATTCTCTTAAAATAAATAAACCAGAAGTTGCAGAACAGGAGTTGGATGTTTTTTCAGATTTAATTTGGGAAGGTGTTTTATCAAGAGCTGAATTTTTAGAGCATTTTTCTAAAAATCATATCTTTTTGTTTCAATGTTTTGAGGAGCATGTTCAGTCAATAGTATTGAAATCATTAGTTACTGAAACAGATTTCCTGACGAAAGATGGTTTGCAATGGCTAAGTGACAATATGTTTACGGAGAACATAGAAATGAAGGTTGGGAAAAAAGTATTTACGGAAGATAGAAATGCATCTATATTTGAATTGATTCAGCAAGGAGCATTTTTAAGTGATGGACAATTATTTACTCAAATCAATACGATTATTGAGTCTTAATTGTGATTTAAAGAATTTTTAAAAGGTAAGTAATTGATGTTAAATTATTTACCTTTTTTTATGTTTTTAACTTTTGTTTAAACTTTTTGATTTTTTTTACCCCGTATTTATACGCGTTTTTTTTGAATTGTTTAAGAAATCCATATTCTTATACATAATTGTAGGTTTTACTTTTAATTTCGGCTTTTTTACCTCAATTTCAATTGATTATGAATTCAAAAAAGTAAGTTTTTATTTACTTAATTGAAATATTATGAAATATTTTGATTTTTTTTGTGATTATCCTAACAGCACTTATTGCCTTAAAACTATTGGTTTTTCTGATATTTTTGAGTTTTTATGGTAATACCGATTTTGTTAAAATTAAAAATATAAGAATTTTACGCTTGTTTTGTAAGTTTGTTTTTTCTAATTTTAGTATAAGAAAGTTAAACAAAATTTTTTTGTGTACTTTTTGAAAACAACTAGAAACGAAGTTATTTGATTACTTTTTAGAAATTAATACAAATTGCAGTTTTAGTGTTTTTGTCAGGAAATTTAAAGGTGAAAATTTTACTAATATTTTAATTAGTCTGCTTATGGAATTGACAATTACTTTCTTCATCGAGTTTGCATTAGGTATCCATATTATTTTAGCTTTATTTTTTATTCTTTGGAATAAGATTGAGTTTATTCCCAAACTTGATTTTACTTCTATAGTAAGTTATTTTCAAAAGTTTTTTCATTATAACATTTTTTCATTTCCAAAACCCAGTCGGTGTTCGAGTTAATGAATAGTATTCTTGTGTTTATATTTTTAAACTCACAAAATACTTGATGTGAAAAATAATGTATTCAATTTTTAGAATTTATTCTAAATAGACAAAATTTATGGCCGGAATAATCACCCATCTATAAATATTGAATCATACTATATATTTTAATAGAATATCCCTCAGTTCTATCTCAACGTAAATTTTCTTTTATGAAAATTAAACCTGCAACAAATCACTCCTCTTGGAAGTCTGATTCAGGTCAGTATTCCTCAAAAGTTACGAGTTATTATCTGTTTATCATAAATAGAAATAGCTCCTTAGTATACTTCGGTATACTCAATACAACATGATTTTTTATTACAGATTTTAATTTATTACCCTACTTGTCAGGGGTTTAAATTGTGGTTTAACTAATTTGAGTTTTAACGTTTTTTTGAATTGCCTAAGCATACGTGCTTATCGCAAGAGGTATTTTATTGTCCATTTTCTAATCTTCCAAATTATGAAAAAAAAATTTACTTTCTATGATCTCATCGTAAAGAAGAGATTATTTGCTTTGTTGTTTTTATTGCTTTTTTGCAATAAAAACTTCGCACAAACTTTTTGTAGACCGGACTCTCAGACGAATAGTACTGGAGGTCTTTTATGTGTAGGAATGAGTGTAACGAATCCAGATAATGCATGGGATTCGAGCATGACAACTTATGCAACGATCTCAAACGTGCTTGGATTGGCTTGTTTTGCCCAGGAAACATTACATTTTAGTCAGACTGCAAAAGCAGGAGACCAAATAGTAATATATTTTGGTGAAGGCAACGGATTGTTGGATGTTGATGTATTGGCAAATGCCACTATTCAGGCAAAAAACGGTGCGGCGCTTGTGGGCGGTCAGGTTACTATGAACAATCCGCTTTTAAATCTCCAATTATTATCTGCTACTAATTCTGCAGTAATAAAATATACATTGCCGGGAGATGCAGACCGAATTCAAATTCAGTCTGGTGGACTTTTATCTGCATTGGTAAATTTGAGAGTTTATGATGTGCGACTGCAATTTGCAAAACCAACTATTACGGGAGGTGAAACACAATCTGTATGTTATGGTCAATCTGTATTACTTACAGCAACTCCTGCTGCAGGAACAAGTGTTGCGTGGTATGATTCTCCAACATCAACCACGGCACTTTCGACTCTTAGTACATTTACTACACCAAACTTAACAGCGACAACTACTTATTATGTAAGTACTTCGAGAGTGGGTGGTTGCGAAAGCAGTGAACGATTACCTGTTACTATAAATGTTATCAATCCCCTATTGCCTACAATAAGTAGTACAGGGACAACGATTTGTTCTTCGGGAGCAACTCAGGCAACTACATTATCAGTTATAAGTCCGGTGCCCGGAACAGTATATTCCTGGTTTAGTGTACCAACTGGAGGTGTAGCACTTGCAACGGGAACTACTTATACACCAACTGTACCAACAGGGGCTACTAATTTTTATGTAGAAGCATCGATTGGTACTTGTAAAACGGCAACGAGAACTGCGGTGACAGTTACTTCAACTCCTGTTCCTGCATTGGCTACGATATTAACGCAAAGTGTAACGATATTATCCGGACAAAATGCAACTCTTAACGCTTCAACAACTGAGGCGAATGTTGCTTTGGATTGGTACGATGTACCTACTGGAGGAATAAAACTATTAGGAGATTCAAACACTTTTACAACTCCAATTTTAACTGCTACTAAAATATATTATGTTGAATCACGTAGTACTGTTGGTGCTTGTGTTAGCGCTACGAGAGTACCTGTGACAGTGACGGTTATACCTGCTGCATTAGGAGGTTGTCTGGAAGCAAATAGTCAGCAAACAACTCAAAACGGACTTTGTTTGCTTTGTGCTTCTACGACTCCAAACAATTCTGTAGATGGAAATAGTGCTACTGCGGCAAGACTTACACTTCCGGTAGGTTTGCTAAATGGTTATATTCAACAAACATTACAATTTAATAATCCTGGAAAAACAGGAGATATCGTAGATGTAGAATTGGCATTGCCGGGTGGTATTGCTGATCTTTCGTTATTAGGAGCTGTTAGTTTAGCAACTTATAATGGGGCAACTTATAATAATGATAGAGTGTCTACTAATAATAATGCTTTGGTGACTTTGCAATTATTATCTGGAAATCGTTTTAGAGCCAGTATTGTTGCGGGTGCCAATTTTGATCGTGTCGAGATAAGATTGGGCGGTTTGGTAAGTGCCATAACAAATTTAGATATTTATCAGGCAACTTACAGATATAAAGCGCCAGCTATAACTGGTAACGCTACACCAATTTGCGGCACACAGACTGCAACATTAACGGCTGCAACAGCTTTAGGAGAAACTATAAAATGGTATGATGCTTTAACTGGAGGAAATCTTTTGGTAAGTACTGCTGCTTATACAACTCCGGCTTTAACTGCAAATACAACTTATTATGTAGAACTTACTCGTAATGGTTGTGTGAATAGTGAAAGAAATCCTGTTCTGGTTACAGTAAATAATCCTGTAGCTCCGGCAACAGTTGTCGCTTCTCCTTTGAATATATGTACTGGTGATGCTACTACAATAACGATTCAATCTCCGGTTGTGGGTACTACTTATAATTGGTATGATGCGGCTTCGGGAGGAAATCTGGTGTTTACGGGAACTGCTTTTGCAACACCAGCTTTAACAGCTACAACAACTTATCATGTTGAAGCTGTAATTGGAAGTTGTTTGAGTCCAACGCGTACACCGGTTACTGTAAATGTAAATGCAAGACCTTCGGTACCTGTTCCAGCGAATTCAAGTGTTATTATTCAGTCAGGTCAGAGTACGATATTGTCTGTTGCACCTAGTGCGGGAGTTACATATATGTGGTATGATGCTCCAACAGCAGGAACTCTTTTACAAGGCACAGGAAGTAATACCTATACTACTCCGGTTTTGACTGCTAATACAACATTTTATGTTGAAGCGGTAAATACATTATCGGATTGTAAAAGTACTACGAGAGCTGCGATTAATGTAATGGTGACAAATGGGGTTAGTACTTGTTTACAACCAAGTTCACAAGCAATAAGTGTTGATCCTGGATTGTTATGTGTTTTATGTAATGGTAGTAACGGACCTAACGCTGTTGATGCAAATCCAAATAATTTTGCTTCTTTGACTATAACTGCGGGAGTACTTAATTCATACATACAACAAGAACTAAATTTTCTAACACCTGGTCAGGCGGGAGATATTATTGATGTCGAATTAGAATTACCTGGAGGTCTTGCTGATTTGTCATTGTTAGGATCTGTAAGTATAGGAACTTCTAATGGAGGTACTGAAAATCTTCTGAGACTTGCAGTAAACAATAGTCTATTGAATTTGCAAGTATTGTCAGGAAACAGATTTAAAGTTAGTTTTCCAACAAATGCTGCATTTGATCGAGTTGACATTAGATTAGGAGCATTAGTTGGCTTATTAACTACTTTAAACGTTTATGGAGCTTCTTATAGATTTCCAAATGCAATTATAACTGGAGCAGCGGCTCCAATTTGTGCAGGACAAACAGCAACATTAACGGCTTCGTCTACAGGAACTGAAACTTTTACATGGTATGATGCTCCAACAGGAGGAAATATTGTGGCTGTTAATCCAACTCTTCCATTAAGTGCGACTACAACTTATTATTTAGAAGCTACTCGTGGCGGAACTTGTATTAATAGTGTTCGTCAACCTGTTACGGTTAATGTTTTACCTATTCCAACAGATACGGATATTACAATTACTAGTCCTTTGACTGCTTCTTGTGCTGGAGGTATTGTATTGGCTCCAACATCTGCATTAGCAGGGGCTAGATTTAAATATTATACTGATCAAAATAAAACAACTGAGATTACTTCAGGAACTGTAGCGGGAGTAACTTATGTAAAAGACGGTACAACTGATGCATTAACTATCAGCGGACTTATTGCTGCTAATGCTCCTTATACTTATTATGTTTCTGTTCTTAACGGAGGAACTTGTGAGAATGTAAACGGAACTTTAAAACAAGTTGTTGTAAATTATCCAACAGGTTCAGCTTTAACAGTTCAAACTCCATTTAGTGGTTGTGCAAAAGTAAATCTAAAAGATGCGATTACAAATTTTGATACAACAGGAAATACAACTTATACTTTCTTTGATCCGTCAAATAATCCGATAACAGATCAGGCTGCGGCGAATATCACACTTAGCGGAACGTATTCAATTCAGGCTCAAACAGTCGGGTCAGCTTGTCCATCTGTTAAGTTACCGGTCGTAGTGACAGTAAATCCATTGCCAACATTAACTGGAGTAACAAGTTCTATTGTAATTACAAAAGGATCTTCGCTGGCATTGGCTGCAACATCAAACGGAACTATTACCTGGTATGATCCTCAAGGGAATGCTTTACCTTCAAATAATACAGGGATTCTTAATACTGTAGGCGTTTATACTTATACAGTAATTGCTACTAGTGCTGCACTTTGTACCACTAGTCAGACAGTAACTGTTAGTGTTATTGATCCGGTAGATTGTGATCCTTTATTTGAAAGAGTTTATGCTACTACAGAATTATCAGGATCTGTTCTTACTGGCGGTGTAACAAACGGACCTTTGGCGGTTGATGGTGATCCAAGCACATTCTCTACTATAACTACTGGTTTAGGACTTTTAGGAATTGGAACTACATGGCAAAACTTGCAATGGCCAACAACAATTCCAAAAGGTACTCCTGTAACAGTAAAATTAGGCTTAGCCAATAGTGCAGTTGCAGTTGGACAAAGCATATCTGTAGTAGGTACGAAACGTGATGGTTCTAATAATCCAATTGATATTGGAACTTTACAATCAGCATCAGGTTCATTATTGAACTTATTGCCAGGTCAAAATTCATTTGAATATACATTTGTTCCTTCTAATACTTCAGGACCTCAGGCTTATGATGGTATTAGAGTGCAATTAGGATCTGTGCTTAGTCTTGCACAAAATATCAATGTTTATGATGCACATTATAGTAAACAAGTAACTCAAATTGCTTGTGGAAAAGGTGATATCGAAGATATTTTCTTTGGCGTAAGAGATTTGGGAGTTGGAGCATTAACATCTACTGTTGGTGTTTCTAATGCCTGGAACGTTGCTGATGGCGATGTTGCTACTTATGCTACAATGTTTAGCGGAGTTGGAGTACTTGCTGCTGCTGAGCTTACTACTAAATTCAGAACACCATCTATGGTTGGTGATAGTTTAAGAATTACAATCTCAAAACCGGGAACAATTTTAAATCTTAATTTGCTTACAGGATTCACAATTCAGCTTTATTCAGGGAATATTGCGGTTGGTGCACCAATACAAAACACAAGCAGTTTATTGACTTTAAAATTACTTTCAGGAGATACAATGGCGATGACAATTGTTGCGCCTCAAACTCAGCCATATGATAAAGTTGTTATTACATTTGGAGGAGTTGCAAGTGTTTTAGATCAACTTAGAGTTCATACGATCGATCGTGTAACGAATACCGAAGTCATAGGAGGTGATCCTGATAATAAAATCACAGTCTGTCCCGGAGCGGATATAACGCTCACGGTTCCACCAAAAGCGTGTGCGAATTATGCATGGTATGATTCTCCAACAGGAGGAAATGTAGTAGCCAGTGGTCAAACTTTTACACTTCCTGCAACATTGGCTGCCGGTACGTATAAATATTATGTTCAGCCAATTCGTTACGGTTGCCCAGCTTTAGAAAGAGGTGAAGTTACTGTAATAGTGAGAGCAACAACTCCTGCGGCTAAAATAGCAAATGTGACAATAAACGGAGGAAATGGTACTATAATTTGTGCCGAAGACGGAAAAGTAACATTAGATGCGGTTTTAGCTGCCACACCAACAGTTACTAATCCGGTATATCACTGGTATAAATTTAATGGAACAACAAGCGTTGCGGTTGCAGGCGAAACAACTTCTAAATTAGTATTGACAGGATTAGTTCCCGGAACCTATACTTATTATGTAGGACTTAGTTCAGATGAATTTTGTGAAACTGCAGTTGCAGATAGAAAATTAGTAACATTTACAATTCTTCCAACTTCTCTTGTAACTGATATTGTAGTAGACAATGCTACAATTTGTCACGATACAGATGCTGTATTAACACCAACAACTACTTTGACAAGTCCTGTATTCTTATGGTATTTAGATGCCAATAAAACACAGCCTATCACAAATGGAGTAATTGGCGGAGTAACTTATACAATAAGTGGTACAGGAGTTTTGACAGCTTCAGGTTTAACAACTGCGATGAGTCCTATTACTTATTATGTAGCTGTTTCAAGCAGTACTACTTGTCCTAATAAAAATGGAGAACTTAAAACAGCAACTATAATTGTTAACGATCCTGCTACACCAACAACTGATGATACAACTCAGGATTTTTGTTTGATCAATAATCCAACGGTTGCAAGTCTTCAGGTAAATGAAGCAGATGTAGTTTGGTACACAGCATCATCAGGAGGAACAGCATTAGCAACAACAACTGCCTTAGTGACTGGTCCTTATTATGGAGCGATCAAAAATCCAGCTACTGGTTGCGAAAGTTCAGTTCGATTATTAGTAACTGTAACTGTAACAGATCCTGGAACGCCAATAATTACCAAAACAACACAGGATTTCTGTTTAGTAAATGCACCGACATTTGCGACAATCGACGTAAGTCCGGCGACAAATATTATTTGGTTCAATGCGGCAACAGGCGGAACAGCAATTGCTCCAACTACAGCATTGACATCAGGAACTTATTATGCTTCGATCAAAAATCCAACAACAACTTGTGAAAGTAAAGTGAGATTAGCGATTACAATTAATGTGACTGATCCTGGAACACCGGTAATTACAAAAACAACACAGGATTTCTGTTTAGTAAATGCACCAACATTTGCCACAATCGACGTAAGTCCGGCTACAAATATTATTTGGTTCAATGCAGCAACAGGCGGAACAGCAATTGCTCCAACTACAGCATTGACATCAGGAACCTATTACGCGTCAATCAAAAATCCAACAACTACTTGTGAGAGTAAAGTTAGATTAGCGATCACTATTAATGTGACTGATCCTGGAACACCAGTAATTACAAAAACAACACAGGATTTCTGTTTGATAAATAATCCAACATTTGCGACTATCGACGTAAGTCCAGCGACAAATATTATTTGGTTCAATGCAGCAACAGGCGGAACAGCAATTGCTCCAACTACAGCATTGACTTCAGGAACTTATTATGCATCGATCAAAAATCCAACAACAACTTGTGAGAGTAAAGTTAGATTAGCGATTACAATTAATGTAACTGATCCTGGAACACCAATAATTACAAAAACAACACAGGATTTCTGTTTAGTAAATGCACCGACATTTGCGACAATCGACGTAAGTCCAGCGACAAATATTGTTTGGTACAGTGCAGCAACAGGCGGAACAGCAATTGCTCCAACTACAGCTTTGACTTCAGGAACTTATTATGCATCGATCAAAAATCCAACAACTACTTGTGAGAGTAAAGTTAGATTAGCAATCACAATTAATGTGACTGATCCTGGAACGCCAGTAATTACAAAAACAACACAGGATTTCTGTTTGATAAACAATCCAACATTTGCCACAATCGACGTAAGTCCGGCGACAAATATTATTTGGTTCAATGCGGCAACAGGCGGAACAGCAATTGCTCCAACTACAGCTTTGACTTCAGGAACTTATTATGCATCGATCAAAAATCCAACAACAACTTGTGAAAGTAAAGTTAGATTGGCAATCACGATTAATGTAACTGATCCTGGAACACCAGTAATTACAAAAACAACACAGGATTTCTGTTTGATAAATAATCCAACATTTGCCACAATCGACGTAAGTCCAGCGACAAATATTATTTGGTTCAATGCAGCAACAGGTGGAACAGCAATTGCTCCAACTACAGCATTGACTTCAGGAACCTATTATGCATCGATCAAAAATCCAACAACTACTTGTGAGAGTAAAGTTAGATTGGCAATCACAATTAGTGTAACTGACCCTGGAACACCAGTAATTACAAAAACAACTCAGGATTTCTGTTTGATAAATAATCCAACATTTGCCACAATCGACGTAAGTCCGGCGACAAATATTATTTGGTTCAATGCAGCAACAGGTGGAACAGCAATTGCACCAACAACAGCATTGACATCAGGAACTTATTACGCATCGATCAAAAATCCAACAACAACTTGTGAAAGTAAAGTTAGATTAGCGATCACTATTAATGTGACTGATCCTGGAACACCAGTAATTACCAAAACAACACAGGATTTCTGTTTGATAAACAATCCAACAATTGCAACGATTGATGTAAGTCCAGCAGTTGCAGCAAATATTGTTTGGTACAGTGCAGCGACAGGCGGAACAGCAATTGCTCCAACGACAGCATTGACATCAGGAACTTATTACGCATCAATTAAAAATCCAACAACAACTTGTGAAAGTAAAGTTAGATTGGCAATCACGATTAATGTAACTGACCCTGGAACGCCAGTAATTACAAAAACAACACAGGATTTCTGTTTGATAAACAATCCAACATTTGCCACAATCGACGTAAGTCCAGCGACAAATATTGTTTGGTACAGTGCAGCAACAGGAGGAACAGCAATTGCTCCAACTACAGCATTAACATCAGGAACTTATTACGCATCAATTAAAAATCCAACAACAACTTGTGAGAGTAAAGTTAGATTGGCGATTACTATTAACGTAACTGATCCTGGAACACCAGTAATTACCAAAACAACACAGGATTTCTGTTTGATAAACAATCCAACATTTGCAACGATTGATGTAAGTCTAGCAGTTGCAGCAAATATAGTTTGGTACAGTGCAGCAACAGGCGGAACAGCGATTCCATCTACAACAGCATTGACAACAGGAACTTATTATGCGTCGATCAAAAATCCAACGACAACTTGTGAAAGTAAAGTTAGATTGGCGATTACAATTAGCGTAACAGATCCTGGAACACCAGTAATTACAAAAACAACTCAGGATTTCTGTTTGATAAACAATCCAACAATTGCAACGATTGATGCAAGTCCAGCAGTTGCAGCAAATATTGTTTGGTACAGTGCAGCGACAGGCGGAACAGCAATTGCTCCAACGACAGCATTGACTTCAGGAACCTATTATGCATCGATTAAAAATCCAACAACAACTTGTGAGAGTAAAGTTAGATTGGCGATTACAATTAGCGTAACAGATCCTGGAACACCAACTACAACAGATACTACACAAGATTTCTGTTTAGTAAATGCTCCAACTGTAGCTAGTATTCAGGTAAATACACCAGCAACAGGAAGTATAGTTTGGTACAGTGCGGCAACTGGTGGAACAGCAATTGCTCCAACCACAGCATTGACATCAGGAACTTATTACGCATCAATTAAAAATCCAACAACAACTTGCGAAAGTAAAGTTAGATTAGCGATTACAATTAGCGTAACTGATCCTGGAACACCAACCACAATAGATACTACACAAGATTTCTGTTTAGTAAATGCTCCAACTGTAGCTAGTATTCAAGTTAATACACCAGCAACAGGAAGTATAGTTTGGTACAATGCAGCAACAGGCGGAACAGCAATTGCTCCAACTACAGCATTGACTTCAGGAACTTATTACGCAGCGATCAAAAATTCAACAACAACTTGTGAGAGTAAAGTTAGATTAGCGATTACAATTAGCGTAACCGATCCTGGAACACCGGTAATTACAAAAACAACTCAGGATTTCTGTTTGATAAATAATCCAACATTTGCCACAATCGACGTAAGTCCAGCGACAAATATTATTTGGTTCAATGCAGCAACAGGCGGAACAGCAATTCCATCTACCACAGCATTGACTTCAGGAACCTATTATGCATCGATTAAAAATCCAACAACTACTTGTGAAAGTAAAGTTAGATTAGCGATCATAATTAACGTAACTGACCCTGGAACGCCAGTAATTACAAAAACTACACAGGATTTCTGTTTGATCAACAATCCAACATTTGCCACAATCGACGTAAGTCCGGCGACAAATATTGTTTGGTACAGTGCAGCAACAGGCGGAACAGCAATTGCTCCAACTACAGCATTGACAACAGGAACTTATTATGCATCGATCAAAAATCCGACAACTACTTGTGAAAGTAAAGTAAGATTAGCGATTAATATTAGCGTAACCGATCCTGGAACACCAGTAATTACTAAAACAACACAGGATTTCTGTTTGATCAACAATCCAACATTTGCAACAATCGACGTAAGTCCAGCGACAAATATTGTTTGGTACAGTGCAGCAACAGGCGGAACAGCAATTGCTCCAACCACAGCATTGACTTCAGGAACTTATTATGCAGCAATTAAAAATCCAACAACAACTTGTGAAAGTAAAGTTAGATTAGCGATTACAATTAACGTAACAGATCCTGGAACGCCAGTAATTACAAAAACAGCTCAGAATTTCTGTTTAGTAAATGCTCCGACTTTTGCAACAATCGACGTAAGTCCAGCAGTTGCAGCAAATATAGTTTGGTACAATGCAGCGACAGGCGGAACAGCAATTCCATCAACAACAGCATTGACAACAGGAACTTATTACGCATCAATCAAAAATCCAACAACTACTTGTGAAAGTAAAGTTAGATTAGCGATTACGATTAAAGTAACTGATCCGGGAACACCAACTACAACAGATACAACACAAGATTTCTGTTTAGTAAATGCTCCAACTGTAGCTAATATTCAAGTTGATACACCAACAACAGGAAGTATAGTTTGGTATGCCACAGCAACAGGCGGAACAGCAATTGCACCAACAACAGCTTTAGCAACAGGAAATTATTTCGCATCGATTTCAGATCCTGCAACTACTTGTCAAAGTGCATTAAGATTAAGAGTCGCAGTAAGTGTAACAAATCCTGCTACACCAACTACAACAGATACAACACAAGATTTCTGTTTAGTAAATGCGCCAACAGTAGCTAATATTCAGGTGAACCAAAGTAATGTCGTTTGGTACAATGCAGCAACTGGCGGAACAGCAATTGCTCCAACAACAGCATTGGCAAATGGTAATTATTATGCAACACTAAAAGATGCAACTACAGGTTGTGAAAGCTCAGTTCGTTTACTGGTAACTATTAGTATAAAAGATCCTGGAACACCTACAACAACAGCAACAACTCAGGTTTTCTGTTCAGGTGATTCTCCTAAAGTTTCTAATATTAAGGTAAATGAAAGTAACGTAGTTTGGTATGCCACATTAAAAGGCGGAACAGCGATTGCACCAACAACAGCATTAGCAAATGGAGATTATTTTGGAGCCATAAAAGATCCGGTAACGGGTTGTGAAAGTAACACAAGATTAAAAGTTACAATTACTATTGGAAACACAGTTAATCCAACAACAACTAATGCAGCTCAAAGCTTCTGTACAGTAAGTGCACCAACATTTGCAAGCATTCAGGTAAACGAACCTAATGTAATTTGGTATACAGCTTTAACAGGCGGAACAGCAATTGCACCGACAACTGCTTTAACAACTGGTGTTTATTACGGAAACATAAAAGATCCGGTATCAGGATGTGAAAGCACAACTCGTTTGAAAGTTACTGTTACAGTTTCAGGACCAAGTCCTACGCCAACAACGACAGATGCTTCTCAAGACTTTTGTTCAACAAATGCACCAAAAGTTTCTGATATTCAGGTAAACGAAGCAAATGTAATTTGGTACAGTACAGCAACTGGCGGAACAGCAATTCCTGCAACGACAGCTTTAGCTTCCGGAACATACTACGGAGTGGTTTCAAGCGCTACAGGTTGTGAAAATCCTGTAAGATTAGCAGTTGTAGTAAAAGTAAATACACCAGGTATTATTACAACACCAAATACAACACAAACATTCTGTTTATCAGCATTGCCAACTATAGCAAACATTCTGGTAAACGAACCTAACGTTGTTTGGTATGCAACTGCAACAGGCGGAACACCATTAGCAGCAAATACACCATTGATAGCAGCTACTTATTATGCAAGTGCTTTAAGCAACACAACAAATGGTTGTGCGAGCGCTACTAGATTGGGAGTTACTATTAATTTTGAGAACGATGCTTTAGTACAAATAGCAACTACAGACGATACACCATGTGTTTTCAAAGGAGTTACTTATTCTATAGCAAACGGAAAATCAAATTATGTATGGTCAATTACTAACGGAACAATAGTTTCAGGCGGAGGAACAACAGATGGATCTGTAACAGTTTCATGGTCAGATATTGGACCGGGTAAAGTTGAGGTAACTTATATAAATAACTGCGGTGATACAACAACTAAATCACTGAATGTTACAGTTGCCACATGTTCAGATATAACTATAACCAACACAGTTAGCAACCCAACACCAAATTTTGGTGATGTAGTAACCTTTACCGTTACAGTAAACAATGTTGGAGAAGGTAGTTTTATCAATACTCTAGTTAGTGATTTATTACCTAGCGGATACAATTTAGTAAGTTCTAATACAACATTAGGAACATATGATCCAAAAACAGGATTATGGACAATTCCAAATTTGAATTCAGGACAAAGTGTTGTACTTACAATTACTGCAGAAGTTTTACCAAGCGGTACTTATACAAATGTTGCCACTGTCGAAATTTCAACTCCATTAGATGTTGATACATCAAATAACTCGGCGTCTGCTACGGTAGAACCAATTTGTTTGACAGTTTATAATGAGTTCACTCCAAATAATGATGGATCAAATGACCTCTTTAGAATTGATTGTATTGACACATATCCAAATAACGAGTTGAAAGTATTTAACAGATACGGTTCATTAGTATATAGTAAACAACATTATGAAAATGATTGGGACGGAACTGCCAATGTATCAGGAGTTGTTAATAGAGGAGATATGTTGCCAACAGGTACTTATTTTTATGTGATAACCATTGGAGATGGAACGGTTAAAAAAGGATGGTTATCTATAATGAGATAACTGTGCTATTAATCATCTAATTAATTAAACTAAATAAGTATCGTTATGAAACTATATATAAAATCATTAGAAACATATTTTATTTTAATATGTTCTTTTATCACGGTTTGCGCCAGTGCGCAACAGGATCCTGAATACACACAGTATATGTATAACACAATGGCCGTAAATCCAGCTTATGCTGGGTCTACTGGCGCATTAGAAGCTACACTTTTGCACCGTTCACAATGGGTTGGTATTTCCGGAGCACCGGAAACACAATCATTCTCCATTCAATCACCGCTTCGAAATGAGAAAATTGGTTTAGGATTAAGCGTCGTTAATGACAAAATTGGTCCATCAAACGAATTATATCTTGACGGAAACTTCTCTTATTCGATACCACTTGGTTACGAAAAAAGATTAGCCTTCGGGTTAAAAGCTGGTATGAGAATGTTGAACATAGATTGGTCAAAAGGGAGATATTATGATAATAATGATGTTTTGCTAAATCAAAATATTGATAACCAAGCAAAAATAGCCGTTGGAGCAGGAGTTTACTATTATACTAATAAATGGTATTTAGGATTTTCAATTCCAAGCTTTATTCAAAGTGATTATTATAGTGACGTTCAGGAATCTATTAATTACGACAGGTTACATTATTATTTAATGGGAGGTTATGTTTTTGATTTGAATCCAAATTTAAAATTTAAACCGGCATTTTTAGTAAAGGCAGTTAGTGGAGCACCACTTTCTGCTGATATTTCGGCGAATTTTATGATTGTAGAAAAATTTGTAATAGGAGCTTCTTACAGAACAGACGATTCTGTAAGTATCCTGGCAGGTTTTCAAATATCAAAAAGCTTCTATCTTGGATATGCTTTTGATTATACAGTAAGTCAATTGAATAAATACAATGATGGAACACATGAATTCATCTTAAAGTATCAGTTCAATAAGGGTGAAAGCAAAATTAAATCTCCTCGATTCTTCTAAAAGTACAACCTATGAAAAAAATATATATCCTAAGTTTCGTATTGAGTTTTACATTTGGTTTTGCTCAGACGAATTTAAAGAAAGCGGATGCCTTGTTTAGAGATTATTCCTATCTGGATGCTTCAAAAGCATATGAGGAAATTCTACAAAACATAAAAAATCCATCCGCTCAAACGTTAAAGAATGCTGCCGACTCGTATTATTTTATTTCAGATGCCAGAAATGCATTAAAATGGTATAGAAAATTATACGAAGTACAAGGCAACAACTTAACTGATATTTACTATTTGCGTTACATCCAAACTATGAAAGCCGTTATGGATTATGATGAAGCAGATAAAATCACAAAAGAATATCTGAATAAAAAAGGAGATAAAAATGAGATCAATCGTTATGTTGCTCAAAAGGCACAAATGGATAGTCTGGCAAAAACAAAATCTCTTTATAACATAAAAAATTTAGATATTAATACCAGTAAATCTGATTTTGGAGCTTCTTTTTTTGGAGACAAAGTAGTATTTACATCTGCAAGAGACACAACAAAATTCGGTGAAAAACTATACAGTTGGAACAATCAGCCGTTTCTAAGTTTGTATGTTGCCGAGAGGAATCCTGCAGATGGAAGTTTGTTTAACGAAACAGTATTTCTTCCAAATATTATGACCAAGTATCACGAAGCAACAGCGAGTTTTGATGCCAGCGGAAAAACAATTTATTATTCTACCAATATTGTAAAGAAAAATAAATTGGTTATTGATCAGGACAAAGTCAATAATTTTCAGATCATAAAAGGCACCATAGCAGATAATAAGTTAGATAATCCGCAGAAAGTTTTCTTTGATAGTGATGATTATTCAGTTGGTCATCCTTCTTTGAGCGACGACGGACAATATCTTTTCTTTGCATCAGATATGCCCGGAGGTTATGGTGAAACCGATTTGTATTATGTAAAAATTGCCAATGACGGAACAATGAGTTCTCCGGTGAATTTGGGACCAAAAATTAATACAATAGGTAACGAAGTTTTTCCTTTTTACCGAAACGGAGTACTTTATTTTTCTTCAGACGGGCATTACGGATGGGGAGATTTAGATGTCTATGAAAGCAATTTTTTAGCCGATGGAACTTTTACAACTCCAAAAAATTTAGGAGGTCCTATAAATAGTAACAAAGACGATTTTGCTTTTGTAATTGATAAAACAGACAGTTATGGTTATGTTTCATCAAACAGAGCCGAAGGCAAAGGAGATGATGACATCTATTCTTTCACAAAAGGAAAACCGGTTTGTAATCAAAACATTTCAGGTACGGCATTTGACAGAAAAACAAAATTGCCACTTACAGATGTTTCCGTTATGGCGTACAACTCTTATAGTGAGATTCTTGGTGAAACAAAAACAAATTACGATGGTAAATATGCAATCGTAGTGCCTTGCGGGAAAGTAGTTAAAATGATTGCGGCTAAGCCAAATTATAGCAGTGACGAAAAAACCGTTGAAACTACGATGGAAAACGAAGGCGAAATTAAAGATGTAAACTTCGAACTTAGCAATTACGATGATTTGGTAGTTAAGAAAAAAGGAGTTGAAAAAGTAGATGTTAACCCAATTTATTTTGATTACGATAAGTTTGATATTACACCATTGGCAATTGAAGAATTGACTAAGGTAGTTTTTATCATGAAAAAATTTCCAAATATCAGAATCAAGATAGAATCACACACAGATTCTCGTGGGAAAGATTCTTATAATTTAAAATTATCTGATAACAGAGCCAAATCGACTCGTGATTATATCGTTTCGCAGGATATAGATCCTTCAAGAATAGAAAGCGCGATAGGTTATGGTGAAAGCCGAATAATTAATAAATGTAAAAACGGTGTAAAATGTACCGAAGCCGAACATTTAGTAAACAGACGCTCAGACTTTATTATTATCCAGAAATAGTTTTATATTTGCAATCTAATAATCTGATTATCAGTAACAAAGTATAGAACTCAGAAACCATTTGGAAGTTGGTTTTTATTAATTCTTTTTTAAGAATAATGGACAAGAAGAAAATCAGGCTGCATCGTTTTGCAGCTTGATTTTTGATTTTATAAAACTTTAGGTTTTTAGTGTTTTTGAACAAAAAAAAATCCTAATTTTGATATTCAATTATTCTAAATTACAACCAGTATCATTTTATTATCTTATGAATATTCAAGAAACAATCCAGGCATTACGAAACGAACTTAATCAGCACAATTACAACTATTATGTGTTGGATAACGCCACAATTTCTGATTATGACTTTGATATTAAACTAAAAGAATTACAAGATTTAGAAAACAAACATCCGGAATTTTTCGACGAGAACTCGCCAACACAGCGAGTAGGAGGAACCGTTACAAAGAATTTTAAGACGATCGCGCATCAATCTCGAATGTATTCGCTGGACAATTCTTATTCTAAAGAGGATTTATTGGATTGGGAAACCCGAATCCAGAAAGTATTAGGAAACGTCACTTTGCAATATACTTGCGAGTTGAAATATGATGGAGCATCAATAAGTATAACCTATGAAAACGGAAAATTAGTTCAGGCTTTAACACGCGGAGACGGTTTTCAGGGAGATGAAGTAACCAATAATATCAAAACCATAAAATCAGTTCCTTTACAGTTAAAAGGAAATTATCCGGAGAGATTTGATATTCGTGGCGAAATTATTCTGCCATTTGCTGGATTCGAAAAAATGAATCAGGAACTAATTGAAATAGGAGAAACACCTTATTCAAATCCAAGAAATACAGCTTCAGGAAGTTTAAAATTACAAGACAGCGCTGAGGTTGCAAAACGTCCATTAGAATGTTTGTTGTATTTTGTAACTGGAAATAATTTGCCATTTTCTACACAATATGAAGGATTAGAATCAGCCAGAAATTGGGGATTCAAAGTGCCAAACGAAGCAAAATTGGTTAACAATATGCAAGAAGTTTTTGACTTCATTGATTATTGGGATGTACACCGTCATAATTTGCCTTATGAAACAGATGGAGTTGTTATAAAAGTAAACAGCATTCAACATCAGGAAGAATTAGGATATACAGCAAAATCTCCTCGTTGGGCAATTGCTTATAAATTTAAATCAGAACAAGTTTCGACCAAATTAAAATCAATTTCGTACCAAGTTGGTCGTACAGGAGCAATTACTCCGGTCGCAAATTTAGAGCCGGTACAATTGGCAGGTACTATTGTAAAAAGAGCTTCTTTGCACAACGCAGACCAAATTGAAAAATTGGATATAAGAATAAATGACACCGTTTTTGTTGAAAAAGGAGGTGAAATTATTCCTAAGATTATTGCAGTAGATTTATCACAAAGACCAGAAAACTCAGAAGCAACACAATATATTACACATTGTCCGGAATGTCAAACCGAATTGGTTAGAAACGAAGGCGAAGCAAACCATTATTGTCCTAATTTTTACGGATGTCCTCCGCAAATTATTGGACGAATTCAGCATTATATTTCAAGAAAAGCAATGGATATTGAAGGACTTGGAGGAGAAACGGTAGCTTTACTTTTCAAAAATGATTTAGTTCACAATTATGCTGATTTATACGAATTAAAAGTCGAAGATATTTTGCATCTGGAAAGAATGGCGCAAAAATCGGCTGAAAACTTGGTAAAAGGAGTTGAAAAATCAAAAGAAATTCCTTTCGAAAGTGTCTTATTTGCGCTTGGAATTCGTTTTGTTGGAGAAACCGTAGCTAAAAAATTAGCGAAACATTACAAAAATATTGATGCTCTAAGCAAAGCTTCTTTAATGGATTTAATTTTGGTTGATGAAATTGGAGAACGAATTGCTAAAAGTGTAATTGAATTTTTTGAAAACGAAGAAAATAAAACAATAATTGAACGTTTGAAAAATCACGGCGTTCAATTTGAAATTGTAGAAAAAATAAATCCAAATGCTACCGAGAAATTTATCGGAAAAACATTTGTAGTTTCTGGAGTTTTTGCCCAATTCTCAAGAGATGATTTAAAGAAAACCATTGAAGATAATGGCGGGAAAGTAGGAAGTTCGATTTCTGCTAAAACTGATTTTGTAGTTGCAGGAGATAATATGGGACCGGCAAAATTAGAAAAAGCGAATAAATTAAATATTCCGATATTGTCAGAGCAAGATTTTATAAACAAACTAAATGAAAGCGAATAAACCATCGTTGATTTTATTCTTTTTAGCATTACTGTTTACAATCATCTTTGATTGGACGGGACAAGATTTTTTGGGTGTTTATGCAAAAGCGATTGTACTACCGTCTATTTTTATTTATTACTTAATTAGCAGCGAATTTAAAATAGGAAAAACAGAAGGATTAATATTTCTGTTTTGTTTTGTAGGTCAGGTATTCGATTTAATGGCTATCGAAGTTTCGGAAATTGGTGGAGTATTAAGTTTCTTAGTAGTTTATCTTCTGATAGTGAAACTTTTTATGCGGGAACACGAACGGATAAAATTGGCAAAAAAAGATATTTTGCCAATTTCTATCGTCGTTATTTTTATTGTTTATTTGCTTGTTTCAGTGCTGAGTTTACAACTCGACAGCATGAAAAAATTCAATATAATCTATACTTTCTACGGAATCGTTCTCAGTATTTTAAGCTGTTTCTCCTTTATAAGTTACATCACAAAAGGAACTCATCTTGCATTGTTAATGTCGCTAATGGCGATTAGTTATATCTTCTCAGATATTTTTTACATCTTCAATGAATACTTTTCTTATTCCGTAGTTTTAGTTTTAATTCGTGATGTAACACAAATTTTAGGATACTTTTTTATGGTCGAATACTTTCTTGAAAAAGCCAGAATTCAGAAGAAAGTATTATACAACAATTGATTTCCCCTGATTAGTATGCGCTTTGTCTTTGTCAAAGTAAAAATCTATTCTTCCTAAATTAATTCCATAACAACCTACTTGATTCACCAAAACATCTTGTTGCGCTTTATTTTTTACAACTGTTGGTTTGTCTAAGAAAGTGTGTGTATGTCCGCCAATAATCAAGTCAATATCCTGAGTTTGTGCCGCAAATTTTAAATCAGAAATTTTAGATTCGTCATCTTTATATTTATAACCTAAATGCGAAAGACAAATAACCAAATCACATTTTTCCTGTTTTTTTAGTAATTGCGTCATATCCTGAGCAATTTCAACAGGATCATTATAAACGGTTTCCTTATACATTTGTTTATCAACCAATCCTGCTAGTTCAATTCCTACACCAAAAACACCAACCTTAATTCCGTTTTTGTTGAAAATTTTATAAGGTTTTACAAGTCCGTTCATGACCGTATTTTTAAAATCATAATTAGAATTGATAAATTCAAAAGTAGCATGAGGCATTTGCGCATACAAACCATCAAGACCATTGTCAAAATCGTGATTTCCAATAGTTGATGCGTCATATTTCATCATACTCATCAACTTAAATTCAAGTTCACCACCGTAATAATTGAAATATGGAGTTCCCTGAAAAATATCTCCTGCATCTAATAACAGCACATTTGGATTTTCTTTACGAATTGTTTCAATAAGAGCGGCTCTTCTTGAAACGCCACCTTTATTAGGATTACGAGGATCATCAGCTGGAAAAGGATCAATATGGCTGTGAACATCATTAGTATGAAGAATCGTTAAGTGTTTTATATCGTTAGTTTCAAAACTGCTTAATGACAAACCTAAACTTAATAAGGCTGTACTTGCGGCTGTTTTTTCGATAAATTCTCTTCTTTTCATTTTATATTTTTTTACGAAAACTGTAATTTGCTAATGCTTTTTCTTTGCCACGAATTTCACGAATTTACACGAATTAGATTTTTTTGAATTCGCTCAAATTCATAATGAATTTTTACAATTGGAATTCGTGTAAATTCGTGAAATTCGTGGCTAACTCTTTTTATTCTTCTGTAATTCTGATATTTTTTGATATCGGAATTGTATCAACTTCTTTAAAATAATCAATCAATACGTCTCTCAATTTATAATTCAAATCAAATTTCTGAACACCTTTAGCAAAGAAAGTCATGCTGTCACCACCATTTGCCAGATAATCATTTGTTGCAACATAATAAACAGTATTAAGATCAAGAGGTTTTCCCTGAATCAAAATGTTTTTTGCAGTATTATCTTTTGCAATCGTAAAAGTCATTCCTGATAATGGTTGAGGTTTTTTCTCCTTAATAATGTAAGCAGCTATATCCAGAATTTGTTGTCCTTTTAAAGCTACAACAACCAGATTGTTTTCAAAAGGCATAATTTCAAAAGCAGTTCTTGTCGTAACATTACCTTTAGGTAAAATAGCACGAATTCCACCATGATTTAATAAACATAGATCAATGGTCTTTTTCTCGCGGGCTTTAAAAACAAGATTTCCACGTTCTACACAAACATCAGCTAATAAACTTCCGATACTTGTTTGCCATTTTCCCGTACTTTTATCGAGAGTTTCAGGACAATAAGCAAGTACGCTGTCCAGGTCTTTGTTGATATGATCGCGATATGGCTTTATAAATTTTTCAATTTCAGGAGTTTCTGCACCCTTTTCTGTAATTGGAAGCTGTTTTCCTTCTATCTTCGTTAAATTATAATTTTTCTGACTACAGGAAAATATAAAAAAAAGTGTTAAGAATATAACAAAAAGTTTTAAAACTCCGTTATACTTTTTTAGTTTTACCATCTTAAATGCGACTTAAATAATTAATTTTGTAATCTGGTAAAAGTACTATGTTTTTAAATTATATAAAGGAATTTTTTGTAAAAAAATCATTAAAAAATAACCTGAATAATGTCAAAAACGAAGTCTTTACAAGCAATATACAAACAATTGGTTTATTGATTGATGAGAGTGATTTTAGTCATTCGCAAGAGTTAATAAACGAATTAATACAACAAGGAATATCGCCTGAGAGTATAAAAGTTGTTGCGTACAGAGATAAATTTAAGCAGAAAGAAACGTATTCGAAGCCTACTTTTGGTAAAAAACATATCAAATGGAACGCAGAGATTACAGAAGATTTTCTGAATGAGTTTACAGATACAGAATTTGATCTTTTGATTAGTTATTATAATATCGAAAAAGTGATTTTGATGATGATAACCAGTAAATCAAAAGCTAAATTTAAAGTAGGATTTTCATCAGTTGATAAAAGTTTAAACCGCTGGATGATGAATACTGCTATAGAGGATTATAAACTTTTCGTAACAGAATTGTTTAAGTATTTAAAGAGTATAAAATAAAACATAAAGTAGAATATGCAATCATTAATAGGAACTGGTGTTGCGCTTGTGACCCCATTTAAAAAAGACTTTTCAGTAGATATCGAAGCTTTACAACGTATCGTTAATTTTTCGATCGATGGAGGAGTTGAATATCTTGTAGTTATGGGGACAACAGCAGAAAATGCTACCTTAACACAATCCGAAAAAGAATTGGTTATAAAAACAGTAATCGATGTCAATAAAGGAAGATTGCCTTTAGTTCTTGGAGTTGGAGGAAATAATACAATGCAAATTGTAGAAGAATTAAAAACTGGAGATTTTTCAGCTTTTGATGCCATTCTTTCTGTTTCTCCTTATTATAATAAGCCAACGCAAGAAGGAATTTATCAGCATTTTAAAGCAATTGCAGAAGCATCACCAATTCCGGTGATTTTATATAATGTTCCTGGAAGAACATCAAGTAATATGTTACCGGCAACAGTAGTGCGTTTGGCAAAAGAATTTACTAATATTGTGGCAATAAAAGAAGCTGCAGGAGATTTGGCTCAGGCTATGCAATTGATAAAAAATGCACCAAAAGATTTTCTTGTAATTTCAGGAGATGATATGATTGCATTGCCAATTGTTTTGGCTGGTGGAGCAGGAGT
The DNA here is from genome assembly GCF_004339525.1 of Flavobacterium sp. 90. Taxonomy (NCBI): domain Bacteria; kingdom Pseudomonadati; phylum Bacteroidota; class Flavobacteriia; order Flavobacteriales; family Flavobacteriaceae; genus Flavobacterium; species Flavobacterium sp. 90. Next base: position 6,252,132 of record NZ_SMGE01000001.1, on the reverse strand, counting down.
AATTTCTGTAATTGGACAAGGTTTTCCGAAAGAATTTTCAGAAATGATCCGTTTAGGACTGAACAGAAAAGTAAATGAAGCATTTAAAACACAATACTTTTTATCAGATTGTATTGATATGATTTTTGAACAGGGAAATCCTGCCGGAATCAAACAAATCTTTCAAGCCCTTGATATTGCTGAGAATGTTGTGCGTTTACCATTAGTAACTGTAGACGAATCTCTGGCAAACAGATTGAATGAATTTGTTAAAAATAGCATTAAATAACAGTAAGATTACCGGTATTTTATTATACCAAAAAAATATTTTGTAGTAGCTAAATTAATAACTAAATTTGCCACCGGAACTTCGGTGTGATTTTGCTTTGGCATAATTGTCTAAGAAATCATAATAAAAGTAAGAAAATGAAAAAAATAGTATCTCTATTAATTGTTGTTGTCCTTTTTTGTTCTTGTAGTGATTACCAAAAAGCATTGAAAAATGAAGATGTTGCGGCGAAGTTTGATGTAGCAACAAAGATGTATGATGCAGGAAAATATTCAAAAGCGATCCGTCTTTTTGAGCAATTAGCGCCTACATATAGAGGTAAACCTCAGGCAGAGAAATTATTTTATATGTTTTCTCAGTCTTATTATAAGTCAAAGCAATATTATTTGGCTGGTTACCAGTTCGAAAGCTTTGTTTCAGGATATCCGCGTAGTGAGAAAGTTCAGGAAGCAGCTTTTCTTGGTGCTTTTAGCTATTCAAAATTAGCTCCTGTTTATAGTTTGGATCAAACAGATACAGTAAAAGCTCTGGAGAAATTACAAGCGTTTATTGATAACTATCCAAACTCTGAATATATTGCTCAGGCAAATGAAGCTGTTAAAATTTTGAGCGGTAAACTAGAGAAAAAAGCATACGAAAATGCTAAAGGATACAATACGATTTCTGATTATAAATCAGCATTGATTGCATTTGATAATTTTATCGCTGATTTTCCGGGAACACCATTCAAAGAAGATGCGTTGTTCTATAAATATGATTCAGCATACAAATTGGCAATAAATAGTGTTCCTTCAAAAATGGAAGAACGTTTAAATGTTGCAAAAGCAGCTTACAATAACTTAATAAAGTTCAACAGCGCTACAAAATACAAAGTGAAAGCAGACGAAATGAATGCTAGAGTTGATACTGATTTACAAAAATTTACTAAAATAAAATAAAGTCATGGATTTAAAAAAGACGAATGCTCCTGTAAATACAATAACTTACAATAAAACAGTTATTGAAGAGCCAACAGGAAATGTGTATGAAGCAATTACCATTATGGCTAAAAGAGCAAATCAAATTAATTCTGAAATTAAAAAAGAATTAACTGAAAAATTAGAAGAGTTTGCTACTTACAATGACAGTCTTGAAGAAGTTTTTGAAAATAAAGAGCAAATTGAAGTTTCTAAATTTTACGAAAAATTACCTAAACCACACGCTTTAGCAGTACAAGAATGGTTAGATGGTAAAACTTACCACAGAGGTTCAAACAAATAATAAAATAATATAGTATAAATGTCAGTTTTAAACGGGAAAAAGATTTTACTAGGAGTTTCCGGTGGAATCGCAGCCTATAAAACAGCTTCATTAGTACGACTTTTTATAAAAGCAGGTGCACATGTCCAAGTGATAATGACACCTGCTTCTAAGGATTTTGTAACCCCACTTACGTTATCTACGTTATCAAAAAATCCTGTACATTCAAGTTTCTTTAATCAGGACGATGAAGATGTTGTCTGGAATAATCATGTTGATTTGGCACTTTGGGCTGATTTAATGTTAATTGCTCCGGCAACAGCTAACACATTGTCGAAAATGACGACCGGAAACTGTGATAATCTTTTAATAGCAACTTATTTATCGGCAAAATGCCCCGTTTACTTTGCTCCGGCAATGGATTTGGATATGTATAAACACCCGTCTACTTTATCCAGTTTTGCTGCTTTAAAGCAATTCGGGAATGTAATGATTCCTGCTGAAAACGGAGAATTAGCAAGTGGTTTATCAGGAGAAGGCCGAATGGCAGAACCAGAGAATATCGTTGCTTTTCTTGAAGCCGATTTAGAAAGTAAATTACCTCTTAAAGGAAAAAAAATACTAATTACTGCCGGACCAACATACGAAGCGATAGATCCTGTACGTTTTATAGGAAATCATTCTTCGGGAAAAATGGGGTTTGATATTGCAAATGAAGCAGCTAATTTAGGAGCGCAGGTAATTTTAGTAGCAGGACCAACGCATTTTAAGGCAAAAAATAAGCTGGTTGAAGTTATCAATGTAGTTTCGGCGCAAGATATGTATGATGCTTGCCATTTACATTTTAATGATGTTGATGTGGCAATTGCGGCAGCAGCCGTTGCAGATTACAAACCTAAAGTTGTGGCTTTGCAAAAGATTAAAAAAGCAGCTGATGATTTTACAATCGAATTAGAAAAGACAAAAGATATCTTGGCATCATTGGGTGCAATCAAAAAGAATCAATTCTTAATAGGTTTTGCTTTAGAGACCGAAAATGAAATTGAGAATGCTAAGTTGAAAATTCAGAAAAAAAACTTAGATTTGATTGTTTTAAATTCCTTACAAGATGAAGGAGCCGGTTTTAAAAAAGAAACCAATAAAGTTACCTTTATTGATAAAGATTTTAAAATTGAACCAATGGAATTGAAATCAAAAGAATTTGTAGCTGTTGATATTTTAAACAAAGTTGTTTCGCATTTTGTGAAATCATAAAGAGTTAAAATACGAATTAAAAGCAAGAATAGTATTACTTTTGTAGTAGAACCCAAATTAACTTTCGTATGAATAAAATAGTTACATTTTTAGTTTTCTTTATTTTTGGCTTTACGCAGGCACAACAGCTAAATTGTACTGTTACTATTAACACAGAAAGATTACCAAATCCCAATCAGCAGGTTTTTAAAACACTTCAGACTTCTTTGGCTGAATTTGTGAATAAAACAGATTGGACAGGATCAGTTCTGAAACAAAACGAACGTATCAATTGTTCAATGTATATTACATTGTCTTCTAATAGTTCAGATCAGTTTTCAGGAACTATCCAGGTACAATCATCTCGGTTGATTTTCAATTCTACCTATTCTTCTCCTGTTTTAAATTATAACGATAAAGATTTTAATTTCAGATATACAGAGTATGAGCCATTGTTGTTTAATCCAACAACATTTGATTCGAATTTAGTTTCTGTTGTTTCTTTTTATAGTTATTTGATTCTTGGAATGGATGCGGATACTTTTCAAATGGGAGCCGGAAATCAATATCTGGAAACTGCTCAAAATATTGCAAATGTTGCCCAACAAGGAGGATCTAAAGGATGGAGTCAATCTGATGGAATTCAAAATCGTTACTATTTAATAAACGATATGATTTCGCCAATGTATAGTGATTTGCGTCAGGTGATGTATGCTTATCATACAGGTTTAGATTTGATGAGTCAGGATTTGAAAGCATCAAAAGAAAAAATAAAAGATGCGCTTCTTATTATTGGTCGATTTAGCACTGTAAAACCCAATGCTTTTTTGACGAGAGTATTTTTTGATGCAAAATCAGATGAAATCGTTTCCATATTTTCAGGAGGCCCAAGTATTCCTGTTACAGATTTAACAGACGTTTTGAATAAAGTCTCACCATTGAATTCTACAAAATGGTCGCAAATTAAATTTTAATTATTTAATTTCACACCCATCATTAACTTTTATTTTTACAAATTTTCTCTATGATTACTTCGCTGTCAATTAAAAATTATGCTCTAATTGAAAAACTAGCTATTGATTTTTCAAAAGGTTTTTCTATAATTACAGGTGAAACAGGTGCGGGGAAATCAATTATATTAGGTGCAATTGGACTTGTTTTAGGAAAAAGAGCTGATCTTACGTCATTAAAAAACAAAGAAGAAAAATGTGTAATTGAAGCACATTTTGAAATTTCTAAATACAATCTAAAAGAATTTTTCGAAAGCAACGATCTTGATTACGAAGACGAAACTATAATTAGACGCGAAATTTTGCCTTCGGGAAAATCTCGTGCATTTATAAATGATAGTCCGGTAAATCTTCAGGAATTGCAAGATTTAAGTTTGTTTTTGATTGATATACATTCGCAACAGCAAACACAGGAATTATCAGACGAAAGTGTTCAGTTTAAAATTATTGATGCAATTGCAAATAATGGAGAAACAATATTATCGTATCAAAAATTACTGAAAGAGTATAAATCAGATAAAACTAAACTGAATGCTTTATTAAAAAAACAAAGCGATTCAGGAAAAGAATTGGAATACAATACTTTTTTATTGAATGAATTGGTTGTTGCAAAATTAAAATCAGGCGAGCAAGAAGAATTAGAAGCTGATTATGAGAAACTGAATAATGTTGAAATTATTAAAGAATCAATTGATAAATCATTGGTAATTGCCAATGAAGAGCAATTTGGCGTTTTTCATAATCTAAATGAAATTAAAGCTTCCTTGCAAAAAATCACGACATTTTCGCCGGAATATCAAAGTTTATTCGAAAGAATTACAAGTGTAGCAATTGAGGTTGACGATGTTTCGAAAGAATTGCAAAATGCATCAGAAAAATTGTTAAATGATCCGGCGCAATTAGAATTAGTAGGTCAAAAATTGCAGTTGATTTATAATTTACAGAAAAAACATCAGGTTAAAACTGTAGAAGAATTATTACAAATTCAGGCAGGCTTGGAAAATAAAGTACTGGAATTGGATAATATTGAAGACGAAATAGCAATTTTATCAAAATCAATAGAACAAAAAACTTCAGAATTAGATGCTTTTTCTGCGACAATTCATGAGGAAAGAATAAAAGCAATTCCGGTTTTATCGAATCAATTAGTTTCGATATTAGAAACTTTAGGAATGCCAAATGTCCGTTTTAATATGGAATTATTGCCATCTGAAACCTATTTCAATAATGGAAAAGAAGAGTTGCAATTTTTGTTTTCTGCAAATAAAGGAACTGATTTTGGTTTATTGAAAAAAGTAGCTTCAGGAGGAGAAATGTCTCGTATAATGTTGGCTGTCAAAGCGATTTTGGCACAATATTCAAAGTTACCAACCTTAATCTTTGACGAAATTGATACAGGAGTTTCCGGAGAAATTGCTATTCGAATGGGAGAGATAATGAAGGAAATGAGCGCAAAAATGCAAATCTTCGCCATTACGCATTTACCTCAAATAGCAGCAAAAGGAGATTCACATTTTAAAGTTTCGAAATCTACAGTTGACGACGATACACAATCAGAGTTGAGACTTTTGTCTCAGGACGAAAGAGTTGTAGAAATTGCTCAAATGTTATCAGGAGCAGTTGTTTCGGATTCGGCTTTAAATCATGCTAAAGCCTTGTTGAACTAAAGAAATAATTTATATTTGTCATCTTAAAGCTAATTAAACAAACGTTAATAGGTTAGTTCTTCTTTGATAAAGAGAGAATGACTTAATTACGAATAAAAAGGAAAAAAATGATTATAGAACCTAGAATGAGAGGATTTATTTGCTTGACATCTCACCCAAAAGGAGCCGAGCAAAATGTTAAAAATCAAATAGAATATATAAAATCAAAAGGTCCAATTGCTGGAGCAAAGAAAGTGTTAGTTATCGGAGCTTCTACTGGATTTGGTTTAGCTTCAAGAATCACAAGTGCTTTTGGATCTGATGCTGCAACAATTGGAGTTTTCTTTGAAAAACCACCAGTTGAAGGAAAAACAGCTTCACCAGGATGGTATAATTCTGCAGCTTTTGAAACAGAAGCTCACAAAGCAGGTCTATATGCAAAAAGTATTAATGGAGATGCTTTTTCAAACGAAATAAAAAGAGAAACTTTAGATTTAATTAAAGCAGATTTAGGACAAGTTGATCTTGTAATTTACAGTTTAGCTTCTCCAGTGCGTCAACATCCTGTAACAGGAGTTTTGCACCGTTCAGTTTTAAAACCAATCGGACAAACTTTTACAAATAAAACAGTAGATTTTCATACCGGAAAAGTTTCTGAAGTTTCAATTGCTCCGGCAAACGAAGAAGATATTGAAAATACAGTTGCTGTAATGGGAGGTGAAGACTGGGCAATGTGGATTGATGCTTTAAAAGCTGAAAATTTATTGGCAGACGGAGCTACAACAGTTGCTTATTCTTATATCGGGCCATCATTGACAGAAGCGGTTTACCGTAAAGGTACAATTGGTCAGGCAAAAGATCATTTAGAAGCTACAGCATTTTCTATCACAGATAGTTTAGAATCAATAGGAGGAAAAGCTTATGTTTCTGTAAACAAAGCATTGGTTACACAAGCAAGTTCTGCGATTCCTGTTATTCCTTTGTATATTTCTCTTTTATATAAAATCATGAAAGAAGAAGGAATTCACGAAGGTTGTATTGAGCAGATTCAGCGTTTGTTCCAAGATAGATTGTACAATGGATCAGAAGTTCCTGTTGATGAAAAAGGCAGAATCAGAATTGACGACTGGGAAATGCGTGATGATGTTCAGGAAAAAGTGGCTAAACTTTGGTTAGAAGCTACAACTGAAACATTACCGGCTATTGGTGATTTAGCAGGATATAGAAACGATTTCCTGAATCTTTTTGGATTTGAATTTGCAGGAGTTGATTATGCAGCAGAAGCAAATGAAGTTGTAAATATTGAAAGTATCAAATAAATAGAAAAAAAAACTCTTATAAATGAAAACCATTCGTCACAGCGAATGGTTTTTTTATGAATATAACATATCTTTGTTAAAATTTTTAATTTTAAAATATTCCCACTTTAATACGCACATCCCATTATGATTTTTTCTTTAATTATACCCGTGTATAATCGTCCAGATGAAGTAGATGAACTTTTAGAAAGTCTCTCAAAATCTGATTATAATGAAGCTTTTGAAATTGTTCTAGTCGAAGATGGATCGTCAATTCCATGTAAAGACGTCGTGATGACATATCAGGGAAAATTGAATATTTCATATTACTTTAAGGAAAATTCAGGACCTGGAGATTCCAGAAACTTCGGGATGCAAAAGGCAAGAGGAGATTACTTTATTATTTTTGACTCAGATTGTATTATTCCGCCTAACTATTTAACAGAAGTTAGAAAAGCCCTGGATCAGGAATATGTTGATTGTTTTGGAGGCCCGGACAGAGCGTTAGATAGCTTTTCGAGTATTCAGAAAGCAATTAATTTTGCAATGACATCTTTCTTGACAACTGGAGGAATTCGTGGTGGTTCTGAAAAAATTAATAAGTTTCAGCCAAGAAGTTTCAATATGGGAATTTCAAAAAAGGCTTTTGAGGCTTCAAAGGGGTTTGGAAATATTCATCCGGGAGAAGATCCGGATTTATCAATTCGATTATGGAATTTAGGATTTGAAACCAGATTGTTTTCAGAAGCTTACGTTTATCATAAACGAAGAATTGACTGGGAAAAATTCTCAATACAAGTGCATAAATTCGGAATTGCAAGACCGATTCTTAATAGTTGGTATCCGGAACATAATAAATTAACGTTCTTTTTTCCGACGTTTTTTATCCTCGGATTATTATTAGCTTTTTTACTATTAATTTTCAATTTTGATATATTATTACAATTATATTTTGTATATTTCGGTATGGTTTTTCTTATAGCAAGTATTCAAAATAAAAGCATTAAAATTGGATATCTTTCTGTAATTGCAGTTTGGAAACAATTTTATGGTTATGGAACGGGATTTTTAGAATCATTCATAAAAATTATCCTTCTAAAGAAAAAACCGCAAGAGGCCTTTCCTCGTATGTTTTTTAAGATATAGTATGACAAAAGTTATTGGCTTAACAGGCGGAATAGGAAGTGGTAAAACAACTATTGCAAACTATTTTGCAACAATGGGAGTTCCGGTTTACATTGCTGATGATGAAGCTAAAAAAGTAATGCAATCTCAAAGTATTGTCAACGAAATAAAGGCAACATTTGGAGGAGCACTTTTTGAAAATGACGTTTTAAACAGAGCAAAACTGGCTGAAATTGTTTTTAATAATGCCGATCAGTTAGCAAAATTAAATGCAATTGTGCATCCGGCTGTAAAGAGGGATTTTGAAATTTGGTTATCAGAACATAAAAAATATCAATATGTGGTGTATGAAGCCGCAATTTTGTTTGAAAGTGGTCGTTATAAAGATTGCGATGTTATTGTAACAGTTACTGCCCCGGAAGAAATTAGAATTGAAAGAGTTCTAAAGCGAGATAATACCACACGTGAACAAGTTTTAAGCAGGATAAAAATGCAGTGGAATGATGAAAAACGAATTTCCTTAAGCAATTTTGTAATTAATAACAGTAATCTTAAAATTGCTAGAGAAGAAGTTGTTAAAATTCTTAAAATTTTAAATATAAAACAAAATCAGTCTTAAATGTTAATATTTGGTTAATGTATTATTTAGTATATTGTTAAAATATTAATTTTGTTTCGATGAATAAATTATTTTTTAGAATACTTGTTTTACTGATGAGTTTGTCCTTAATAGGGATTATTCTGGTTCAAGTATATTGGTTCAATTCTTCGTTCAAAAATAATGACGAACAATTTAAATACCACGTTACCCAAGTAATAGGTAATGTTGCTGATAAACTTGAGCAGCAAGAAGAGTATAGTTTTTATGATAAATGGAATCGTTTAAAAGATAGTACTGGTAAAATTCCAAAGAAAGAGGATTTACTTGAAGTATTATATGTACAAAGAAATACCAAGACAAATAAAACGATCGTTTATTCTAACACACTTACATCCGAAGATTATGATATAAGTGGTTCACTTTTCAATAAAAAGTTTAGCAGCGAAAGATTTAAAAATTTTAGTTCAAAAAGAGTAACTGAAGTTTATAATAATAACAACAATATTGACAATAGTACTTTAGGACAAAGTTTAATTCCTGATTTAAGAGTAGAAAAATCAGGTAGTTTAGATCTTTTGAATAAAGTTCAAATGGAAATTTCGATAAAGGATTTTGCAGATGCATTACCAATTGACGAAAGAATTTCTAAGATTAAATTGCAGAACCTTCTAAAGAAAGAATTAGAAGAATATGGTGTAAAAACCAAATTTGAATTCGGAGTTCTTAATAGTGGTTTGTCGACAAAAATAAAGTCAGATGGATTTCATTATGATAAAGATGCAAGTTATCATGTACCGATATTCACGGACAATGAAGGAAGCAGTAGATATGAATTGTATATAACGTTTCCTCATAAAAAGAAATTTTTACTTTCTGAATTGTTGAGTATCACTATATTATCGATAATATTTACATTGATTATAATAGTTGCTTATACAAGTGCATTGAATCAATTGTTGCGTCAAAAACATATTTCTGAAATCAAAACTGATTTTATTAATAATATGACGCACGAGTTTAAAACTCCAATTGCAACAATAAATTTAGCACTGGACGCAATCAGAAACCCTAAGATTATTGAAGATAAAGAGAAAGTTTATCGCTATCTTCAAATGATTCGGGACGAAAATAAAAGAATGCATGCTCAGGTTGAAAACGTTCTTCGTATCTCTAAATTAGAAAAAAGAGAACTTGATATAACAAAAGAACCAACTGTAATTCATGATATTATTGATGATGCAATTGAGCACGTAAACTTAATTTTGGAAGACAGACAAGGTACAGTTGTAAAACACTTTAATGCGGCAAGAACAACGTGTTTGATTAATGAAGTGCATTTTACAAACGTATTGGTAAATATTTTAGAAAACGCGATAAAATATTCACCGGATGCTCCTGAAATTGAAATTTTTACAGAAAATGTTAAAGACATGATTCTGATAAAAGTAAAAGATAATGGTCTTGGTATGAGTAAGATAGCTCAAAAACGAGTTTTTGAAAAGTTTTATAGAGAACATACAGGAGATTTACATAATGTAAAAGGACACGGTTTAGGACTTGCTTATGTAAAAAGAATAGTAGAAGATCATAATGGACAAGTGTATGTTGAAAGCGAAAAAGGAAAAGGTAGCACCTTTATAATAAAAATACCATTAATAAATTAAAATATGGAAAATAATAACAAAAGAATACTTTTAGTAGAAGATGACCTTAATTTTGGGGCAGTTCTTAAAGATTATCTAATGTTAAATGACTTTGAAGTTACTTTAGCTAAAAACGGTATGGAAGGTTTCGAGAAATTCAAGAAAGATGTATATGATTTATGTATTCTTGACGTAATGATGCCTTATAAAGATGGTTATACTTTAGCCAAAGAAATTAGAGAGAAAAATAGCGAAGTGCCAATTATCTTTTTAACGGCAAAATCTATGAAAGAAGATGTCTTAAAAGGATATAAAGCAGGAGCTGATGATTACTTGAATAAACCTTTTGATTCAGAAGTTTTATTGATGAAAATCAAAGCAATCATTCAAAGAAAATCTGCTGATACGAAAGCAGAACAAGTTCAATTTGAGTTTAATATTGGTAAATTTCACCTAAATTCTAAACTTAGATTCTTAACATTCGAAAACGAAGAACCAATAAAATTATCTCCAAAAGAGAATGAATTACTTAAAATGTTGATTCTTCACGAAAATGATTTAATGCCAAGAGAATTAGCATTAACAAAAATCTGGAGAGATGACAACTACTTTACTTCAAGAAGTATGGACGTTTACATTGCTAAACTTAGAAAGTACCTAAAAGCTGACGAAGATGTTGAAATTCTTAACATTCACGGAGAAGGATTCAGATTAGTTGTTAAAAGCAAAGTAACAGAATAACAAGAAAAAGACCAAACAAAAAATATTAAAGCTCTGAGAAATCAGAGCTTTTTTTGTGCTTATATTTTTTAATTGCATTTATACGAAATCTTGTCATTTCGACAGAGGAGAAATCACACTAGTAATATCTCAAATATTGGTAACTTTTAGGAACGGAGTTGCTCGTGTGATTTCTCCTCTGTCGAAATGACAAACGCCTCGAAAAAATTGGATTTTAGAATTTAAAAAATTAAACTTTTAATTTGAAAATATTAGCTTTTCATATAACTTGGAGCTATTTCCTGCTATCCGCTATATCTTTTTCGGGCAAAAAAAGCCCTAAAAAGGATACCGCTTCTATCAGGGCTAGGGCTTTAGTTTTCAAATAGATAATATGTTTTTTCGAGAGTTAAAAGATATAGTAATTATTTTTTAGATGAATTTTCTTTAAAATAAATTTGGAAAATCAAAAAAGTATTCTGAATATTTGCAGACGAAAAAATTAATAACCCTTTAAAAACGAAGAAAAATGTTTGTACTTACATTGACATCTCAAAGCTTCACGCCAAACGAATTTGGTGCAGCGCTTCTTCGTGGCTTATTTCAATCTTAGAAATTCATTTTTAGATATATAAAAAAGCCCGAAGACATTTAGTTTCGGGCTTTTTTTATTCTAGACACTTCAAATTTTCCCGAATAATCGATTTTATAATTTATCCTAACGGATAAAATGTTATGGCCTGTTTTGGCTATTAATTTAATGCACTATAATTTTTTTATGGAAAATTATACAGCAGAAGAGTATGCTTTGTGCTCTCGCTTTAAAAATAAAAGAACAAAGAAAAGATTAGTAAAAGAAGATTTTGAAAAACAATTAATTCAGTCAAGAAAACTTGAAGTTGAACTCTGGAAAAAACGACAAAATTTGCCATTGGTTCCTTTAGCAACGCCTTATCAAAAAGGTTGGGAACGCAGTTTTGTACTCAGGGAAGATATAGTAAGATCAAATGAAGCATTGTTTTATAAAACATTGCTTGAGAAGATAAATACATGGGAACATTCTTCTGAAAAATCTTTTAAGAAAAAGAAAAAGAGGAAAAGAAAGCATGTGTATGTCGAGAAGCTTCAAACAGTAAAGGAATTTTCTGAATCAGAATGGAGAAGTCCAAAACTAACATTAACTGATAAAGAGAAAATGCATTTTTACAAAAGGGAACGATGGTGTTCTAATTGTAAACGCTACAAAATTCATTATGTATTTAATGAACCTTGGCGTTATGTATTTCGCGTTAAACCGTACATGATAACGCATACTAAAATGGTTGATGCAGATTTAGAAAGTGAAATTCAGCTTCTTGATAATTATGTTACGAATCTTAATTTACGATACAAAATAAACAAATTAGTAGATGGGTTTTCTTATCGTTGGCGCTATTATCAAAATGAAAATCCACGAGAGATTAACCCAATTAAAAATAAAAGTCTGCACGTGTTGTATCAACTATATGTAGACGAAACGATATAAATCATGGGAAATAAATTATCCGGAAAAGACTTGATTAAGTTAGGCTTTCCAAAAAATAATTCAATAAACATAGCCTTAGGGCAAATAAACAGATATAGAAAAAGAGAGAAAAAAGAATCCATTCTAACAGAAGCAAAAGAAGTATTACTTCATCCCGAAAAATTTGATGGACATGGAACATGGGGAAAAGTAGCCGAAGGTTTGATAAATCCTGTTCATGTAAGAATGCATCAATTGAAGACAACCAGAGCTCCTTTTACCATTTTTGGTGAAAATGAAATTGATCAGCAAGCTAAGTTTCAGTTATATGATTCTTTAAAATTACCAATTTCAGTTGCGGGAGCATTAATGCCAGACGCGCATTCAGGTTATGGATTGCCAATTGGCGGAGTTTTAGCAACTGATAATGCAGTTATTCCGTATGGAGTTGGTGTTGATATTGGTTGCCGAATGAGTTTGTCAATTTTTGATTTACCAGCTTCCTATTTCAAAGGAAAAGAACATCAATTAGAGGCAATTTTGAAAGATAATACCAAATTTGGAATGAATGAAACACACGCTACAAAAGCAGATCATGAAGTTTTTTACAAAAGCGAATTTCAGGATATTCCTTTACTAAAGAATCTTTTACCAAAAGCTTATAAGCAATTAGGGAGTTCTGGCGGAGGAAATCATTTTGTGGAATTTGGAATTGCAAAAATTGACAATCCAGAGAATGAATGGAAACTTGGAGTTGGAGAATATTTTGCCATTTTATCACATAGCGGTTCTCGCGGTTTAGGTGCAAACATTGCGAAACATTATACGTATTTGGCAACTAAGCAATGTCCGCTACCAAAAAATGTTCAGCATTTGGCTTGGTTGGATTTGAACACACATGATGGTCAGGAATATTGGCTCGCTATGAATTTAGCTGGAGAATATGCAAAGGCCTGTCACGACGATATTCATAGAAGAATTGCTAAAGCTGTAGGAAAAAGAGTAGTGGTTACGATTGAAAATCATCACAATTTTGCCTGGAAAGAAATGGTAAACGGACAAGAATGTATTGTGCATAGAAAAGGTGCAACTCCAGCTGCAGAAGGCCAATTGGGGATTATTCCCGGATCGATGACAGCGCCAGGTTATATTGTAAAAGGTAAGGGAAATGTTGAGAGTTTAAATTCAGCTTCTCACGGTGCGGGACGTTTATTTTCGAGAGCTAAATGCAAAGCTAATTTTACTCAAAGTGAAATTAAAAAAGTGCTGAAAGCGAATGATGTAACCTTGATTGGTGGAAACATTGATGAAGCACCAATGGCGTACAAAGACATTACAAAAGTAATGGGAAATCAAACTGATTTGGTGGAAGTTCTGGGAACTTTTACTCCGAAAATCGTTAGAATGGACCGATAAGAAAATAAAAAATGGAAAAAATAATTCAGATAACAGCGGGTCGTGGACCTGCAGAATGCACTTGGGTTGTTGCCCAAGTGCTTAAAAAAGTTTTGGACGAAGCACAAGAACAACAGTTAGAAACTATTTTGCTTCAAAGAGAAGTTGGTGAAGAAAACGGAACTATTGAAACGGCAACAATATCTATAAAAGGAAAAAATGCTGAAACATTTGCAAATTCATGGATAGGAACGATTCAATGGATTGGTCAGAGTCAGTTTAGGAAAATGCACAAACGTAAAAATTGGTTTATTGGCATTTTTGAGATTGAATCGCAAAAGAATGCGTCGATTTCAGAAAATGATATTCAATACCAAGCGATGCGAAGTTCCGGTGCTGGTGGACAACACGTTAATAAAGTGAGTTCGGCTATTCGAGCGACTCATATTCCAACAGGAATTGCCGTTGTGTCGATGGACAGTCGATCACAACATCAAAACAAAAAATTGGCAACAGAAAGATTATTAAAAAAACTAGAAGACGAAACTTTGCAACAACTTAAAAATCATGTTGGAAAACAATGGGAAAATCAACTGAATATTCAGCGTGGAAATCCTGTTAGAGTTTTTACTGGAACTGATTTCAAAAAGAATAAAGTAGAGAAAAGTTACAAAGGAACTCGTCAGAAATTAAAAACCGATTTACGAAATGAAAACAATTGATAAATACCTTTTTCAAGCTCTGGATAATTATCCGTATTCGCTTGAAGAAACTATTGAATCTTTAGATTATGCTTTTTCATATGATGCCAAAAACACAATGGTTTTGTGTTTGTACGGAAGAATTCAGGCAGAGCAATTATGGAATTATGAAGAGGCGAAGCAGTATTTTCAGGAAGCTTTGGCAATTAATATTCATGCTCTTGAAGTTTATCCTCATTATTTGCAAACTTTGATTTTGAACGAAGATTATGAAGAAGCTCAAAAACTAATTGATTTTGCTTTGACTGTAAAAGGAATTAATAAATCTGAAATTTATGTCAAGAAAGCAATACTTTATGAAGCGCAGCATGAGTTTAAAAATGCATTGAAGGAAATAAAAAATGCTAAACTTCACTTTTTGCAATTTGCTTTTGATTCTGATATTACTGATGTAGAGAAGAGAATTAAAGGAAAAATTGATTTAGTTGAAAATAAAAAGAAGTCAAAGAAATCAAAAAAAGATTCAAAAAAGAAATCTAAATAAATTTTGATTTAAAGACAAAAACGATGCAATTCTATTTGAGTTGCATCGTTTTTTTTTATTTTCTTTTTGCCGCAAATTTCCGCAAATTAAAAATGTAATAGTGTAATATATCTGAGGGCAAATTATATTGTTTTTTTATGTCGTCCCTACGGGACAATTTTCAGGAAGGTTGTTTTTGTGTTTTACCGAGATTTAACTCGTAACGGAGTATTTCAAAGCTTTTTTTAACTTTTGCATGTTTATTCAAAGAGAAATATCTCGTAGAGATTATATGTCGGTAGGAAATAGTATTGAGAAAACGAATATTTGTCCCTTAGGGACTACACAAATTGCACGAATCTAAATTAAAATAACCTGTGTAAACCAGTTCAATCAGTAAAATCCGTGGGCAAAATGTTTACTTCCAATGTAATTCTAATGCAAAACACGTTTTCTCATTTTTAGTAATACTGAATGTTGCCGTAGTATGATCGTCGTCTTCACTTTCGTGAATTACTACATTATCTTTTAGTGAAAGTTCTTTCATGAAATTCATTTCGAAACTTTTTACTTCTTGTTTTAAAATTCGCTTTTCATCTACATGATCTAAACACCATTCTAAGTATTTGACATTATTGACATGATTTACAATATCTAAATCTGATAAATAAACGGTTTTTTCAAAAATAGCTCCTTTTTCGTGGTTGATGTTTATTTTAGAAAAACCTTCGGTTGTTGCTCTATTGTCTGGGAATAATTCAAAATGTTCGTAAGGTAAAGCCAATGGTTCAGGACGGCGCGCTTGCGTATTAAATACGGCCCAATAAGTTTCACAGCCTACTATTTTTTTACCGTTTACGTACATTTCAAGGGCACGAACAGAACGGGAATTTTCTAAACTATTGATCCATGTTTTTACGGTTACAATATCTTGCCATTTTGGTAGCGCCGAAATTTCAACGCGCATTCTGCTTAAAACCCAAGCTTGGTGAAATTCCTGCATATCAAAAAAACTAATGCCTCCAACTTCTGAATGTGCTGCAGCTGTTAGTTGTAGAATATTGCATAAATCGGTGTATTTTAAAAAACCATTTGGAGTACATTGTGTAAAATTGATTTCCCAGTCTTTACTTAAAACTGATGTGAAATTTGGTGATATAGGCATTTTTAATTTTAGAATTTAGATTGTTGATTTTAGATTGTTGATTTTAGATTTTTCTATCAGATAATAGAAGAAAGAGAAAAGAAATAGATTTTACTTTAGAAGATTTTCTATGTAATCTTTAATTTTTTTTCTATTTGTGGCATAATCAAACCATTTTGTGTTTTCATTTCTTTTAAACCAGGTAAGTTGTCTTTTTGAGAAACGTCTGGTGTTTTTTTTGATTTCTTCGATAGCAAATGGCAACGAGAAATCTCCGTCAAAATAACTAAATAATTCTCGATAACCGACGGTTTGCAGCGCATTTAACGCTTTATTAGGATATAAAGTTTCTGCTTCCTGCAATAAACCTTCGTTTATCATGATGTCAACTCGTTGGTTGATTCTGTCGTAAATTGTGGATCTTTCTGCTTCTAAACCAATTAAAATAGGAGTGAAGTTTCTGTTATTTTTCTTCTGATTTAGAAATGAGGAATATGGCTTTTGAGTTCCGATACAAACTTCTACAAAACGCATCATTCGCTGCGGATTTTGAAGCGTTTGTGGATTTTCTACGGTTATTTTTTGATAATAATCAGGATCTAAAAGTTGTAATTGTTCTTGCAAATATTCAATTCCGAGGTTGCCGTAATTAGAATTTACCTGAGAACGTACCGCTGGATCAATTTCGGGGAATTCATCGAAACCTTTTAAAATTGCATCAACATATAATCCTGAACCGCCAATAAGAATGGCGAAATCATTATTTTGAAATAATTCTTCTAATTTAAGAAGTGCTTCTTTTTCGTAATCACCAACGGTATAATTTTCGAAAATTGATTTGTTTTGGATAAAATGATGTTTTGCAGCTTGTAATTCTTCCTGATTAGGAACGGCTGTGCCAATTGTCATTTCTTTGAAGAATTGACGACTATCACAAGAGATTATTTCGCATTTGAAATGTTGTGCCAAAGCAATGCTTAAGGCTGTTTTTCCTATGGCTGTTGGTCCGACGATGGTTATTAAGTATTTCATATTTTTTAGCCCAGATGGCAATGGAAACCCCGGACTTATATTTGTTAGTTTTTTTTGGGATAAAAAAGCGACTTTAGAAGCTCTTTTTATGCCTTAAAAAAACAACAAATATAAGGAGGAGTTGGAATGTACAGCTGGAAATAGCTCATTAAATTAATTATTTGATAACTCGGTTCCGCATTCATGACAATATTTTGCGCTATCAAAATGCAATTGTGAATTGCACTTTTGACATGTTTTTTTTGTGCTAACTGCATTATTTCGTAAGCTGCTTTTTGCAAATTCTGCCGTTACGATTCCTGTTGGCACGGCAATTATTCCGTAACCCATAATCATAACTAGCGAGGCTAAAAACTGACCTAATGGAGACGCCGGCGAAATGTCGCCGTAACCAACGGTAGTTAGGGTTACAATTGCCCAATAAATCCCGACAGGAATGCTGGTAAAACCACTTTCTTTGCCTTCGACAACGTACATTAGTGAACCAATAATTACTGCGCTAATAATTACAAAGTAGATAAATACCAAAATTTTTTCTTTGCTGGCTTCCATAGCTTCCCGAAGTTGTTTGGATTGCTGTGAAATTTGCGGTATGTGCAAGATTTTAAACAATCGAAAGAAACGCAGGATTCTTACAATGGTTAAAACATTTGTCGCAGGAAAAAATATAGATAAATACATGGGGAGTATTGCCATTAAATCGATGATTCCGTAAAAGCTGAAAACATATTTTAGGGGTTTTTGTATCGAAATAATACGTAAAATAAATTCTATGGTAAAGAAAATAGTAATAATCCATTCGCAAACAAGAAGTTGTGAGTGGTATTTTTGATTGATACCTTCAACTGTGTCCAACATTACTAAAAGGACACTTAGTAAAATAAGTCCCAAAAGTATCAAATCAAATAAACGCCCAAAAAATGTATTACTACCGTAAATAATAATTTGGGTTTTTTGCCTGAAAAGATCGTATTTTGATTTAATTTTTTTCATATCTACAAAGATAATGAAAGTTTTGTTGTGTTAAAAATGAAGGATTTTAAGCGATTTACTTTTTCGGATGTAATTTTGAATAATATTTTTTACATCTCGATTGTGCTGCATCGGGATCAGAATGTTTTTTAGAATCTCAATATTGGTAATTTGATAATTCAGGTCGTAATAAGCGTAACCTTTATAAATTCCGTTTTCGATTAATACAGCGCTTCTTTCATTCACGTTTCTACCTCTGTCAAGTAGAATCATACTTTTGTTTTCAAAGCTATTTTCGGATATAAATTGCTGAACGCGAATGTTGTATTCTTCAGGACTAACTTCGCCAATACAAGCACCGTCACATTCTTTTATTTTATATTGAAAACACTCTTTTTGGGTTTTGTATAATCCGGTAAGCTTTTGACACAAATGATATTTTGATGTATATCTGAAAAGCGCATTTTTACCTTCTTGTAAAGTAGCAAACGAGGTGATTTCTTTTTTTCGTCCATCTGCTTTTTCAAGCCTAAGATTCATATAGCCATTTGCATCTTTTTCGGCATATAATGCATATAAAAAAATGGTTTTTCTTTGAGAACGATTATGTCTGGGACGGTTTATTTTTATTTCTTCACTTTCTTTTAAAAGTGCAATTAATTCGCTTCCGGTTTCGTCATAAGTTATGGTGAAAACTTCGGCTTGAATTTTTTTACTTTTAGTTGTAATTCCGGTAAAATGCTGATTGATTCTCTTTTTGATATTTTGGCTTTTGCCAATATATATAAGGCTTCCACCTTCATTATAAATGTAGTAAACGCCAGTTTTTGCAGGCATTTGCGCTAAAAGATCCAGTAGTTTTGGAGCAATTCCTTTTTCGACTTCAAGTTTTATAAAATCTTTGACGATTGTTTTTTCCAAGTCTTTTTCGAGAAGCATTTTGAACAACTTGGTGGTTGCCATTGCGTCTCCGCTGGCACGATGTCTGTCTGCCATTGGAATTCCAAGTGCACGAACAAGCTTGCCTAAACTATAAGAAGGCTGATCCGGAATTAGTTTTTTGGCAAGTTCAACAGTGCAAAGTGTTCTGGCTTCGAAATCATAACCTAAACGTCTGAATTCGGTACGTAAAATTCTATAATCAAATGAGGCATTATGTGCTACGATAATACAATCTGAAGTGATTTCGATGATTCTTTTGGCGACTTCAAAAAACTTTGGAGCTGACTGCAACATAGCATTATTGATTCCGGTTAATTTCACCACAAAAGGCTGAATCGGAATTTCGGGATTAACAAGGCTAATGAATTGGTCAACTACTTCATGACCATCAAATTTATAAATGGCGATTTCAGTAATTCCTTCTTCGTTAAACTGGCCTCCAGTGGTTTCTATGTCTAGTATTGCGTACAAATTCAGTATTCAGTCTCAGTTTTTAGTATTCAGTTTTCTGTAAAGGCGCACTGCAGTGTGTCTTTTGATAAGCGATTTTTGAAAAATTACCTTCCTCCAAAAATGCTGCTTCCAATTCTAACCATTGTGCTTCCGCATTCTATGGCAAGTTGATAATCTCCGGACATTCCCATGGAAATTGTAGAGACGCACTGCAGTGCGTCTTTACCATATTCGTTAATATGTTTTAAAGAATCAAAAATCGATTTTAAATGTATAAATTCTTTTTTAATTTGGTTTTGGTTTTCTGTAAAGGTTGCCATTCCCATTAATCCTAAGATACGAATGTTTTTCATTTCTTTGAACTCTGACGAAGATAATAATTCATTTAATTCGTTTTGGTCTAAACCAAATTTAGATTCTTCTTCGGCAATATATATTTGAAGCAAACAATCGATAATTCTATTGTTTTTTAAAGCTTGTTTATTGATTTCCTGCAATAATTTTAAACTGTCAACTCCATGAATCAAACTCACAAACGGTGCCATAAATTTGACTTTATTCGATTGTACATGACCTATCATGTGCCACTGAATATCTTTTGGCATTTGTTCGTGCTTATCAGTCATTTCCTGGATTTTATTTTCTCCAAAAATACGCTGACCAGCTTCGTATGCTTGCATCAAATCCGAAACAGGTTTAGTTTTAGAAACCGCAACCAAAGTTACGTTTTCAGGTAAATTGCCTTTTATTTGAAGCAAATTTTGCTTTATTGCACTCATTATTGATTGTAATACTTAATTATTTGATCATTTTTTTTAGCTACCCAACTTTTAAGTTCAAATGAAGAAAGAGTTTGTGTTTCTTTTAAATTGTTTAATTCGGTAATACTATAATTATAGGTTTCTGAAATATCTTTTTTATTATCTTCAGTTCGTATGATTTTAATTTTTACGTAGAAAAGTTTTGTGTCAAAATAGTAAAATTCTCCCGTAATATTGTCTGAATAAGAATTTAAATAATGAATACTTTCATGATATTGACCTTTTATTAAATTGCTGTACTTGTCAAAATTATATTTTCTTTTTTCGATATTCGAAAGTAAATTATAATTATCTTCATTAAAATGGTGTAGATAAAAACTATATGAATATCCACCTCTTGCACTAAGAAACTTTGTTTTAATTTTGTCTACTTCAGTCTCAGTTTCAATTCTTATGACACCATCTGAAATGAAGCCATGCCCATTTTTTTCGCAAATACTATCAATTTCATGAATTGTAAATTCTCGATTTTTTAAATTTACTGCATCATTTTGAGAAATACAATTAGCTGTTGAAAACAATATAAATGCCAAAATAAAATTTCTCATGTTTAAATTCGATGTTATTGATATTTTTCTATTTTCTCTTGAATTTGCAATAATATTATTCTTTCGTCTACGATTATTTTTTCTTCCTTTAACTTCTTAAACTCATTAAAGATCTGTATAATGCCTTCATCAGAATATGTATCGAATGAATTTATGAGGTAATTATCTTTTGTACTTTTCAATTTTAAATAAAAAGTAGCACCTCTTAATCCTTGTCGAGAGCCGATACAATTTATCTGGATATTAGTTTCTTTTAGATTTAGTGCTTTTACCCAACTTGTATTAAATGTTTCACCGTGTAAAACAATATTATTTCCTTCTAATGCTATTATATGAATATTACTTTTGTTTTGATTAACAATTGTATATATGCAAATTGCTACCAAAAAGATTTCAATTATAATTGTAAAAAAGATTGAAAGGTTAAAAATTATAATTATCGGCGAAAAAAGAATAAATTCAATAAAAAAAAACAAATTATTTATACGAAAAAATCGCTGATTGAAATTTTTATATTCACTTTCAAATGTTATCATATTTTAAAAATCTTAAACAAACTGCTTAGAGATTTTCTCTGCTTTTTTACTTTCTCTATAATCGTAAAAGCCTTCACCGGATTTTACACCAAGTTTTCCGGCTCTTACCATATTTACTAATAATGGACAAGGAGCATATTTAGGATTTTTGAAACCTTCGTACATTACATTCAAAATAGCAAGACAAACATCAAGACCAATAAAATCAGCCAATTGAAGCGGTCCCATTGGATGTCCCATTCCTAATTTCATTACAGTGTCAATTTCGTAAACACCAGCAACTTTATTATATAACGTTTCGATTGCTTCGTTTAGCATTGGCATCAAAATTCTGTTTGCCACAAAACCAGGATAATCGTTTACTTCAACAGGAACTTTTCCTAATCTCTCAGATAAATCCATGATAATTTTAGTCACTTCATCGCTTGTATTGTATCCGCGAATGATTTCGACTAATTTCATAATTGGCACCGGATTCATAAAGTGCATACCAATAACACGTTCAGGATGTGCGACAACAGACCCGATTTGTGTAATTGAAATCGAAGAAGTATTAGTTGCCAGAATTGTATTGTGAGAACAAGCTTCGTTTAATTGTTTGAAAATATTCAGTTTTAACTCTACGTTTTCTGTAGCAGCTTCAACAACTAAATCCACTCCAACAACGCCATCTTTAATATCTGTATAGGTAATAATATTGGTGATCGTTTTTGCAACATCTTCCTGAGTAATTGTTCCTTTAGAAAGCATTCGATCTAAATTGGCAGCGATAGTTGCCATTCCTTTGTCTAATGATTTTTCGGATAGATCGATAAGTTTTACCGTAAAACCACTTTGTGCAAATGTGTGAGCAATTCCGTTACCCATTGTTCCTGCACCAATTACAGCTATAGTTTTCATTGAATTTGATATTTTAATTTTAAAAGTTAAGGTTTAAAGCTACTTAGAAATACGCTTTAAACCTTAAAAATAATGGGTTATATTTTTGTATTATTTTTCGAAACAATCAATAATCTGATACGCTACTCTTAAAGCATCTGTAGCTTGTTCAAGCGTTACAACTGGCGTAGTATCAGTTTTTATTGCGTTTGCAAAAGACTCTAATTCGTCCAGAATTGCATTGTTTTGTTCAACATCAGGATTAGTAAAATAGATTTGTTTTTTTACACCTTCGGCATTTTGCAAAATCATGTCAAAATCTCCTGGAACTTCAGGAGCATCTTTCATACGAACAACTTCGCATCTTTTTTCCAGAAAATCAACTGAAATGTAGGCATCTCTTTGAAAGAAACGTGTTTTACGCATGTTTTTCATCGAAATTCTGCTTGCTGTTAAATTGGCAACGCATCCATTTTCGAATTCAATTCTTGCATTGGCAATATCCGGAGTATCACTAATTACCGAAACTCCACTTGCGTGAATATCTTTTACTTTTGAATGTACAACGCTCAAAATAGCATCAATATCGTGAATCATTAAATCGAGAACTACAGGAACATCTGTACCACGTGGATTAAACTCGGCCAAACGATGCGTTTCTATAAACATGGGATTTTCGATCATGTTTTTTGTAGCAATAAACGCTGGATTAAAGCGTTCAACATGACCAACCTGACCTTTTACATTGTATTCTTTTGCTAAAGCAATAATTTCTTCAGCTTCTTCTACAGTGTTGGCAATTGGTTTTTCGATAAAGATATGTTTACCGGATTTGATAGCGACTTTTGCACATTTGTAATGAGAAAGTGTTGGTGTCACAATATCAATTACATCCACAGCGTGGATTAATTTTGCAATAGTACTGAAGTTTTTATAACCGAATTCTTTTGAAATTCTTTCGGCATTTTCTTGATTTTCGTCGTAAAATCCAACTAATTCGTACTTGTCAGATTGTTGTAATAAGCGTAAATGTATTTTACCAAGATGACCTGCACCTAAAACTCCTACTTTTAACATGAGAATGTATTTTAAACAAAAATATAATTTATTTGTCGAAAGTGAAAGTTAATGCAATAAAGATTTAGGAATTTAATATTTAAAAATCAATATTTGATTTACTGTTTTGTTTCCTATTTTTGCAAAAATAAAACCTACCTATTTTGAAAGACACTGCCAAACATCAAGGACTTCGTAATCAATTAGTAAGCACTTTAGAACAAAAAGGAATTACTGATAAAGCGGTTTTGGATGCGATAAAAAAAATCCCAAGACACCTTTTTCTAAATTCTAGTTTTGAAGATTACGCTTATCAGGATAAGGCTTTTCCTATAGGAGCGGGGCAAACTATTTCGCAACCTTATACTGTTGCTTTTCAATCTCAGTTATTAGAAGTTAAAAAAGAACACAAGATTCTTGAAATTGGAACCGGCTCCGGTTACCAAACTGCAGTTTTATGTATGTTGGGAGCTAAGGTGTATAGTGTAGAAAGACAAAATGAGTTGTTTAGAACTACTTCAAATTTATTTCCAAAATTAAATATTCGTCCTAAACATTTATCATTTGGAGATGGTTATAAAGGTTTACCAACTTATGCACCGTTTGATAGTATTATAGTTACGGCAGGCGCTCCTTTTATTCCGCAGCCATTAATGGCGCAGTTAAAAATAGGAGGGAGACTGGTTATTCCTTTAGGAGAAGATGTTCAGATTATGACTTTGCTGATTCGAAAAAATGAAACTCAATTCGAAAAACATGAGTTTGGAGAATTTCGATTCGTTCCTTTATTAGAAGATAAAAATTAATAGAAAGCCCAATTTAGTTGGGCTTTTTTTATTGAGCAATAATACTAATATATCGTTCAAGGTTTTCTTTTTCAATTTGAGCAACAAAAAGTAAAAAGTCTTCTTTGTTATTCTTGGTTTGAGCAGTTTCAAGAGTTTGATAATAATGCGTGCGACTATCGTAATCTCCTTTTATATTAGCAATTATGTAACCTTTTTGTAATAGAATTAAATTCATGACAAGACGAGAAGTTCGTCCGTTTCCATCAATAAAAGGATGAATTGTGATTAATCTTTCGTGCATTTCGGCAGCTAGAATAACAGGATGTAATTTGTTTTTATTGATTTCGTACCAAATAAAATAGTCTTCCATTTCTTTTGCAACCATAAAAGGTTGTGGCGGCATATGCGTACTTCCTTTTATCATAACTTGAACTTTTCTGTAACGACCAGCATCTTCTGGAATTATCCCACGTAGAATTAAATTATGAATTGATAAAAGGTCACGTTCGTTTAGCGAAACATTTCTTTGCATCAAATCTTTAATAAATCCAATCGCTTCGTGATGATTGATTGCTTCTAAATGCTCTCGCATACTTTTTCCGGAAATAGTCAAACCTTCATTGATAACCATATCTGTTTCTCGAAGTGTCATCGTATTGCCTTCAATCCGATTACTTTCAAAAGTATATTCTAACTCTAATGCCTGAGTGATTTTAAAGCTATCATATTGTCGATAACTATCTAGTTTTTCTTTTAAAAGATCGATCTCTTTTAAAAGTTTTTCTAAAGTATTGGAAATCTTTAATTTTGAAACTGTTTTATTATATTTTATTTCTTGCTCGGCTAGTATTAAAGCTTTTAAAGCAAAGTCATCATCTCCAATTTCGTAGAGAATTTTTTCTTTAAGCCATGCAATCATCAAAGTTTCGTAATCGATTTCTAAAAGTTGAGAAAGTTTAGAAATTTGATCTTTAGTTGGTTTTCTTGTTCCAGATTCAAATTTACTTATTAAGGCTTGGTCAATACCAAGTATTTGTGCCACTTCTCGGGTCTTTAATCCTTTTTGTTCTCTTGCGTTTTTAAGAAGTGTTTTCATTTTTTTAATGATTTAAAATGTCTTGACAGATTTAGTCATTTTTATTTAGATAAAAAAAGCAATAGGTAACTATTGCTTTTGATCATATTTTTTATTTAGGAGGAAGTGATCCGTCTTTTCTCATTTCTTTTACAACTGTTTGCATAATTGCATCAACTGTTTGGCCTAAATCAGTAACGTAATCTGATTTTGTGGTTCCTGTCCAGATAAGTTTGTTTTCTTTTAATGAAAAAATATTCGTTTCTACCATATACGAAGTTGTTTCCTGATAATATCCCGGATCGTAAAAGTTAGGAGAGTACATTCCGTACCAATTTCCAAAACCATAACCATACATTCCAGTGTACATTCCGTCAAACCCACCGTAATACATTCCGGTATAAGTTCCAGGAACATAAGTAGTTTCTTTGTCTGTACTTACTAATCGCATTGTAATTACTCCATCAAAATTCTCGTCTTGTAGAATTTTTAATTTTTGTTCTTTAGTAAGATCTTTGACTGTTTCGTTTAGGTATTCATAAGAAGTTTTAAAAATAGGATTACTTGCTGCAATTCTATTTTCGGCAACTCTTCTCGAAGCTTCATCTTTTACCAGAACAACAACTAATACTTTTTTGAAATTTTCCTGAGCGACAGTTACTTTAGGATCTCTCCAACTGTTGACGATAGAAGTATTGCTACCACAACTTGAAAGCGCAAAAACAATGATTAATAAAAATAAGTACTTCTTCATATTACATTTTTTTAGAATTATTGTAGTAAAAATACGTATAAAATGATAAAGAATACTAGTTCTGGTAAAAATAACTTTTAGTTATAAGCTTTTTTTATTCGATCTAAATCACGTTTGGTATCCTGTTCTTTAAGAGATTCACGCTTATCGTAATTTTTCTTTCCTTTACAAAGACCAATTTGCAATTTTGCTAATCCTTTTTCATTGGTAAACAATTTTAAAGGAACTATTGTAAGTCCTTTTGCCTGCACATTTTTATGAAGAGTTTTTAATTCTTTTTTATTCAAAAGTAATTTTCTCTCACTTCTGGATTTATGATTAAATTGATTTCCAAAAGAATATTCTTCTATATAGGTATTGATCGCAAAAAGTTCGAGATTACTAAATTCGCAGAAACTTTCGGTAATATTAGCTTTGCCTAATCGTATTGATTTAATTTCAGTTCCGGATAAAACAATTCCGGCAGTATAAGTGTCGATTATCTCATAATCAAATCGAGCTCTTTTATTAAGTATATTGACTGTTTTTAACATAAGTACAAATGTAAACAAAATTGGAAAACTTTGATATGTCTAAAGATAATTAAAGATTTAATTGATTTAGATTTCAATTTACTAATTTTGTAAAAAATAAAGACCGTACTTTTTTAAAGCACGGTCTTTTTATTATTATCTAAAAAGTATAAAATGCAGAATCAATCTAAAGATCCTTTACACGGAATTACACTTCAAAAAATTTTAGAATCATTAGTTGAACATTATGGTTTTGACACATTAGGAGAGTTGATTCCCGTAAAATGCTTTTTGTCAAACCCTAGTGTAAAATCAAGTTTAACATTCTTAAGAAAAACGGATTGGGCTCGTAAAAAAGTAGAAGATTTATATGTAAAATCACTGCCTAAGTTTACAAAATAATTACAATTTATAAGAAATCATAACACCGCCACGATACGGAAGCCATTCGCCACTTTTGTTCCAGTTTGGAGCTTTTTCATATCTTCCCGGAGTTCCATCATTGTAATATCCATGATAAAAACCTTGATGCCAGCCACCACCTGCAAAAATATCTAGTAAAAATTTATCGCTTAATTTGATATTGTATCCAATTGTAACACCTACTCGATAACCAAAACCGTGTTCGTATTTGTTCGTGTCCCAGTAATTCCATTTTTGAATTTGATAAAAGTCAGGACCAGCATTAAAGCCAGCATAAAAACCATTATACTTTTCTTTGAAATGATAACGAATTTCAGGAGTGAACGTATAGAATTCCATAGGGTTATGGCCATTAAATGATTTCCAAAAAGAAGCCATTACATCAAAACTAAAAGTAGTTTTCTCTCCAATACTGGTTTCAATACCAACATTTGGCACACCTATTAAAGCTGTAGCCGCATTAAATTTAATAAAAGTTTGACTTTGTGAATGTATTGTAAAGAAAAGAACAAGAAGAATCAGTAATTTTTTCATGTGGCATATTATAAAGAAATGCAGGCTGCATTAATTATTTTGGGTGCAAATATAACGCATAAGAATACTTACTATTGTTTCGTGGTCTCTATTTTTAATAAAGTTTTTTCTGTAAGAAACAGCCAGTGGAATTACTTTTCTAATAATGAGTAAATTACCTTATCTAAAAAACGTCCTTCATAAAAATCAGATTCTTTTAAATGAGCTTCTTTTACAAAGCCGCATTTTTGCAGTACTTTTTCAGAGGCAAAATTCTCAGGATCAATAACGGCTTCTATCGAATGTAATTTTAAATCTTCAAAACCAAATTTAATTAATCGGTTTACAGCCTCAGGAATTATTCCTTTTCCATGAAATTCAGGTAACAAAATATATCCAATTTCAGCACGATAATTTTCAGGTTGCATTCTGTAATAGCCAATTATGCCAAGTAGTTTAGGGTTGTCTTTTAGTGTAATTGCCCAATTTATACCAATATTTGTATTTATCTTACCTTCAATCTCTTGAATAAGAACAAGAGCATCTTCAGCACTTTTCAACAAAGGTCTTGGGATGAATTTCATTGTTTCAGGATTTGAACGCAATATGAAAATATCATGAGCATCATCATTTGAAACTCTTCTTAATATCAAACGTTCCGTTTCTATAACCGGAAATGGATTAAAATTGAATTCTAGCATTTCTTTACTTTTTATAATATGTGTATACTAAATTTTGCTTGGAAAGTTTGATTAGCATCCAAAACTAAAATGCCTTCTTTTTCAAATAAATCACCAGATTTTTCAGCTGTGTCTGAATATCCAAGCCAAGGCTCAATACAGATAAATGGAGCATTTTCTTTAGTCCAGATTCCTAAACTAGGAAAATCTTCAAAAGCAACTTTTACATAAGGTTTCGAATTCTCGAGGATTGTAAGTGAATTTGATTGTAATGTTTTGAAGATTAAAGCATCGTTTTCAAATAATTTATAATTTAAAGGAACTAAACTATCGGTGCTTTCTAAAACCTCTGTTTTGTTTGAAATTAAATCATTTTCTAAAATATAATATTCCAGAACTTCATTTACTTCAAAATCAAGCGCATAATTTTCAAAAGCTTCAGGTAAAGCTATTGCAGGATGAGCTCCAATAGAAAAAGGCATTTTAGAATCACCTTCATTAATTACTTTGTATTCAATGTCTAATGTAGATTCCTGAAGCGTATAAATAAGTTGTAATTCAAATGAGAAAGGGTATTTTTTCAATGTTTCCTCATTATATTTTAATGAAAAAACGGCACTATTTTCGGTTTTTTCGATCAATTGAAATTCCATATCACGAGCAAAACCGTGTCTTGGTAATTGATATTCAGTTCCGTTAATAGTATAAGTGTTGTTTTTTAAAGTTCCTACAATCGGAAAAAGAACAGGAGAATGTTTTCCCCAGAAATCAGGATTACCTTCCCAGATGAATTCTTTATTCTGATTGTTTTTTAATGAAAATAATTCTGCTCCGGCATGTTTAATAGAAGCACTTATCTGTGAATTTGAAATAGTTGTATTCAATTTTTTATAGTTGAAGTGAATTAAATTTTATAGGAATGTAAATGTATTTTATAAATTTTATTTTTCTAAGAAAAAGCCTTAAAATATTTTTTTGATAAATTTTTGCTAAAATTAAATTTATCTTTTAGGTTTTCTCTGTAGATAGCTTTTTTTTTCATTAATTTGCTACATAAACAGCTAAAAAATATGAAAAAGCATTCCTTAAAAGGCCTTTTAACCATGGCTTTCTTTGTTGGAATTTCTTCTGTTTGGGCGCAACAAACGCCTGCGGGGACAGCAGTAAATCCAGTTAATAATTACAATTATCATGATGCGTTTGCACCAAATTTTTACACTAAAAACGGTACGCCTACGCGCTCTGCAAGCGGTCAGCCAGGAGTTGAGTATTGGCAAAACAGAGCTGATTATCAGATTACAGCAAAGCTAAACGGAACTACAAACGAAATTATTGGTACAGACGAAGTTACATATACTAATAATAGTCCGGATAAATTGTCATTTGTTTGGATGTATTTAGATCAAAATTTATTCAAAGCAGATTCAAGAGGAAACGCTATTGTGCCTTTAACAGGAAGTCGTAACGGAGCTCAAGGTCAGGTTTTTGACGGAGGAAATAAAATAAAATCAGTAAAAGTAATTTCTGTTGGAAAGAAAAAAACAGAAGTTGAAGCAAAATATGTAATTACAGATACCAGAATGCAAGTTTTTCTTCCTGAAGAATTAGCTTCAAAAGGAGGTTCTGTAAAAATTAAAATTGAATTTTCGTTCATCGCTCCTTTTGAAGGATCTGACAGAATGGGAGTTTTAGAAACTAAAAATGGTAAGATTTTCACAATTGCACAATGGTACCCACGTATGTGTGTGTATGATGATGTAAGAGGTTGGAATACAGCTCCTTATTTAGGTGCTTCTGAGTTTTATTTGGAGTACGGAGATTTTGATGTAAAAATTACAACTCCTGCAAATCATTACGTTGTAGGTTCTGGAGAACTATTAAATGGAGCAGAAGTATTACCTGCTGAACAATTTAAGCGTTACAAAGAAGCTTCTCAAAGCGATAAAACAGTTACGATTCGTTCTGCTTCTGAAGTCGCTGCAACCGCGACTACAAATGCTACGGCTGTAAAAACATGGCATTATCAAATAAAAAATGCACGTGATTTTTCTTGGGCATCATCTCCGGCTTTTATTTTAGATGGAGCTAAAATTAACTTACCAAGTGGTAAAAAAGTATTAGCATTATCAGCTTATCCTGTTGAAAGTGACGGAAAAGATGGTTACGGTCGTTCTACCGAATATGTAAAAGCAGCGATTGAAAACTATTCTAAAAGATGGTTTGAATATCCTTATCCTGTAGCAACAAACGTAGCAGGAAATGAAGGTGGAATGGAATATCCAGGGATTGTTTTCTGCGGATGGGAATCTAAAGGAAAAGATTTATGGGGAGTTACAGATCACGAATTCGGACACATTTGGTTTCCTATGATTGTAGGTTCAAACGAGAGATTGTTTGCCTGGATGGACGAAGGTTTTAATACTTTTATAAACTCATTAAGTACTGCAGAATTTAATAAAGGCGAATATAATGATCCACCATCAGATTTGCACAAAGAAGCAGAGCCTTTTACAAGACCTGATTTAGAAACTATCATGAGTTCTCCTGATAATATGAAGGAAGCAAATATTGGTATGTTATGTTATTTCAAGCCAAGTTCAGGATTAATAATCTTAAGAGAACAAATACTAGGAAAAGAGCGTTTTGATACTGCTTTCCGTACTTATGTAGAGCGTTGGGCTTACAAACATCCACAACCGGATGACTTTTTCAGATCTATGGAGAATGTTGCAGGTGAAGACTTAAGTTGGTTCTGGAGAAGCTGGTACGTTAACAACTGGCGTTTTGACCAAGGTATAAATTCAATTAAATATGTAAAAAACGATCCGTCAAAAGGAGTTGTAATTACAGTTGAAAATTTTGATAAAATGCCAATGCCAATCGTTGTAGATGTTAAAGGAAAAAGTGGTAAAGTTTCAAGAGTTACGGTTCCTGTAGAAGTATGGCAACGTAACAATGTGTGGTCATTTAAACATGATTCTACAGAAGAAATTCAAAGTATAACGCTTGATCCTGATCATGTTTTTCCGGATCATAATGAAGCAAATAATATCTGGACAGCCGGAAAAAGTACAATAGAAAAAGACATAATTTTAGACGGTTATTTAGGAGTATATTCAACAACTAAAGCGCCGCTTAAAATTGAATTTACAGAAAAAAACAGCACATTAACTGCTGAGATTACAAACTATCCAAAGTTTCCTGTAACACCGGTAGAGAACGAAAAAGATACATTTGAATCAACTTCTGCTGGATTAAAATTTAAGTTTAATGAAGCAAAAACAGGTTTTGATATGATAATTTTAGGCAACGGACAATCGATTCCGTTTACTAAGTAAGAATTAGAAATATCCAATACTAAAATATTTAAAACCCGATAGTTATTCTGTAACTATCGGGTTTTTTGTTTTGTTTTAGATTCCAAGTTTCCGGTTTCAAGTTTCAAGTTCTAAGTTTCAAGTTCTAAGTTTCAAGTTCTAAGTTTCAAGTTCTAAGTTTCAAGTTCTAAGTTTCAAGTTCTAAGTTTCAGGTTTCAAGTTTCAGGTTTTAAAAAAAACTTAGAACCTCAGTACCTCAGAACCTCAGAGCCTTAAAAAAAATAACATTACATTAAAAAAATGTTAGAATTTTAATTTTTTGTTTTGTGAATTAAAAAATAGTGTACTTTTGCAAGCGATGAATAAAATAAGTTTACATATAACTTCTTTGTCACGGACAAACTCACCTGTAACTTCTCCCGAAGTACGGATACTATCTCTATAGTATTCACAGAGTTTTTCGCCGCGTATTTATTTATATTCATTTTTCATTTTGAAATCACATAATTTGTCCATTGGACAAACATATCCTAAAAGTATATATTATTTTTTGAATTTTCTTAGTCAAGTTTTTGATTTTGAGAATGTTACTTCTTTTTTGTCTATTTTTATTGGATTGAATTCAGGATTTCAAACTAAACAATACGTTTTAATTTTTAACTCTAACTTCAACTATTGAAATGAAAATCTCTATTGTTGTTACTCAGGAAGAACACTTTAAATTCGCACAGGAAATTTGCGATACAATAGAATCATCTGCCTTATTAAGAGGTACTGGGATTGCTAAAAGAACTCCTGAATACATTCAGAAAAAAATGTCGAGTGGTGATGCAATGATTGCTTTAGCAGATGGAAAATTTGCAGGTTTTTGTTATATCGAAAGTTGGCAACACGGCAAGTTCGTGGCACATTCGGGCTTAATTGTACATCCGGATTATAGAAGTTTAGGCTTGGCAAAAAAGATCAAATCCAAGGTTTTTGACTATTCTCTAAAAAGATATCCAGATGCTAAAATATTTGGAATTACAACCGGTTTGGCTGTAATGAAAATCAACTCTGATTTAGGATATAAACCTGTGCCTTTCTCTGAACTTACAACAGATCCTAGCTTTTGGGCAGGTTGTAAAACATGTACCAATTACCAAATTTTGCAAAGCAAAGAAAACAAAATGTGTCTTTGCACCGGAATGTTGTACGACCCGAAAGAAAAACAAAAAGATCCGCCAAGACATCCTTTTAACGAAGCTGTTTTAAGCAGATTAAAGAAAATAAAACAAGCCTTATTCTTAAATAAACTATTGTCGTTTATCTTTTTAACCTAAGAATAAATTAAAAAAGAAATCTCAAACTTGCTACATACGAAAGTATTAGCCTAAATTATAAAAAATGAAAAAAGTTGTATTAGCTTATAGTGGAGGATTAGATACCTCGTATTGTTTGAAATATTTAAAAAATGAAAAAGGATACGAAGTTCACACCGTACTTGTAGATACAGGAGGATTTGATGCTGAAGAATTATCAGCAATTGAAAAAAGAGCTTACGAATTAGGAAGCGCACAACACGCCAATTTGACTATCATTGACAAATATTATGATAAAGCTATAAAATATTTGATTTTCGGAAACGTATTAAAAAACAATACATATCCATTATCAGTAAGTGCAGAACGTGTTTTTCAGGCAATTGAAGCTATAAAATATGCTAAAAAAGTAGGAGCAAGCGCAATTGCACACGGAAGTACAGGTGCAGGAAATGATCAGATTCGTTTTGATTTAATTTTCCAAACCATTGCTCCGGAAATTGAAATTATTACACCAATTAGAGATTTAAAATTATCAAGACAAGAAGAAGTAGATTACTTGGCTCAAAATGGAGTACATTATTCTTGGGAAAAAGCACAATATTCAATCAATAAAGGACTTTGGGGAACAAGCGTTGGAGGAAAAGAAACTTTAACTTCAAGCCAACCGTTACCAAGTGAAGCTTATCCTTCGCAATTGCAAAAAGAAGGAGAAGAAAAAGTGACTTTACATTTCGAACAAGGAGAATTAGTAGCATTAAATGGTAAAAAAGACTTACCTGAAAATAATATTGTAAAACTTGAAAAACTGGCAAATGCTTATGCAATTGGTAGAGATATTCACGTTGGAGATACTATTATCGGAATCAAAGGAAGGGTTGGTTTTGAAGCTGCTGCACCTTTAATCATTATCAAAGCGCATCATTTATTAGAGAAACACACACTTGGTAAATGGCAACAATACTGGAAAGAACAACTAGGAAACTGGTACGGAATGTTATTTCACGAAGGTCAGTTTTTGGATCCTGTAATGAGAAACATCGAAACTTTCTTTCAAGACACTCAAAAAACAGTAAACGGAACCGTAACAGTTTCATTAAAACCATATCATTTTTCGCTTGACGGAATCGAATCTAAAAACGATTTGATGAACACAGGTTTTGGTCAATACGGAGAAATGAATAATGCGTGGACTTCTGACGATGCTAAAGGATTTATTAAAATTCTTGGAAATGCACAAAATATATTTTCATCAGTAAACCATTTGACTCATGATTAATGTTGGAATAATTGGTGGTTCGGGCTACACGGCCGGAGAACTTATCAGAATCTTGATGTATCACCCCAAGGTAAACATTGACTTTGTTTACAGCACGACAAATTCGGGTAAACCGCTTTCTGTGGCGCACCATGATTTGATGGGAGATATCGAAATGAACTTTACAGATGTTGTAAATCCTGATGTAAATGTAGTTTTCTTGTGTTTAGGTCACGGAAAATCTATTTCATTTTTGGAAGAAAACAAGTTTGCGAGTCATACTAAAATTATCGATTTAGGAAATGATTTTAGACTAACTAAAGACGCTATTTTCGATGGAAAAGAATTCGTTTACGGATTACCTGAATTGAATAAATCAGAGATTAAAAAAGCAAACTATATAGCAAATCCAGGTTGTTTTGCAACAGCGATTCAATTGGCTTTATTGCCATTAGCAAAAAATAATCTATTAAAATCTGACGTTCATATTAATGCCACAACCGGAAGTACAGGTGCAGGTGTAAGTCTTGCTGAAACTTCGCATTTTAGTTGGAGAAACAATAATATGTCTCATTACAAAGCTTTTGAACATCAACATTTGGGAGAAATCAATCAAAGTGTAAATCAATTGCAAGCAGATTATTCAGATGAATTAATTTTTGTTCCGAATAGAGGTGATTTTACAAGAGGAATTTTTGCAACATTATATACAACTTCTGAAGAAAGCTTAGAAGATTTAGTAGACAAATACCAAGATTTCTATAAAAATGAGCCTTTTGTAACGGTTACAACGACAAATATCAATATGAAACAAGTCGTTCAAACCAACAAATGTATCATTAGTTTATTGAAAAAAGGAAACCGGATTTTAATCACTTCAATCATTGATAACTTAACCAAAGGTGCTTCAGGACAAGCAATTCAAAATATGAATTTAATGTTCGGATTAGAAGAAACCACAGGTTTACATTTGAAACCAAGCGGATTTTAGGAAAAATTGTTTAAAGTTTCAAGTTTCAAGTTTTTTTAGTTCTATATATTATTTAAAAATTGATAAAAATAAAAAAATGACAAATGAAATAATTTTATTAATACTTGGTGTTGTTCTTGGATTTGGATCATCGATAGGAACTTTAAAATATCAAGAATATTCTCAACGGAGAAAAGCTCTCAACTTATTAAAAGTTGAAATCTTTAAAATTGATAAATTAATTACTCCATTTTTAATAGAAAAAAATAAAATAATATTGCCGGACGGAGAAATTAGGGAATTTAATGGCATTTCGATTAATGAAATTCCTAATTTTAAAATGATTACACAGCTAGATTTACTTTTAAATTTGAAAGATTATTTACGAGAATCTATTTATTCTATTTCTATTGATTTAGAATTTGCAGAGAAACATAGAATACTTGCGATTCCTCTTTTAAATGAAGAAAATAGAGCGAATGAACTTGATGTTTATGGAACTATTTATTTGGAATATTTAAAATCGGCAAAAGAAAAAATTGATGAATTAAAAAACTGGTTAAAATAGTGTTGTATGCAAAACTTGAAACCTAAAAAATAAACAAAAAAACATGAACTTATTCAACGTTTACCCATTATACAATATTACTCCAGTTAAAGCAATTGATTGTACAATTATAGACGACAAAGGAGTAGAATATTTAGATTTATACAGCGGACACGGTGTAATCTCAATTGGCCATACGCAACCTGATTATGTAGAAAAACTAAAGAATCAATTAGATCATTTAGGATTTTATTCGAATGCTATTCAGAATCCGTTGCAGGTTGAATTGGCTCAGAAATTAGGAAAACTTTCTGGTTTAGAAGATTACGAACTGTTTTTATGCAGTTCAGGAGCTGAAGCCAATGAAAATGCCTTAAAATTAGCTTCTTTCCATAATGGAAAATCAAGAGTTGTAGCTTTTGATAATTCTTTCCACGGAAGAACTTCTGCAGCCGTTGCTGTTACAGATAACAAAAAAATTGTAGCACCAATTAATGCACAACAAGTAGTTACTTTTTTACCTCTAAACCAAATCGAATTAGTTGAAGCTGAATTGGCTAAAGGAGATGTTACAGCAGTAATTATCGAAGGAATTCAAGGAGTTGGAGGTTTAGATCAGGGAACAACAGAATTTTTTCAGGCTTTAGAAAAAGCATGTAAAAAACATGATGTTGTTTTAATTTTAGACGAAGTACAATCAGGATACGGAAGAAGCGGAAAATTCTTCGCGTTTCAACATCACGGAATCAACGCTGATATTATTTCAGTTGCAAAAGGAATGGGGAATGGATTTCCGGTTGGAGCGATTTTAATTTCACCAAAATTTGAAGCAAGTTTCGGATTATTAGGAACTACTTTCGGTGGAAGCCATTTATCTTGTGCAGCAGGAATTGCAGTTTTAGACGTAATTGAAAAACTAGATTTACAAAAAAATGTAAACGAAGTTTATGAATATTTCTTAGAAAAAATCAAAGAAGTTTCCGGAATCAAACAAGTAAAAGGAAAAGGTTTAATGCTTGGAGTAGAATTTGATTTTGATGTTGCAGCTTTAAGAAAAAAGCTAATCATCGAAAAACACATTTTTACAGGAAGTGCAAACAACAAAAATCTATTAAGAATTTTGCCGCCATTGACAGTGAAAAAAGCTGATATTGATACTTTTATTGTAGCTTTAAAAGAAAGTTTACAAGAACTTCAAAACTAAATTTGACTATCCTAACAGGTTTCCAAAACCTGTTAGGTATAAGATAAGTTTCAATTAAAAAGAAACAACCAAAAAAACAACCAACCAACTACAAATTATGAATCCATTATCAATTGAAAAACGCAATCTGGTTTTGCGCGCTATGGCAAAGCTGGTCGAGCAGGAGCGGAGTCAGATTATCTTGACTAATCAGGAAGATCTTGCAGATTACGACGGCTCAGATTTAGCGATGGAAGAACGCTTGAAAGTAGATGATAAAAAAGTCGACGAGATGATTTTATCTTTAAATCAACTAGCTTCTCAGGAAGATCCGGTTGGAGTAGAACGTTTTCATTTTGTTCATGATAATGGAATAAAAGTCATTAATAAAACGGCAGCTTTTGGTACGATTTTAATCATTTATGAATCTCGCCCAGATGTTACAATTGAAGCGGGAGGAATTGCCTTTAAATCCGGAAATAAGATTTTATTAAAAGGAGGAAAAGAAGCTTTAAAATCAAACTTAAAAATTGTTGATTTATGGCATAAAGCTTTAGAAGAAAACGGAGTTTCAAAAGATTGGGTTGAATATTTGAATTATAATCGAACAGAAACTCAGGCTTTCTTAGAAAAACCAACTCAAAAAGTAGATTTAATTGTTCCAAGAGGAGGAGAAAAATTAATCGAGTTTGTAAAAGCCCACGCAACTTGTCCGGTAATTGTAAGCGGACGCGGAAACAATTTTGTTTATGTTCATAAAGATGCAGATACAGATTTGGCTTTAAAAATAATTTTGAATGCCAAAACCTCTAAAATTTCGGCTTGTAATGCAGTTGATAAAGTTTTAATAGATTCTAAATTACCCAATTTTGAGGGTTTTACAGCTATTTTGATCGAAACTTTAAAAGAATCTAATGTAGAAGTAATCGTTGATAAAACTTTAGAGAGTTTTGAAGATACAGAAACACTTCAAAACGAAGATATCTGGTATGAAGAGTTTCTGGATTATAAAATCGTAATCGGAACCATTGATTCTGAAGAAAATGCAATTGATAAAATCAATAAATATTGTGGCGGACATTCGGCGGTAATTATTACCAGAGACGACAAAGCAGCTCAAGAATTTATGGATGCCGTTGATACAGCCGCAGTTTATCAAAATGCTTCAACCCGTTTCACAGACGGAGGGCAATTTGGATTAGGCGGAGAATTAGCGATAAGCACAGATAAATTACATCAAAGAGGACCAATTGGTTTACAGCATTTGGTAACAAACAAATGGTACGTTTACGGAGAAGGACAAATTAGATAGTTAGACTTTCTTAGATTGTTAGACTTCTTAGAATTTTAGATTACTGGATTTATATAAAGACAAAGCTTTGCGAACTTATTAGCGTTTGTAAACACGAACAATGTAAAAACCTTGCGAACTTTGCGGTAAAAAACGCTTACAATATAAAAACTTAGTGCATTTGAGCCTTCGTGGCAAAAACAACAACAATGAAAAAAAGGATTTTATTAAAAATAGGAAGTAATACTTTAACCAAAGAAACCAATCATATTTCGCGGGGAAAGATCGAAGATATAGGCATGCAAATTGCCGCTCTTAACAAAGATTACGAATTTGTAATCGTGAGTTCCGGAGCCATTGCAGCCGCCAAACAATTTGTAAAACTTGAAAGTAAAGGAAAAGAAATTGCATTAAAGCAAGCTTTAGCCTCAATTGGACAGCCACATTTAATGCGGATTTTCCATGAGAATTTCAGCGATTTAGGATTATTGACATCGCAATGTTTATTGTCTTATTCAGATTTTGAAAAAGATCAGTCAAAAGTAAATATTGTCAATACCATAAACGTTTTGGTCGAGAACAATTACATTCCGATTATTAATGAAAATGATACTGTTGCCACTGATGAAATCAGGTTTGGAGATAACGATAAATTAGCGGCATTGACAGCGGTTCTTTTAAATGTTGATATTCTGATTATTGCCACTAATACAAACGGAATTTACACGAAAGATTCTATTCATGATGAAAATCCTGAAACGATTCAATTAGTAAATGATTTAAAAGTCTTAGAAAAAGAAATAGGAGAATCAAAATCATCACACGGAACAGGCGGAATGCAATCAAAAATTGAAGCTGCCGGAATCGCAAAAGCCGCCAACATCGAAACCTGGATCGTCAACGGCTTAAATGATAATTTTATTTTAAAAGCATTAGAAGGCGAAATTCCTTTTACTCGAATTGTGTGATATTGAACGCGGATGAAACGGATTCGCTTTGCGAAGACGCTGATTTAAACGGATTTTATATTTGGCTTTGATTTTAATGTAGTATATTTCATTCAAAATTAAAAATGAAATTATTACATCAAGATTTGACAGATATCATTATTAAAACTTTTTATGAAGTATATAATGAATTAGGGCATGGATTTTTAGAAAGAGTTTATCAAAATTCGTTGTATTTAGAACTTAAAAATAAAGGTCTTAAAGTTGAAGCACAAAAGAAGATTAAAGTATATTATAAAGGAAGTGAAGTTGGAGAATATTATGCGGATTTAATTGTGGAAGATTTAATCATATTAGAATTAAAAGCAGCTAATTGTATAATAGTAGAATTTGAAAATCAAATTTTGAATTATTTAAAAGGAACAAATTGCGAAGTAGGTTTACTTTTGAATTTTGGAACAAAGCCAGAATTCAAACGGAAAATATTCGAAAACACTAGAAAGTTAAGAATATAAAAAATCCGTACAAATCCGCGTCTTCGCAAAGCGAATCAGTAAAATCCGCGTCAAATTTTTAGATAGTTAAATAAGAAAAAAACAAAAAGACATGAATTATATTTCAATAAAAGATATAGACTCATTATCAAAATGGGTAAAAAGCGCATTAAAAATCAAAAAGAACCCGCTTAAAAATCAAGCCTTAGGAAAAAACAAAACCTTAGGAATGCTATTTTTCAATCCGAGTTTAAGAACGCGTTTGAGTACTCAAAAAGCCGCGATAAACTTAGGAATGAATGTTATGGTGATGAATTTCACTAACGAAGGATGGACATTAGAATTCGAAGATGGAGCAGTTATGAATTCTGGTGCTTCAGAACACATTAAAGAAGCAGCAGAAGTAGTGTCTCAATATTGTGATATTATTGCCATTCGTGCTTTCGCAGGTTTAGTAGACAAGGAAAAAGATTATCAAGAAACTGTTATTTCGGGATTTTTAAAACACGCAACAGTGCCAATCGTAAATATGGAAAGCGCTGTTCGTCACCCAATGCAATCTTTGGCGGACGCGATTACAATGGAAGAATACAAAACAAAACACAAACCAAAAGTAGTTTTGTCTTGGGCGCCGCATCCAAAAGCTTTACCACAAGCCGTTGCAAATTCATTCGTAGAAATGATGCAAATGCAAAAAGATATGGATTTTGTAATCACACATCCGGAAGGTTACGAACTAAGTTCTGAAATCACGAAAGATTGCAAAATCGAATACGATCAAAATAAAGCTTTCGAAAATGCCGATTTCGTTTACGTAAAAAACTGGAGTAATTTCAATGATTACGGAAAAGTAACTAACATAGATCCAAATTGGACTGTTACAGCCGAAAAAATGGCGCTAACCAATAACGGAAAATTCATGCACTGTCTTCCCGTTCGTCGTAACGTAATTGTAAGCGATGAAGTGATTGACAGCGAAAATTCAATCGTAATTCAGCAAGCGAATAACAGAACGTATTCGGCACAATTAGTTTTGCAAAAGATTTTGAAAAAAATGTAATTTTTTGAGGTACTAAGGTTCTAAGTTTCTAAGATGCTAAGAAACTATTGAATAAAATCTTAGTCCCTTAGAACCTTAGTAACTTAGAACCTCATGGAAGTTAAAG
The DNA here is from genome assembly GCF_004339525.1 of Flavobacterium sp. 90. Lineage (NCBI taxonomy): Bacteria > Pseudomonadati > Bacteroidota > Flavobacteriia > Flavobacteriales > Flavobacteriaceae > Flavobacterium > Flavobacterium sp. 90. The sequence continues at coordinate 6,211,624 of NZ_SMGE01000001.1, read as the reverse complement.
TAATAAAAATTGGTGGAAACATCATCGACAATCCAGCCGAGTTAGAACAATTCTTAACTGATTTTTCGAAAATCGAAGGACATAAAGTTTTAGTTCACGGCGGAGGAAAATCGGCCACAAAAATGGCTCAAAGTATTGGTTTGGTTCCGCAAATGATCGACGGACGTCGAATAACAGACGCGCCGATGCTTGATGTTGTCGTGATGATTTACGCCGGACAAATCAACAAGCATATTGTGGCGCAATTGCAAGCTAAAGATAATAACGCAATTGGTTTTTCTGGAGCTGACGGAAATTTAATTCAGTCAGTAAAACGAAATCATCCAACAATCGATTACGGATTTGTAGGTGACGTAAAACAGGTTAATACCAAATTACTAACGACATTATTAGAAACAGGAATTGTTCCTGTTTTCTGCGCCATCACACATGATAAAAACGGACAATTATTAAACACAAATGCTGATACTATTGCAAGCGAATTATCTATCGCATTGTCTGAAGTTTTTGATGTTACATTGACATATTGTTTTGAAAAACAAGGAGTTTTGCAAGATTCAGAAGATGATTCATCTGTAATAACAGAAATTAACGAAGAATTATACAATAAACTAAAAGAAGAAAAAGTAATCCATTCCGGAATGATTCCAAAACTGGATAACTGTTTCAATAGTTTATCAAGAGGGGTTCAGAAAATTAAAATTGGACATCATAAGATGCTTCAAAATCCAGACGTTTTACATACAACTATTACATTATAAAAGATGTTGCGCGAATTGACTCTAATTTTTTCTTTTAAAAGAGAAAATAATTTTAGTCGTACATTAAAAAGTTTATTTTGATTTTAAATCTTTAACAAAAAGATAATTTGTGAAAATTCGTGCAATTAGTGGCAAAAAAACAGAACTGCGCAGTACTTTTAAATTTTAATTTAAGAAATTTGCGCAAATTAAAATCGTCACAGATTTAATCAAAAAACTTTGTGACTTTGTCCCGATAGCTATCGGGATCACGGCAGAGAACCTACACAACTATGAAGAAAATAGAAACGCTTACCAAAGAAGCCATAGCATTATTAAAAAGCCTGATTGAAACCCCTTCATTTTCAAGCGAAGAAGATCAAACAGCACTTTTAATAGAAAATTGGTTCAATCAAAACGAAATTCCTTTTAAAAGAGAAAATAATAATGTGTGGGCTTTCAATAAATATTTCGACGAAAATAAACCGACACTTTTACTGAATTCACATCACGATACCGTAAAACCAAATCAAGCGTACACAAACGATCCGTTTAAAGCTATTGAAAAAGACGGCAAATTATTCGGTTTAGGAAGTAATGACGCCGGAGGATGTCTGGTTTCTTTATTGGCGACTTTTGTGCATTTTTATGAGAACCAAAATTTATCTCATAACATTGTAATTGTAGCTTCAGCAGAAGAAGAAAGCAGCGGAAAAAACGGTTTAAATAGTGTTTTACAACATTTGCCAGAGTTAGATTGCGCGATTGTGGGCGAGCCTACTTTAATGCAACTGGCTGTTGCAGAAAAAGGCCTTTTAGTTCTTGACGTAAAAGTAAAAGGAACTGCAAGCCATGCCGCACATCAAAATGATGATAATTCAATTTACAAATCAATTCCGGTAATGGAATGGTTTAAAAACTATAAATTCGACAAAATCTCTGATGTTTTAGGTCCTGTAAAAATGACCGTAACGCAAATCAATGCAGGAAAACAGCATAATGTGGTGCCATCAGAATGCGATTTGGTTGTCGATATTCGTGTAACAGATCGTTATTCAAATACTGAGATTTTAGAAGTTGTAAAAGCAAACGTAAATGCCGAAGTAACACCAAGATCCATGCATTTAAATGCATCGTCAATTCCGGTTGAACATGGTTTAGTACAAGCCGGAATCGCTTTAGGAAGAACAACTTATGGTTCGCCAACACTTTCAGATCAATCTGTTTTGAGTTGTCAGTCTTTAAAACTTGGACCAGGCGAAACTTTGCGTTCACATTCAGCAGACGAATTTATTTTCATCAACGAAATCGAAGAAGGAATCGACTTGTATATCAAAATACTAACTGATTTCTTTAAATTATAATATTAATCTTTGTCCTGAGCGAAGTCGAAGGATTAGGAGCTATTTCCCGCTATTCGTTCCAAACGGAGTTCCCTGAACTCCGATTAAAATGAGAATTAAGTGAAGTAATCTTTTATTTTTTTAAAGGAAAAAAATAAAAGGATTTCTCCCGAGACTTCGGGACTATCGGGGGCTAGAAACACAACTGTATAAACGACAACATTAGAACAAATTAGAGAACAAATTCAAAGAAATACGGCTTAAAGAAAATAATCTAAATAGTCCAGAAATCTAAGATGTCTAACAATCTAAAAATCTAAGAAGTCTAAAAAACAAAACCTATGAAACTTTGGGAAAAAGGAATACCAACAGATAAACAAATCGAACATTTCACCGTTGGTAACGATCGTGAACTGGATTTAGTTTTGGCAAAATACGATGCTTTAGGTTCTATTGCGCATGCTAAAATGTTGGGTCAAATTGGTTTATTAACTGAAGAAGAAACAACTTCTTTGGTTGATGCTTTAAATGAAATCATCGCTGACGTTGAAAAAGGAAACTTCGAAATTGAAGACAGTTTTGAAGATGTACATTCCAAAATAGAATATTTATTGACTGTAAAACTTGGCGATGCCGGAAAGAAAATCCACACCGCGCGTTCTCGTAACGATCAGGTTTTAGTTGACGTTCATTTGTATTTGAAAGACGAATTAAAAGCCTTAAAAGAACAAGTAAAAACATTATTTGACTTGTTAATGGAATCGGCAGAGAAACATCAAAATGTTTTATTGCCAGGATATACGCATTTACAAATCGCAATGCCATCGTCATTCGGAATGTGGTTTTCTGCTTACGCCGAAAGTTTTATTGATGACATTGCAATGTTAAACGCAGCTTCAAAAATTGTTGATCAAAATCCGTTAGGATCTGCAGCAGGTTACGGAAGTTCGTTCCCAATCAACAGAACATTTACAACGCAGGAATTAGGATTTGAAACTTTGAAATTCAATGCTGTTGCAGCACAAATGAGCCGCGGAAAAGCAGAGAAAACCGTTGCATTTGCAATGGCAAGTGTTGCAGGAACTTTATCAAAATTTGCAATGGACGTTTGTTTGTATATGAGCCAAAACTTTGATTTCATTGGCTTACCTGCACATCTTACAACAGGTTCTAGTATTATGCCACACAAGAAAAACCCTGATGTTTTTGAATTAATCAGAGGAAAATGCAATAAGATTCAGGCACTTCCATACGAAATAACTTTAATTACGAATAACTTGCCAAGTGGTTATCACAGAGATTTACAACTTTTGAAAGAAGGTTTATTTCCGGCACTTCAAAACCTGAAAGCGTGTTTAGATATTGCGATTTTCTCTGTAAAAGATATCACAGTAAAAGATAATATTTTAAAAGATAAAAAATACGATTATTTGTTTACAGTTGATACTTTAAATGAAATGGTTGTTGCAGGAATGCCTTTTAGAGATGCATACAAAGCCGTTGCTGAACAACTGGAAGCAGGAACGTACCAATCTCCAAAAGAAACAAAACATACGCACGAAGGAAGTATCAATAATTTGTGTTTAGATGCTATTAAAGACAAAATGAAAGCAGCTTATTAAGAGAATTTGCTTTTAAATAAAAAAACCGATTTGTATCTGATACAAATCGGTTTTTATTTGGGAATTATTTTTTGACAACCTTAAATGTTTTAATTCTGTTTTCAATCTGAATTTTGCAGATATAAGTTCCTTCAGCAAGATTTCCGACATTTAATTCTAAATTTTCCTCAGATGAAATGTTTCTTGAATTGGAGTAGACTTTAGAGCCGTTTGAAGAAAATATACTTATAAGAGCAGTTCCGTTTTCACTATTAGAAAATTGGATATTTAATAAACTATCAATAAGCGTTGGATAATATTTAAAATCCAGATCAATTGTTTTATCGCTAATTCCTAAAAAAGCGGTACAAGCCGAGCTTATTTTTCCATCAGCAGTAACCTGAAGAGTTGCACCAGCGCCGCATGAAGTATTCGTTAAATAGTTAGCAACTTCTGTAGCCGGAAAGCTGGAATACGCATATGAAGGTTTACTAACAGCATCGCCATAACCTTCGGGCGCTTTAAGACAGTCCGAAAAAGTAACACCAACCGTTCCTCCATCAGTGCTGATATAATTTTTGAACACGGTACCAATTTTAGCAAAATCTGTACCTTCTACATAACAAGTTGTATTGTTATTTCCTCCGCCTAAACCAATTCCCAATGAGCCGGATACAGACGTATTATAATAACAATTTAGAATGTGAAGTTCAGCATTTCTTCCACGTGGCATACGTTCTCTACAACCTTCAGCCCAATAACAGTTTTTAAAAGTAATGCTGTAATGACCGTCAGAAGGAGCATCGGTTTTTGAAGAACCTACTAAATCTGAAAATCTATGATCATCTGCACCACCGGAACCTCCGGCTTTAGGTGTTTTTAAATAGGTAAATTTACACCACGAAATAGTAACATTATCGGCTGCTCCTTTATTGTCGAAATTACCATCCATTCCGTCTTGAAATTCACAGTGATCTACCCAAATATTGGTAGCTTCAGATGTGAAATTATCATGACCATCAACATCATAAGCTCCCGGACCTTCAAAAATCAGGTTTCTTATTATGATATTATTAGATCCGGGTTTCAAATTAAGAATTCCGGATCCCGCAGCAGTTTGATCTGTATTTATCAATCTTGCTCCCGGTAGTCCAATAATAGTTTTGTCATTAACGAGTAAACTGGTAAAACTGCAGTTTATTGATCCAGAGATCAGGATTACTTGTTTAGTAGTCAATTTAAGTTTTGCTACTAAATCAGAATAATTAGAAACAGTAACAGGAGTCGAAGTTCCACCACCCGTTGCTGCGGCACCAAATCCTTCAGGTGCAGTCATGTAATAATTTTGTGAAGAAACTGATAAGCTCAGTAAAAATAGTAACAGAAGTAGATTTCTTTTCATTTTTAAGTTAATTAATTTAAGTTTAATAAAAGTAGATTTGGGATCTATTGTAATCGATTGTTCGAAATTAATTAATAAAGTTTAATTTTAAATGTTTAAAATACATTTTTTGGATTTTGGTAAATTATCTTTAAAAATTACCGGTATTAATTATATGTTTTTATAAATATTCATTTTTTTTTCGTTCATCTGAAGCAGGTTTTTATTTACAAATTAAAATTTATCGATGATAAAAAAACACTATTTTTGATTTACACTTTTATAAAAGTAACTATGAATAAGTTTGACGACCAAGCCACTAAAGCGCTTTTGGATAAAAACCTGATAACAGAGCATCAGTATCAGGAAATAACTTCCTATCGCAATCTGAATATTTTTTCGCTAAACGCCGAATTGAAATTTTTTCTCTATTTATCGGTTTTGTTATTTACATCAGGAATCGGGATTTTGATTTATAAAAACATTGATAGTATTGGTCATATTGCGATACTTTCGATATTGTTAATTATCATTGCAATTTGTTTTTATTTTTGTTTTAAAGACGCAAAAGGCTTTCAGAAAACCGAAACTACTTTTGAACATCCTGTTCTGGAATATTTAGTTTTATTGGCTAATATTCTGACTTGTATTTTTATAGGTTATTTACAATTTCAATACAAACCTTTCGGTACACATTATGGATTAGCAACTTTAATTCCAACGGTGGTCAGTTTCTTTTGTGCGTATTATTTCGATAATAAAAGTGTTCTGACTATTGCTATTACAGGTTTGGCGGCTTATATTGGACTTTCGGTAACACCTCAGGATTTATTAAATAATACAAATTTTTATGCTGAGCAAAGTTTAAGTTATTCTGCAATAATATTGGGCGTTTTACTGATTTTATGGACTATTTACAGCACAAGAATTCAGTTAAAAACACATTTCAATATTATCTATCTCACATTTGCTTTGCATATTATAAGTATAGCATCGATCCATAATTTACTTGATTATTACAACGAAGGAATTTGGTTAATTTTTGCTTTTGTTTTGGCGGGTTCATCGTATTATTTTTATAAAGTAAGTCATAATCTCAAGGCGATTTCGTTATATGTTTTTATGATTGTCTATGCTTATATAGGTTTTAATATATTCTTGTTCAGAGTTTTTGAGCATATTGATTTTTCAGATGTCTGGATGTTGTTTGTTATGATATTACCGGCTTATTTCATTGGTTCAATAGTCTTATTTATTAAACTTATTAAAAACTTCAATAAAGAAATTGCAAAATGATAGTATACGATAAACAATTTTTAGATGATTTGGCTTTGCTTGAAGAAGCAAATTCTTTAAAAGAAGCAGGTTTTATAAGTAAAGAACAAAGAGATTTAATTAAAAAAGAACTTCCGGATTTTAAAGTAAACAGTAATATTTTGGTTCGATTAGGATTCTTTTTATTAGGCTCATTTTTGTATTTATCGGTATGCGGCGCAATTTCATTATTTGGTCTTAGTGGCGAACAATCCTTTTTTAATATTTGCTGTTATCTTTTTGCAATTGTAGGTTTTATAGGTGCAGAATTATTAGCTAATCAAGAATATTATGGACACGGTTTAGAAGATGCATTTTGTTTGGGAGCGATTCTAAATGTTGGGTTTGCAATCGCTATAACTACAGAAGGTTATGAATTGATAATTGCCATATTTGTTGCAATTGCTTCTTTCGGAGTGTATAGAAGATATCTGCATCTACTGTCTTTGCTTGTTTTTTGTTTAGCTTCTGCTGCAGTTTTATTTTATGGCTTATTTGAATTTGGTCCTGTCGGAAAGACTATTTTGCCATTCGCAGCAATGATAGTTTCTGCTGTATTTTACTTTTTCACTAAAAAATTAATTAGCAATCTCAAGGAAAGGTATTACTATAATGGGCTTTTACTTGCCAATAGTTTCTGTTTAATATTGTTTTATCTTTCTTGTAATTATCTCGTTGTTAGAGAGCTTTCGGTAATGCTTTTAGGAAATGAAGTTCCTTCCGGAAAAGATATTCCGTTTGCGATTTTCTTTTACGCATTTACATTTATTGTTCCTATTGTTTATTTGGCGAAAGCTTTAAAAACAAAAGATAGAATTATGCTTTGGATTAGTTTTCTGGCAATAGGATTTTCAATTTACACGATTAGATTCTATTATTCGGTTTTACCTATAGAAATAGCATTGACATTAGGAGGATTAGTTTTGTTTGCAATCGCTTATTTTTCTATTCGAAATTTAAAAAATAAAGAAAGTGGTTTGACTTTTAAACCGGACAGAATCAATAGTTCGAATGTTTTCCTTAATGCCGAAGCCTTAATTGTAGCTTCAACAGTTGGTTTAAAACCAGAAGTAAAATCAGAATCTCCAATGGATTTTGGAGGCGGAGGTTTTAGCGGCGGTGGTTCAGAAGGAACTTTTTAGTTTTGTAAAAAGTCTTTTGTAAAAAGTCTTTTGTAAAATGTAAAATGTAAAAAGTGAGATGTAGGTTTGTTTAATCTACATCTCACTTTTTACAAAAATCATTTTTCGATTAAAAAATTATACTTTCTCTTTCAAAGCAATTGCATCGATATCACTGTGCGAAACATCGTAAACAGCTTTTCCGTTTTTAATTAGAATAAGTTGCGGAGATTCGTGATAAACATTGAATCTGTTTGCGATTTCATTTGAAATATCGCGATGTGCAATTAAATCTAAAAAGTAAGCATCGACAGTCTCATTCAAATCAAATTCGCGTTCAAATTGTTTCAAAGCCATTCGGCTAATGCTGCATCTTGTGCTGTGTTTGAAAATCACAACTGGCTTTTCATTAGATATTGCTTCTATTTCTGCTAATTGAACTAAATCAGTTAATTCTGTCCAGTTTACATTACTTTTTGGAGAATCTGTATTCTCTGAATTTCCGAAGATTGAATTTAAAAAACTCATATTATGGCGTGTTTTATGACTTTTTGACGTTAAAAATGGATGAAAATCTGATTTTTAGCGACATTTTGTCTTTATTTTTAGTGTGGAATATAATTTGAAAGATCTGAAGCAAAGTTATATCATTTAAAGTTAAAAATTTAATCCAATAAATTGTAATTTTAATGGTATCGAAATTTATAAGTAAAATCAATCATAAATCACATACATATGAACATAAATAAATTTACAATTAAGTCGCAGGAAGCCATTCAGCTATCACAGCAATTGGCCCAACGCAACGGACAGCAACAGATAGAAAACGAACACATTTTTAAGGCTATTTTTGAAGTAGACGAAAATGTTGCGCCGTTTATCTTGAAAAAGCTGAATGTTAATGTTCCGTTGTTTTTACAAATATTAGACAGTACAATTCAAAGTTTTCCTAAAGTTTCGGGAGGCGATATTATGCTTTCCAGAGACGCAAACAAAATGCTTAATGAAGCTGAGATTATTGCTCAAAAAATGAACGATGAATATGTTTCTATCGAACATTTAATTTTGGCAATTTTTGATTCAAAAAGTAAAGTTTCACAAATTTTAAAAGATCAGGGAGTTACCGGAAAAGGCTTAAAAGCAGCTATCGAAGAACTTCGTAAAGGAGAAAGAGTAACATCGGCTTCAGCTGAAGAAACTTATAACTCTTTAAATAAATATGCTAAAAATCTAAACGAATTAGCACGAACCGGAAAACTTGATCCAGTTATTGGTCGTGACGAAGAAATCCGTCGTGTATTACAGATTTTGACCCGTAGAACAAAAAATAACCCAATGTTAGTGGGAGAGCCCGGAGTTGGTAAAACCGCTATTGCCGAAGGTTTGGCGCATAGAATTGTTGACGGCGATGTGCCTGAAAACTTAAAAGACAAAATCGTTTTCTCACTTGATATGGGAGCATTGATTGCCGGTGCGAAATTCAAAGGAGAATTTGAAGAACGTTTAAAAGCGGTTGTAAAAGAAGTTACAGCTGCAGAAGGTGATATCGTTTTATTTATCGACGAGATTCATACGCTTGTTGGCGCAGGTGGAGGAGAAGGCGCAATGGATGCGGCAAATATCCTTAAACCAGCTTTGGCTCGTGGTGAATTAAGAGCGATTGGAGCAACGACTTTAGATGAATATCAAAAATATTTTGAGAAAGATAAAGCCTTAGAACGTCGTTTCCAAAAAATCTTAATCGATGAACCAGATACCGAAAGTGCGATTTCGATTTTACGTGGAATCAAAGAAAAGTATGAAACGCATCATAAAGTTCAGATAAAAGACGAAGCAATTATTGCTGCGGTTGAACTTTCGCAACGTTATATTACGAATCGTTTCTTACCGGATAAAGCGATCGATTTGATGGACGAAGCAGCTTCGAAACTGCGTATGGAAATCAATTCAAAACCAGAAGAATTAGATGTTTTGGATCGTAAAATCATGCAGTTAGAAATCGAAATTGAAGCGATAAAACGTGAAAAAGAAGAAAGCAAGCTGAAAATCCTTCGCATGGATTTGGCGAACTTAAAAGAAGAACGCAACGAAATCTATGCAAAATGGAAATCTGAAAAAGATGTTGTTGACGGAATTCAGGCTGTAAAATTAGAAATTGAAGACTTTAAATACGAAGCAGAACGCGCAGAACGTGACGGAGATTACGGAAAAGTAGCCGAAATTCGTTATGGAAAAATTAAAGAAGCGCAAGAACGTCTTGATGTTTTACAGAAACAATTGCAAGAATATCAATCGGGTAATTCTTTGATTAAAGAAGAAGTAACCCGCGAAGATATCGCAGAAGTTGTAGCAAAATGGACCGGAATTCCTGTGATGAAAATGCTTCAGACAGAGCGTGAAAAACTCTTGCATCTTGAAGACGAATTGCACAAACGTGTAGTAGGTCAGGAAGAAGCGATTGAAGCCGTAAGTGATGCTGTTCGTAGAAGCCGCGCCGGTTTGCAGGATTTGAAAAAACCAGTTGGAACTTTCTTATTCTTAGGAACAACAGGAGTTGGTAAAACCGAGCTTGCAAAAGCTTTAGCAGAATATCTTTTTGATGACGAAAATGCAATGACACGTATCGACATGAGTGAGTATCAGGAACGTCACAGTGTGAGCCGTTTGGTTGGTGCGCCTCCAGGATATGTAGGTTATGACGAAGGCGGTCAATTGACAGAAGCTGTGCGTAGAAAACCGTATTCAGTAATTTTGCTGGACGAGATCGAAAAAGCACATCCTGATACTTTCAATATTTTATTGCAGGTTCTGGACGAAGGTCGTTTGACAGATAACAAAGGTCGTTTGGCCGATTTCAAGAATACAATTATCATCATGACATCCAACATGGGAAGTCAGATTATACAAGATAAATTTGAGAATTTAAAAGGAAGTATAGAATCTGCAACTGAATCTGCAAAAGTGGAAGTTTTGGGATTATTGAAACAAACCGTACGTCCGGAATTTATAAACCGTATCGATGAGATTGTGATGTTTACGCCTTTAACGGTCGATAATATCTCTAGAATTGTTGGTTTACAGCTTAAGAGCGTTACAAAAATGTTGGCATTACAAGGTATTACAATGGATGCTACGCCAGAAGCGATTAAATATTTATCAGACAAAGGTTATGATCCACAATTTGGTGCAAGACCTGTAAAACGTGTTGTTCAAAGAGAAGTGCTGAATCAATTGTCTAAAGAAATTTTGGCAGGAAAGATCACTACAGACAGCATAATCTTAATTGATGCTTTTGATGGACAATTGGTTTTTAGAAACCAAACTCATCTGGCGAAATAATTTACCGTAAAGATGCACTGAAGTACATCTTTATAAATTAATAGAAACACCATTCGTTGCGGCGAATGGTGTTTTTTTTATGCTTATTGATGAAGTAAAATTCGGAAATAATATAACTTTTTTTAAAAGTAATATAAAATAATTTCAAATAAAGTCTTGACCTTTACAATACTGATTTAACGATCAATCAAAAGAAATATAACCTTAATTGCAAAACGATGAACAATATTTTTAGAGGATTAATAGCAGGTTACGGCGCTAAGAAATTAGGCGGAGGATGTTTTGGAACTATTTTAGTTTTCATAATTATTTGGGTGCTTTTAGGACAATGCAGTTAATTTTTAGTTGAAAAAATTGACAAAAAAGTCTTAGATTAGCACTAATAAATAATCAAACTCACTAATTATACTGGAGACTAAAAGCCAGTAAATTACGCAGTTTTTAAAAACAAAAAAGGAATAATGGCATCAGGTTTTTTCGTACTATTAGACGATATCGCAGCAATTATGGATGATGTTGCAGTAATGAGTAAAGTTGCAGCAAAAAAAACAGCAGGGATTTTAGGAGATGATTTAGCAGTAAATGCTGAAAAAGCCTCAGGATTTGCCTCGTCCAGAGAACTTCCGGTATTATGGGCAATCAGCAAAGGTTCACTTCTTAATAAAGTAATCATTTTGCCGATCGCGTTTTTATTAAGTGCATTTTTTCCTGTTGCAATCATTGTAATCTTAGTACTTGGTGGACTTTTTCTGGCTTATGAAGGAGCAGAAAAAATCTACGAATTTGTATTCCCGCACGAACACGAAAAATCAGAAGGAATTACAGATGAAGTCCTTACCGAAGAACAAATTCTCGAAGCCGAAAAAGGAAAAGTAAAATCAGCAATTGTAACTGATTTTATTCTTTCTGTAGAAATCGTAATTATTGCTCTTGGAACCGTAATAGGCAAACCAATTGCGCAACAAATCGTAGTAGTTTCAATAATTGCCGTAATTGCAACAATTGGAGTTTATGGAATCGTTGCTCTTATTGTGAGAATGGATGAAGCTGGTTTTAAGCTAATTCAAATCAGTAAAAAAGAGAAAAGTGTATTAAAATTTATCGGAAACATATTGGTTAAAGCGCTTCCATTAGTCATAAAAAGTTTGACTGTAATTGGTACAATCGCATTGCTTTTGGTTGCTGGCGGAATATTCGTGCATTACATTCCTTTTTTCCATCATTACGTTCCGGAATTACCATTACCTTCAATTATAAAAGAATTTGTGATTGGACTTGCTTTAGGACTTGTGGTTTTATTAATCGTAAATCTGATCAAAAAAGTACTTCCAAAGAAAGTTTCAGCAGAATAAACTCATTATAAAAATATTCAGAAACACCATTCGAAAGAGTGGTGTTTTTTTTTGGAGCAAAATAATCAGTTCCAAAAGACCACCATTCCCGTCATCCACTATATCTTTTTTTTCGCAAAAAAGCGAAAAAAAAGGATGCCGTTTCTACCGGGGCTAGGCGATAAATTTTAATTTTCATAAGAAATAACTGTAGTTGCGTAAAATTTTTTAATCAAGTAAGTTTTTGATTTACAGTTATTTGAAATTTTTTCTGTTTTTTTAACATTTTAGCAAAGCAACCAAAGCAACGCATCTGCATCTTCATAGTAATTAACAATTAATTATAATTTTATATGAAAAATTTTAAACTTAAATCAGTTTTAGTAGTATTATTTTTAGGAATTGCATTAACTTCATGTAGCAGCGACGATGATAAACCAACTCCTCCTACATCAAATACAAAGATTTCTTTTGTATCAGCAGTTACAGGACCAGCAACAGGAAAAGTAAATGACGAATTAAGCTATGAGGCAACTTATACTCCTGAAACTGCTTGTGGTGTATTCAGTAAATTTACAGAAGTGTCAATTGGTGCATCAAAAGGATTTGGAGTTGAAGTTAAATATCCTGCAGAAGTTTGTACATTACAAATTCCGCAACCTCAAAAAGCGGTTTATAAATTTAAAGCGACAGCAAAAGGAACTTTTGAAATTAAATTTCAGAAATCAGCAACTGAATTCTTAATTCAAAAAGTAGTTATAAACTAGTATTTTTAGTCGATAAATTTTTAGGTTAAAAACCATCTTGCAGATATTTAAATTTTTTAAATTGATGTAAGATGGTTTTTTTTATTTTAGTTTTTTTATCAAGGTGGTTTATGGATTGCTATAACAAATAAGATTGAAATTGACTATCTTTGAATTATTAAAAGAACATAGTTATGGGAGCTTTAGAATTAAGAGATAGTATTTTAGAATATATAAATGTTGCAGATGAACGTCTTTTGAAAGTTGTTAAAGCGGTTATTGAAAGCTATCAGGAAGAAGAAATTGTTGCATTTTCAGTTGATGGAAAACCTATTACAAGAGCAATTTATAAAGAAGAATTGGCTGCTGCAAAGTTAGATATTAAGAATGGTAACGTGATTTCGCAGGAAGATTTAGAAAAAGAATCTGAGAATTGGTAATGGGTGAAGTTAAGAAGATAATTTGGACAGATTCAGCAAAAAATCAGTTAAAAAATATTTTTAATTATTATAAAGAAAAATCAGTTCAAGGTGCGAATAATATTAAAAATGATATTTTAAAAATTAAAAAGGATATTCATTTTACAGGACAATATCAAAAAGATGAAATTGAACCAGAATACCGAAGAATTATTGTTAGAGATTTCAAGATATTATATTTAGAAGAGGAACGTGTAGTTTTTATTATTAAAATATTTTCTTCAAAACGAGATTCTATAAGACAGTTATAAAAAAGAGTTTTATTGCTCTTTTTTTTATGGATGTAAGTAAACTAAACTCTCTTTGCCATTCCTTTAAAAATTACTATTTTTGCACTCTAAATTTTATGTCATGCCGAAAAGAAAATATAAAATCGCCGTTATTCAGTTGAATCTAAATGACGTTGCCGAAAATAATCTAAAAAAATGTATTAGTTGGGTAAAAGACGCTGCCAATAAAGGCGCTGAAGTTATCTTACTTCCGGAATTATATAGCAGTCATTATTTTTGTCAAAGTGAAGATGTAGATAATTTTGCATTAGCAGAACCACTTTACAGCACTTCGTTTATTGCTTTTAGTGCTTTGGCAAAAGAATTAGGTGTAGTAATTATTGTTCCTTTCTTCGAAAAAAGAATGGCTGGTATCTATCACAATAGTGCATATATTATTGATACTGATGGAACAGAAGCTGGTTTATACCGTAAAATGCATATTCCGGATGATCCACATTTCTACGAAAAATTCTATTTTACTCCTGGAGATTTAGGATTTCAGGCAATTGAAACGAAAAAAGGAAAAATTGGAACGCTAATTTGTTGGGATCAATGGTATCCGGAAGCAGCGCGTATTACTGCTTTAAAAGGAGCTGAAGTTTTATTTTATCCAACAGCAATTGGTTGGCATCCAAAAGAAAAAGAACAATACGGAGAAAACCAATATGGCGCGTGGATGAATGTTATGAAAGGTCACGCTGTTGCAAATGGAGTTTTTGTTGCCGCTGCAAACAGAATTGGTTTAGAAAAATATATTGAAGGAACAGAAGGAATTCAGTTTTGGGGAGCTTCGTTTATTGCGGGTCCACAAGGTGAAATCTTAGCTCAGGCTTCTCACGATCAGGAAGAAATTTTAATTGCCGAAGTTGATTTAGACTTACAAGAAAATGTGCGTCAAAACTGGCCATTTTTCAGAGACAGAAGAATCGATGCTTTTGGAGATATTACAAAAAGAGCAATAGACTAATACAGTCAATTTATAAATACAAAAAAGGACGAAATTTAGATTTCGTCCTTTTTTATTTTTCTTAAAAACAAAAAAACTCCGCTTCAGAATATTCTGAAGCGGAGTTTTAATAATATATAATAAGATTATTTTACTTGAAAAGTAACTCTTCTTACGATTTGACGTGCTTCTTTAGATTTTTTATTCACAGAAGTGTCTTCACCGTTTGCAATTACATTCAATCTTGAAGCATCGATTCCAGCGTTTGTAGCTACTTTTTTCACAGCTTCAGCTCTTTTTCTTGATAATTCAGTATTGTAACTAGAATTTCCAATTTCGTCAGCATAACCTATGATATCTGCAGATTTACCAGGATTGTTTTTCAAATATTTCACTAAGAAATCAACACCTGATAACGAAGCATTTGTTGGTTTTGAAGAGTTAAAGTCAAAATAAACATTTACATATCCACCGTTAATCAATTCTTCGACAGTATTGTTTGTTGCACCTTCGCTGCCTTTTTTAGAATAAGTTTTATCTAAATAACTTTCTAATTCATCCGGAACCCCATTTTGATTCGTATCAATAGATTGTCCTTTTGTATTAACAGCAACTCCAGAAATGGTATTTGGCTCTAAATCATACAAATCAGCAACGCCATCTTTGTCAGTATCAATTAGATTCGTTTCAATTGTAGTAACTCTGTCTTCTAATTTATTTAATCTTTCATTATCTTCAGAATACCAGTCAGCATGTTTCTCGTTTTTCCCTAAGTAGAAAGTCAAACCAACAGAAGCGTTTAATAATACTCCTTCTAATGAACTATTAACAGGAACTCCGTGTCCGTCAAAGTTGTGATTTTGTCTTCCGTTAATAATTCCCGTTAAATCTCCGGTTAAAGCCACTCTATTGCTTAATCTAACTTGTCCTGTTAATCCCATGATTCCGTGAGCCATGTAATCTTTTCCATCAAAACCATCGTCGTTGCTCAATTGAGAAACACCAAAACCACCATGCGCTAATAAACCAAAAGTGTTCGTCCATGTTTCAAAGTTTAAAGCTCTACCAAGGTTTACAACCCCTTGTAAACTTGCTCTGTAATATTTGCTATCGAACTCAGGAGTATCATTTCGTTCCTGAAGTTGATCATAACCAACATCCAGTTTCAATCCAAATTTAGGATTAAACATATATCTCACTCCTAAATCCGTGTGAAATAGACCAAGGGTTTCGCTGGAATAACCCGGAGTCATTGCTCGCACTGGTTTGTTTACACCACCATTTAGTTCTATAGACCATTTGTTGTAAGCAGGAGCGTCAATTGAAGGTTGAGTTGAAGTAGTGGCCATATTTTGAGCATTTGCTGCAAAGGATAGTAATACGAGGGATACGGAAGCTAATTTCTTTTTCATGATATCTAAATTTAAGTTGTTATTTATTTTAAACTCACGACAAAATTATGCGACACATTTTAGTTCGCGTTGTATTACCTCTTACATAATTCCCATCTTTTGGCTTTTAATTGTGTAAATTAGTTAAAATAAGCGCAATAAAAGCCAAAAAAAAAGGATAAAATCAATGTTTTATCCTTTTCTGATATGCTAAATGTGAAAATTATTTTAAATCCGGCTGAAAGATTTTGATTGTTCCATCGCCTTCACTGCTAACTACTAATAAACTTCTTTTCGTTGGACTTTTAGAAGCCGGAATAAAAAGAATTCCTTCTGGAGCATCACCAGTTTTTACCGTTTGTAGATATTGAGGAGAAGCAGGATTTGTTACATCATAAGTCATAAAAGCATCAGATCTTTCTAAACCAACAAACAGAATATTTTGAGTTCCCATTTTTACAGCAACTACAGCTTCAGGCTCAGAACCTTTGTCATCGCTGCGTTTGTCATCATAAGTTCCTAATTCCTGAGTTTTTTTGTCCACATCATTTTTGCTGTCAAAAACAATTTTACCAGTATTTCCATTCCAGATAGAAAAAGAACGAGCACCAAAAGCTACTAATTCATCAAGATCTCCGTCACCGTCAGAATCTCCCATATCAGTAATAAGGTTAAGTCTTCCTAAATTTGGTTCCAATTTTAAAGTCGCAGCATCAGGAAAAACAGTTGCGTCAAGCTTCAGGTCTTTCATTCTTTTAATATCTGAATAAGCAGCATATTCTCTTGCGTCGCCTTCGTTTGCAGTAACAAAATAAGGAGTATTATTTGCAGTAAAATGGCTAATTCCGTCTGGCATAAACATACCTTTAACTTTCCATGGATTAAAAGCAATTTTGTCGTCTTTGTCACTTACATCAATAGCATTTTCAGCCGTATTGAAATTTTTAAAACCTAAAGGATAAATTGCCGTAATAGTTTTAGAAGTCAAATCTACTTTTGCAACACCATTATTTTCTTGTAATGTAACCCAAGCAGTTTTGGAATCATCAGAAATAGTCACATATTCAGGTTCGATATCCTGAGCAAAACTTTTTGCAAATTTTGAAATTCTGAAACCATCTTTTTGCAAAGTTGCTGCCTGAGCGCTAAAAGATTCAAAATTTAAAGTCGTAACAGCATAACCATTTGCAACTTCAATTATAGAAATACTTCCGTTTGGATCTTGCAAATAATCTGTGCTTGGTTCTCCTTCATTTGCAGTCATAATGAATTTTCCGTCAGGCGAAAAAGTAATCATATCAGGCAATGCGCCAACAGTAATTTGTTTTATTAAGCTTAAATCGCTGGTATTAAAAATAACAACTTTTCCGTTTCCTTGTTTGCTAACTGTTGATTCTAAAGCAACAGCAAGTTTTCCATCAAAAACAGAAACACTGTTTGAAGCACCTTCATATGGAGTTAAATCTATTTTACCAATTTTAGTTGGTTTTGTAGGATCAGATAAATCAATTACATCAATTTGATTCGTTCCGCTATTATTTACTGTAAAAAGTTTTTTTGTTTTTTCGTCATATGCAGAGATTTCCGCTGCGCCTTCACCACCGATAGTTATTGAACCAATTTCTTTAAAAGTTGCTGGATTTTCGTTGCTTCCAACTTCTGTTTCATTTTTTGAATTTTCATCATTATTACAGCTTACCATGATAGATAGAGCTGCTAGTAATGTGATGCTTAGTTTTTTCATTTAGTGTTTTTTTTAGTTTTGCCAAATTTAATTCGCAGAACACCGTCCTATATTAAGCCTTCATTATTTAATCTTTAACTTAATTTTTATCAGATATTTTGGCATAAATCCAATTTGATTTCATTGTACTATTTTATAATCCTCCCGAATGATTATCTTTGTACACTTTTAAATTTTAGAACCTCTTTATGTCAAATAATAGAAGATTTCCAGCAGAATGGGAAAAACAACAAGGAATCGTATTGTGTTTTCCGCATAATGGTAACGACTGGCCAGGAAAATACGAAGCAGTTCAATGGGCTTTTGTAGAATTTATTAAAAAAGTAGCCACTTTTGAAACTGTTTTTTTGGTCGTAGCCGATGAAAAATTAAAAGAAAAAGTTGCCGAAATGCTTGAAAGAGCAAGAGTAAATATTGCTAATGTTTCTTTTATTATTCACAAAACCAACAGAAGCTGGATGCGTGATTCAGGACCAATTATTGTAAAAAATGGTTCGAAAAGAGAAGCTTTAAACTTTAATTTCAACGGTTGGGCAAAATATAAAAACTATCAATTAGATAAATTTGTTCCAGGCAAAATAGCTGATTTTATCGATGTTCCTTTAACTCAGGTAATGTACAAAGGAAAACCGGTTATTGTAGAAGGTGGAGCAATTGATGTAAACGGAAAAGGAACTTTATTAACTTCTGAAGAATGTTTGATGCATCCTTCAATTCAGGTCCGAAATAAAAACTTCACAAAAGAAGATTACGAAGCTGTTTTTAAAGAATACCTGGGAGTTACAAACGTAATCTGGCTTGGAGATGGAATAGAAGGTGATGATACTCACGGACATATCGATGATTTATGCCGATTTGTAAACGAAGATACGATTGTAACAATTGTAGAAACAGATAAAAACGATTCTAATTATAAACCATTACAGGATAATTTGAAACGTTTGCAAAATGCAAAACTTGAAGATGGAAAATCTCCAACAATTGTTGCGTTGCCGATGCCAAAACGTGTAGATTTTGAAGATTTAAGATTACCGGCAAGTTATGCGAACTTCTTAATTTTGAATAATTGCGTTTTAGTTCCAACTTTTAATGACAGCAATGATAGAGTTGCATTAAATATATTATCAGAATGTTTCCCCGACAGAGAAGTAATCGGAATTAGTTGTATCGATTTTATCTGGGGATTCGGAACATTGCATTGCTTAAGCCAACAGATTCCTGCTTAATATTATTAGCCACGGATTATACTGATTAAACTGATTTTCGCAGGGTTTTATTTTTTAATCTCGCAATCCCGATAGCTATCGGGAGCAGAGGCGCAAAGTTTTTTAAGATAATATTTTTTTTGAATAGCCTTCTGCTTTAGCTCGAGGTCAAAATAAAGTCAATATATAATGGCTTTAGCTAAATTTTTATTTTGGCTAAAGCCTTTTTCATTTAACATATAAATACCTGCTTTGAAATTAAACGCAATTCAAATAAAACTTTGCGCCTCTGCTCCCGATAGCTATCGGGATTGCGAGATTCAAAAACTCAAAATAAATCTGCAAAATCTGCAAAATCTGCGTGAGAAATAAACACAAAATGAGGAAAAATCAGTTTAATCTGTGTAATCTGTGGCAAAAAGACATAAAAAAAACCTTGGCGATAACCAAGGTTTTATATTTTCTATATCTCTTCAGATATTTTATCTTCTCTTCAAGCTCTCACAAAAGGAGCTAATAATTGGCTTGAAACTTCTCCAAAACCAATACGAACTTCATTACTTTCGCAGAAACCTCTTATAATAACAGTATCATTATCTTCGATAAATTTACGTTCGCTGCCATCTTTCAATTTAATTGGGTTTTTTCCGCCCCAAGTTAATTCTAACATAGAACCAAAACTATCAGGAGTTGGACCAGAAATGGTTCCAGAACCCATCATATCACCAGAATTCACACGACATCCGTTTGAAGTATGGTGCGCTAATTGCTGTGCCATTGACCAATACAAATATTTGAAATTTGATTTAGAAACAATAGTTTCCTCTTGGTTTTCAGGTTGTATCGAAACTTCTAAATGAATATCAAAAGCTTTTTTTCCTTTAGTTTGTAAATAAGGAAGCGGCGTTGGATCTTGTTTAGGACCTTTAGTTCTAAAAGGTTCCAAAGCATCCATTGTTACAATCCACGGAGAAATTGAAGTTGCAAAGTTTTTGGCTAAGAATGGTCCAAGAGGCACATATTCCCATTTCTGAATATCGCGCGCGCTCCAGTCATTCAGTAAAACCATTCCGAAAATATAATCTTCGGCTTCATAAGTTGGGATATTTTCCCCCATTACGTTTACATCAGTAGTAATGAAAGCAGTTTCAAGTTCAAAATCTACTAAACGGGAAGCACCAAAAACGGGTAATTTTTCTCCATTTGGTAAAGTTTGGCCCATTGGTCTGTGAACCGGAATCCCAGACGGAACAATTGTTGAGCTTCTTCCATGATATCCTACCGGAATGTGTAACCAGTTTGGTAATAAAGCATTTTCCGGGTCGCGAAACATTTTTCCTACGTTAGTCGCGTGCTCTTTACTAGAGTAAAAATCAGTGTAATCACCAATTAAAACAGGCAATTGCATCTCGACATCATCGATTTTAAAAATAACAATATCGCGATCTTTTGTTGAATCTCTTAGTTGAGGATTGTTTTCGTCGAATATATCAGCGATACGATTTCGAACGAGACGCCATGTTTTTTTTCCGTCAGAAATAAAATCATTTAGCGTGTCCTGCATGAACATATCATCGGTTAAATCTATTCCTTCAAAATAGCTTAATTGTTGTAAAGCCCCTAAATCTATGGCATAATCGCCAATTCGCGTTCCTACTGTAACGACATTTTCTTTAGTAAGAAATACACCGAAAGGAATATTTTGAATAGGGAAGTCACTATTTTCTGGTACTTCTAACCATGATTTTCTTTTGGTATCGTTGGCGGTTATTGGCATGTGAATGTTAATTATTTGTTGAAAAATTCTATGTCAAATATATCATAATCTAACAGTTTGACAAACGTTTTTTTGTATTTTTGCAGGAAATTAACGAAAAACGAAAAAATGCAACGCGACGAACAAATTTTTGACCTTATACTAGAGGAACAAGACAGACAAATTCACGGATTAGAACTTATCGCTTCAGAGAATTTTGTAAGTGATGAGGTAATGGAAGCAGCTGGTTCTGTTTTAACTAACAAATATGCTGAAGGATATCCTGGCAAAAGATACTACGGAGGTTGTGAAGTAGTTGACGTTATTGAGCAAATTGCAATTGACAGAGCCAAAGAATTATTTGGTGCTGAATATGCAAACGTGCAGCCTCACTCAGGTTCTCAGGCAAACACTGCAGTTTACCACGCGTGTTTAAATCCTGGTGATACTATTTTAGGTTTTGATTTATCTCACGGTGGACACTTAACTCACGGATCTCCTGTAAACTTTTCAGGTCGTTTATACAAACCTGTTTTTTACGGTGTAGATGCTGAAACTGGTCGTTTAGACTATGATAAAATTCAGGAAATTGCTACTAAAGAGCAACCAAAATTAATCATCGCAGGAGCTTCGGCTTATTCTCGTGATATGGATTTTGAGCGTTTCAGAGTAATTGCTGATAGCGTAGGAGCAATCTTATTTGCTGATATTTCTCACCCTGCAGGTCTTATTGCAAAAGGATTGATGAATGACCCAATTCCACATTGTCATATTGTTTCTACAACAACTCACAAAACATTACGTGGACCACGTGGAGGTTTGATCTTAATGGGGAAAGATTTCGAAAACCCACAAGGATTAAAAACTCCAAAAGGAGAAATCAGAATGATGTCTTCTTTATTAGATCTTGCTGTTTTCCCTGGAAATCAAGGTGGACCATTAATGCACATTATCGCTGCTAAAGCGGTTGCTTTTGGTGAAGCTCTTAAAGATGAGTTCTTTACATATGCAATGCAATTACAAAAAAATGCAAATGCTATGGCAGATGCTTTTGTAAAAAGAGGATACAAAATTATTTCTGGTGGAACTGATAACCACATGATGCTTATTGACTTAAGAAATAAAAACATTTCTGGTAAAGAAGCTGAAAATGCATTAGTAAAAGCAGAAATCACTGTAAATAAAAATATGGTTCCATTTGATGATAAATCACCATTTGTAACTTCTGGAATTCGTGTTGGAACAGCTGCAATCACAACTCGTGGTTTAGTTGAAGAAGATATGGAAACTATCGTAGCACTTATCGATAAAGTACTTGCCGATCATACAAATGAAGCGGTTATCGAGGAAGTAGCAAACGAAGTAAACGAAATGATGAGCGAAAGACCAATTTTCGTATACTAAAAATTAGTCATAAAGTCTTAAAGTCGAAGGTCGAAAGTCTTGAAATGGAATGTAAATTTCTATTTTAGTTTTGATCTTCGACTTTTTTTGACTTTACAACTTTCGACTTTACAACTTTAAGACTTAAAAGAAATGGGCGTATTAAGATTACAATTACCAACAGATCCAAGATGGGTAAATATTGTAGAAAAAAATATTGAAGAAATCCTGACAGATCACGCTTGGTGCGAACAAAAAGCGGCAACAAACGCAATAACGATTATTACCAATAACTCAGAACATCAGGATTTGGTCAAAGATTTATTGGCTTTAGCCAAAGAAGAAATCGATCATTTTGAGCAAGTTCACAATATTATTATCAAAAGAGGTTTAAAATTAGGACGCGAACGCAAAGACGATTATGTAAATGAACTTTATTTATATATGAAGAAAAGCGGAGACGGAAGTCGTGTTTCAGGTCTTGTAGAAAGATTATTATTCTCAGCAATGATTGAGGCAAGAAGTTGCGAGCGTTTCAAAGTTTTATCTGAAAACATTCAAGACGAAGAACTAGCAGTTTTCTACAGAGAATTAATGGAAAGCGAAGCGGGACATTACACCACATTCATCACTTACGCCAGAAAATACGGAGTAGGAATCGACGTTGAAAAGCGCTGGAGAGAATGGCTTGCCTACGAAGAATCAATTATCACAAACTACGGAAAAGGCGAAACAATTCACGGGTAAATTTTAGTTTTCAGTCTCGGTCTCAGTTTTCAGTTTGTACTTGTCACGTTGAGAGAAGAAGCGCTCTATTTAAAAAGTTTTCAGTCTCAGTTTACGTTTGTCATGTTGAGCGATCCCGATAGTTATCGGGAGAAACGCGCTCCAACAAGAACATTCCCAATAAAAAAAATCCGTCTTAAATCCGCGTCTTCGCGATAGCGAATCCGTGTCATCAGCGTGCAAAATTATAGGCAAAGTTTTAATAATCTAAAATCTAAAATCAACAATCTAAAATTGTATATTTGAAAGTAACAGAAAATTTAAAACCATGAGAATAGAAACGGATCTGAAATTAGGGTTTAAAGATGTAATGATTAGACCAAAAAGATCAACGCTCAAAAGCAGATCAGAAGTCTCACTAGAACGAAATTTTAAATTTTTGCATAGTACCACAATCTGGACAGGAATCCCAATTATGGCCGCGAATATGGATACTGTAGGGACTTTTGAAATGGCGGAAGTCTTGGCTAAAGAAAAACTTTTTACAGCCATTCATAAACATTATAGTTTAGAAGAATGGAACAGTTTTCTAGAAAAAGTAACGCCAGATTTTTATAATTATATTGCCATAAGCACCGGAACCGGAAAAGAAGATTTTGAAAAAATTGGTCAAGTTATAACTGCAAATCCGTTACTTAAATTTATTTGTATAGATGTTGCAAACGGATATTCGGAACACTTTGTACAATTCTTAAAACAAACCCGAAAACAATATCCTGACAAAGTTATTATCGCCGGAAATGTAGTTACGGGCGAAATGGTCGAAGAATTATTATTGGCTGGAGCCGATATAGTAAAAGTCGGAATTGGACCAGGTTCAGTTTGTACCACTCGTGTTAAAACAGGCGTTGGATATCCGCAACTTTCGGCTATTATCGAATGTGCCGATGCCGCTCACGGTTTAGGCGGACACATTATAAGCGATGGCGGATGTAAAACTCCGGGAGATGTTGCAAAAG
Organism: Flavobacterium sp. 90; assembly: GCF_004339525.1. Lineage (NCBI taxonomy): Bacteria > Pseudomonadati > Bacteroidota > Flavobacteriia > Flavobacteriales > Flavobacteriaceae > Flavobacterium > Flavobacterium sp. 90. The sequence goes on along the minus strand of NZ_SMGE01000001.1, from coordinate 6,187,787 downwards.
CTTTTGGTGCAGGTTCAGATTTTGTAATGTTGGGCGGAATGCTTGCCGGACATACAGAAAGCGGAGGAGAACTGATCGAAGTAAACGGCGAAAAATTCAAACAGTTTTACGGAATGAGTTCTACAACCGCAATGGATAAACACGTTGGCGGAGTTGCTGAATACAGAGCTAGTGAAGGAAAAACAGTTCAGGTACCTTTTAGAGGAAAAGTAATCAATACAGTTTTGGATATTTTGGGAGGTTTAAGAAGCACTTGTACATATGTTGGCGCTTCACGATTGAAAGAATTAACAAAACGAACGACCTTTATAAGAGTAAGCGAACAGGAAAATCAAATTTTTACTAAATAATAAAAAGCATTTAAAATACAATATGATCACAGTTTTAGAAGCAACTTTAGGCGATATTAAGCAAATTCAGAATATAGTACATATTACATGGCCAATTACTTATGGTGAAATTTTATCAAAAGAACAATTGGATTATATGTTGGATCTTTTTTATTCTAATGAAGCTTTAACAGAGCAATACAATAAAAGAGAACAATTATTTTATATGATTTATGAAGGTGAAACAAATATTGGTTTCATTGGAATTGAACATAATTATAAAGGAGAACCTGTAACAAAAATCCATAAAATTTATCTTTTACCGGAAACCCAAGGAAAAGGAATCGGTAAAAAAGTTATTGACGAAATTGGAATATTAGCTTCACAGAATAATTCAACGGCATTATCTTTAAACGTAAACCGATTTAATTCTGCTTTAGGATTCTACAAGAAAATAGGTTTTGAAGTTATCGACGAAGTAAACATTGATATTGGAAAAGGATATTTAATGGAAGATTATGTGATGAAGAAAAAGATTTAAAATTGAACACGAATTTCACGAATTCGCACTAATTTAATATCTGATTTAGTTTGTGAAATTAATTACACAAACTAATCTGTGTTAATTCGTGAAATTCTTGTTCAATTTTTGTTTCAACTCACAATCACATCATGCTTAAACAGCAATCCTTTTACTTCTTTCAAAGCAAAAACAGCCTTCTTCAATTTTGTTTTTGATGGATCAATAGTGTAATTATAACTCGTTTTAAAATCGGCTTTATTGGCGATTGCTTTGTCAAATTCTGATCGGTATAAATCGCAATTATCAAACAAAACACTTGTAAGATCTGTTGCCATAAAATCTACTGCAATCAAGCTGCAATTGGTAAATGTCGTGCCTTTTATCTTTAAAGTATAAAACTTCGAAAAATCCAGAATGCAATCGTGAAAATGAACTTCAAAAATAAGTTTATCGCACATAGCAAAATTGACTTCTTTGATTTCACAACGGTTAAAAGTGGCGGTTCTAAAAGCTACATAATTAATTTTTGATTCATTAAAAATGCAATCATTAAAAACGCAATCAATAAAAGTAACGGCTAAAAAAGTACAAGCCGAAAAGTTACAATTATTAAAAGTACAACATTCAAAATCCTTAAAATTAAGAGCATCTTTACCATAAGTTTTGGTATCGTATTCTTTATCAAGAAAATATTCGGACTCTTTTTTCAATGCTGATTTTAATGTTTATTAAAGTTCGAAAGGTACTAATTTTAAGCATTATTCAAAACTCGTTTTTTTTATAAAAACAGAACTAAAAATCAATTCAATGTTTTTCAGAGCGTTGTGTTTTAGTATTAATGACATTCTTAATGATTTAAGGTTTTGAGATCGTTTGAATATTGCATTTCTAAACATTTAATTAAATTATTGAAAATTCTATGATTTTTTTAAGATTCATTATTTTATTGTAGTTCTAATTTGATGTAGCTTTACACTGATTTTTAAAGTAAAAACGTAACAATTTATATCATATGGGATCAACAAGAAAAGAGCATGATTTTTTAGGAGAATTAGACATTCCGAATCATCTGTATTATGGTATCCAAACTTTTAGAGCTGTAGAAAATTTTAATATTACAGGAATTCCAATTTCAAAAGAGCCGTTATTTATCAAAGCTTTAGGTTATGTAAAAAAAGCCGCAGCTCTTGCCAATAAAGATTGTGGCGCTCTTGACGCAAAAATTGCCGAAGCGATTTGTTACGGAAGCGATCAGGTAATTGCCGGTAAATTTGATCAGGAATTTGTAAGCGATTTAATTCAGGGTGGGGCAGGAACATCCGTAAATATGAATGCAAACGAGGTAATCGCAAACATAGGATTAGAATATCTTGGACATAAAAAAGGAGAATATAATTTTCTGCATCCCAATAATCACGTAAACTGTTCACAATCTACAAACGATGCTTATCCATCGGCTTTTAGAATTGCTCTTTATTTGAAAATGGAAAGCTTCATTAAAACCTTAGAAGGTTTAGAAGTAGCTTTTGCAGCAAAAGGACAAGAGTTTAAAAGCGTTCTGAAAATGGGAAGAACGCAATTGCAAGACGCCGTTCCGATGACTTTAGGACAAGAATTCAAATCATATGCGACCACAATTGGCGAAGATGTTAGAAGATTAAAAGAAGCTCAAAGTTTGGTTTTAGAAATCAATATGGGCGCAACAGCAATTGGAACAAGAGTAAACGCGCCGGAAGGATATCCGGAAATCTGCGTGAATTATTTAGCCAAAGAAGTTGGAATTCCGTTGACGCTTTCGCCGGATTTAATTGAAGCTACTGTAGATACCGGAGCTTACGTTCAAATTATGGGAACGCTGAAAAGAACGGCGGTAAAAATTTCTAAAATCTGTAATGATTTAAGATTATTAAGTTCAGGACCAAGAACAGGTTTCAACGAAATCAATTTACCAGCACGTCAGCCAGGATCTTCGATTATGCCAGGCAAAGTAAATCCGGTGATTCCGGAAGTCGTAAATCAGACTTGTTTTTATGTAATTGGACAGGATTTAACCGTTACAATGGCAGCAGAAGCGGGACAATTGCAATTGAATGTAATGGAACCCGTTATCGCTTTTGCAATGTTTACATCGCTGGATTATCTTTCGAATGCCATTCAAACTTTAATTGATAAATGTATTGTTGGAATCACGGCAAATGTTGATCATTGTTATAATATGGTAATGAACAGCATAGGAATCGTTACGCAATTAAATCCAATTTTAGGTTATGAAGAAAGCGCCAGCATTGCCGGAGAAGCTTTAAAAATGAATAAAAGCGTTCATGAAATTGTTGTTGTCGAAAGAAAATTAATCACTCAGGAAAAATGGGATGAAATTTACTCTTTGGATAATTTAATTCATCCAAAATTTATCACAAAGTAGATTTTGATATAAAAAATATAATAACAAGCCGTCTTAAATTGACGGCTTTTTTATTTACAATGTGTTTTTTATGGCACGCGGATGACACTGATTCGCTATCGCGAAAACACGGATTTGCGCTGATTTTACTCGTAATTTTGTCATTTGAATTTCCACTTATATCGGGGCTAGATCAATCATTTTCATAACAACATTTTCGTCTGGTTTGTCATTTCGACGGAGGAGAAATCTTCGCAAGTAACTCCGCAACGAGAATCTCATCTTTGTCGAGCTTCTCGTGAAGATTTCTCCTTCGTCGAAATGACAAAAATGCGACTAAAATCCGTGTAAATCCGCGTTTTCGCAATAGCGAATCAGTGTCATCCGCGTTCTATATTATCGCAATCTTTGTCGAGCTTCTCGTGGAGATTTTTCCCTTTGCTCGAAATGACAAAATCTTTGCGGCTTTGTGATTTTACACCTCCAAGTATATTTGAATTAATTGCATATCACATTATTTTTAATAAGAATTCTTTGGTAAAATATTGAAAATTAGCTATATATTTACATGAGGATTAAATGTTATTTAGAAAATAATTTTGAAATGATAAAATCTTTAAAAAATATTTATTTTCATCATCGATATAAAATCTTAGGGTTACTCTTTTTCATTTCATTTCATTCGATTGCACAAACGGAAATTACTAATCCTGAAGAATGTCCTCCTAAGACAATATTAGAAATCTTCAAAAAGAAAGATTCCGTTTATGTTGTTAAGCCCACAAAAAATAATTTTTTCTTAGTCATTCCCGCTATTGGCTCTCAGCCGGCAACGGGATTCTTTTTTGGCGGAGTGGCGCAATATACTTTTAAAGGAAAGCAGGAAGCAGACAAATATTCAATTGCCAATTTGGGTATAACTTACACAACCAAAAAGCAATGGCTTGTAAATGTCAAGAATAATATATTGCTAAAAAATAATAAGATTTTTCTAAGTGGCGATTACAGATTGTATATTTTTTCGCAACCCAATTACGGTTTAGGAACAGATATTATCCCACGTCACAGCAAAAAAGCGGGTTTTAGCATAGATTCTATTGCAGAACCTATGGATTATAATTATTTCAAATTTCATCAAACAGTTTCCTTTGAGGTAAAGAAGAATTTTTATGTTGGAGGAGGCGTAAACATCGATTGGTATTCGACTATAAAAGACGACGAGCTCGATGTTGCTAATGGAAACTTAACGTACCATTATAATTATAGCCAAAAATATGGTTTTGATAACTTAGAGTATTTTTTGACAGGTGTAAGTCTTAATTTAGTTCACGATTCGAGAGATAATCAGGTAAATGCAACGCGCGGTTGGTTTGCTAATATTAATTATCGTTTTAATCCGGTATTGTTTAACAACCAGCGATATAGCAATGTTTTGTATACGGAATATCGGGGCTTTTTTCCGCTTTCGGATAAAAACAAAAATTACATTCTTGCTGTTTGGACTTATGGACAATTTGTGACAAGAGGAAAAGTTCCGTATCTGAATTTGCCTGCAATAGGATGGGATCAAAGAAGCCGAAGCGGAGAAGGATATACGCAAGGATTATTTAGAGGCGAAAATCTGGTTTATCTTTCGACAGAATTACGATTTCCAATAACCTGTAATCATATGATTAGCGGGACAGTATTTACAAATTTTGTAACCGCAAGCAATACCGAAACAGATACACATCTTTTTAGTTCGATTCAGCCCGCGGCGGGAGTTGGTCTGCGTATTTTAATCGATAAAAAAACCAGAACCAATCTTATTGTGGATTATGCGTGGGGAAATAACTCTAAAGGATTTTATCTGAATGCCGGAGAAACTTTTTGAGATATAGACTATTGTTGATCTTTCTTTTAAGCAGCAAAAAGTTACACGCTTCATAATTAAATCATAATTATTAAAATATTCTCATTCATATTCTAAACTCAATTGTTATTTTTGTTAACCATACACAAATTGAGATGAAATTACTTATAGTCGAAGACGAACCAAATCTTTTATCGATTTTGCGAAAAGGTTTTGCCGAAAACAATAACGAAGTAAGCGTTGCTCTTGATGGTAAAACAGCTCTTGAAATGATTCATAATTACAATTTTGATGTTGTAATTCTCGACGTAATGTTGCCGGATATAAACGGAATCGAAATTTGTAGAAGATTGCGTGCCAGCAAAAATTTTGTTCCGGTTTTACTTTTAACAGCACTTGGAACTTCAGAGAATATCGTAACGGGATTAAATGCCGGCGCCGATGATTATTTGGTAAAACCATTTAAGTTTGGAGAACTCGACGCCAGAGTAAATGCCTTAAATAGAAGAGCAAATCAGGATACAGAAAAAGTTGATACTATTGTAATCAGCGATTTAGAAATAAATGGAAAAGCTAAATCTGTAAAAAGAGATGGAGAATCGATTATTTTAACCGCAAAAGAATTTAAACTACTGTATTATTTAGCTAAAAATACCGGTAGAATTGTGTCTCGCGATCAGATTTTGGATAATGTTTGGGATATTAATTTTGACATGAATACCAATGTTGTCGATGTTTATATTACGTATTTAAGAAAGAAAATAGATAAGCCTTATTCTACTAAACTTATTCATACAATGAAAGGTTTAGGTTATATTTTAAAGCCATAAAATGGATGTAAGAAAAAAAATAACTTTTACATATGTAGCACTTTCGACCTTTAGTACACTATTACTGTGTATCATCGTTTTTGTTTTGTTTCGCGAAAATAATCGCTATCATTTCTTAAAACGACTGGAAGACAGAGCTAAAATTGTGGCTTCAATTCATTTTCAAAAAGATCCTGAGAAAATAAAGTATTACATCAATCTGAAGAAAAACGGATTAGAGGAACTTATTGAAGAAGAAGAATTTGTGCTGAAAATAAACAGCGCTAATAGTTTTGATTATAATACAAAACTGAATCTTCCGAATGAGTTTTATACCAATATTCTAAAAACTGGTGAAGATTACTTTGAAGTAAATAACAAGTATTATTTAGGACAAGTTTTTACAGAAAATAATCAGCGCTATATTGTAATTGTTGGTGCGCGTGATCGTCGAGGCCCAACAACGACAATTTATATCGTAAAAATTATGCTTTTTGGAGGAATAGGATTTGTGTTTCTAGCCTTCTTTTTAGGACGTTTTCTAGCCAAACGTGTTATTAATCCTGTGGCAAGAATTACCAAAGAAGTAAACAGAATTAGTGCTTCAAACCTTCATAACAGATTACCTGAAGTGAAAAATTCAGACGAAATATCAGATCTTACAGAGACTTTTAATGATATGTTGGATCGTTTGGAAACCTCTTTTGAGATTCAGGCGAATTTTATCAATAATGCGTCGCATGAATTAAAAACGCCAATAACAACCATTATTGCCGAGTCGGAAATTATGCTTCTTAAAGAAAGAGAAGTTCCGGAATACATTCAATCTTTAGAGAATATTTACAGTCAGGCTTCGAGATTAGGAAACCTAACCGAAAGTTTGCTTAAGCTTACGCAAACGGGATACGACGGGAAAAAACAAGTCTTGGATATTGCGAGAATCGATGAATTATTAATGGATGTAAAATCGGATTTAGATAAAATTTATCCGGATAATCGCGTGAGCATCAAGCTTAATTTTGCGCCAAAAGATTCTAATTTGTTTTTAATTCCATGCAATAAGCCGCTTCTTGAATTGGCGATAAACAACATTATTACAAACGGAGTTAAATATTCTGATAATAATGAAGTTTTCGTTACGCTTTCTGCCAATCAGGATTGGATTAAAATTTCGATAAATGATATAGGAATCGGAATTCCGCCAGAAGATATTCCGCATTTGTATGAACCTTTCTTTAGAGGAAAAATTGCTGCCAAATATATAGGTTACGGTTTAGGACTTCCTTTGGCTTCAAAAATTATTCGAATGCATGATGGTGAAATTCAGGTGCAATCAGAGCAAAATAAAGGTACAATTGTAACGATTGTCTTTAATAAATCAAACATCAAGAAAAACAACATTAAAAATTCTAATGTTGAATCTTAGGAAAATCTAATATTAGATTAAGACCCTTCTAATTTGCGCGGAGTTATTTTGTATGTATAAACTAAAAGATTATACATATGAAAAATTTTCTTATACCAACCACTTTAAAAGATGATACTATTTGTGCTGTAAAATCTGCAGTTAACCAAGCAAAAGAATCAAATTGCGAAATCATTTTAATGATGGTTTCGGATACTCCAGATGCTTTCTCATCGTCACTTTTTTTGCGTGAAATGAGAACCGGACTTACCAAAAGTCAGGAAGATGTTCTGGAAACTTGCAGATATATTATTGAGCACACGCCAAACTGCAAAATTAAAGTACACAACCAATACGGACTTTCTTCACCAATTTTTAAACGTATTATTGATGTTTTCTCTGTTAAATTGGTAATTCTGACGCATTCTTATAAACAAGAAACAAAACGTATTCATCAATATTTGATTCAATTAGCCGGAAACCAAAAATGTCCAATTTTACATTTAGGTCTTGAACAAATTAAAAACGATTTCAATAAAGCACTTTACATAGAAAATGGCAATGCAAATATGCACGTTAAGGATGTTCAACAATTTTTGAATGAGAATTTCTCTTATGAAATTGTAAGCCAAACAGCCAATTTTGATGATAACTACGAAAATTTTGCTCCTTATTTATCCGAAGCAATTTCTAAATACGACATTGATTTGTTAGTAGAAACACGCAAAGGAGAAAAAATCAAATTCAAGAAAACAAAAAAAGAAAATATTAATGAGAAACTCGGACTTCCGGTGCTTTCATTATATGAAGAATTGGTTTAAAACCGAATCTTCTTTTAAAATATAGTTTTAATTAAAAAACGAAAAATATGTTATTAAAGAAAAGAATACCAATGCGATATGTGTTGGGGAAGATCAAGCTCGAGTTAGCCTTGGTTATGACTTATACGATTTTGTTTGAAATTGTTCACCATTATTTCAGAAACGTAGCAGTCGAAATTCCAATCGCGATTCCAACAATGGTAGGTACAATTATCTCTTTATTATTAGCTTTCAAATCAAATCAGGCTTACGACAGATGGTGGGAAGCAAGGATTATTTGGGGATCAATTGTAAACGAATCCAGAACTTTGGTAAGACAAATGCTGACTTTTTACAAAGACCCTGATTTTTCTGTAGAAGCAAATGAGTTTAAAGAAAATTTCACCAAAAGGCAAATTGCGTGGTGTTATAGTCTTGGACAAGCTTTGCGAAATAAAGATGCCATAAAGCCTATCAAAGAATTTATTAGCGAAGAAGAATTGAATTTTGTAAAAAATCATCAAAATATTCCAAATGCGATATTGTTGCTTCACGCAAGAGATTTAAGAATTGCCAGAAAAGACAAACGTATTAATGCATATCAACAGGTAGAAATCGACAGAACTTTGACAAGATTATGTGATGGAATGGGAAAATGTGAGCGTATTAAAAACACTATTTTTCCAACGACTTATAGCTTGTATATTAGAATGACGTTGTATTTATTCATTCTGTTATTGCCTTTTGGTTTGATTAGTTTATTGAGCTGGTTTGCGGTTCCGTTGATTACAATGATTGGAGGAACTTTCTTTTTGATCGAAAGAATGGCAATTCACTTGCAGGATCCTTTCGAAAACAGACCAACAGATACGCCGGTTACAGCGATCTCTAATACAATCGAAAAAAATCTGATGCAAATGCTAAATGAGTTTCAAAGCGAATTTGACATTATTAAAGAATTTGATCTTAAGCCAGAGATTAAAAAGGCGGAAAACGACGCTTACTTCGTTTTATAAATTAATATTGGTTTTAATTTGTTAGTGAGACAACATCTTTATAGGTGTTGTCTTTTGTTTTTTTTTTGAACAAATTTAATTAGTTTGCCCACGGATTTTGCGGATTAAACAGATTGGTGCGGGTTTTTTATTCGCATTTTGTGTTTGTATTTTGTGTTCGCATTTTATTTCATTTCGAGCGAAGGGAGAAATCACACACGTAACTCGACAAAGATTGGCGATTTTCTTTGCGGAATTTCTATTGTGATTTCTCCTCTGTCGAAATGACAATATTGTGTTTTATCTAGATTATAGCAGATTCAATTTTGAGATAATAATCTGCGCAGATCTGTTTAAATCCTTTTAAAATCTGCGTGCAAAAAAACAACATGATAATAAATTTATTTCCCCGCCAATCTTCCCAAAGTTTGTATTGATTGACGTAATTCATTTGTCCAAGGTAAACCAAAACTCAATCGCATACAATTTGAAAATTGATCCTGCAAAGAGAAAATTCTTCCCGGCGCAATACTAATATTATGTTTCATTGCCAAATGGTAAAATGCCGCCGTATCAAAGCTTTTATCAAGTTCAAGCCAAAGGAAAAATCCACCTTGAGGTTGACTTACTTTTGTTCCTGTCGGGAAAGATTCCAAAACCGTATTGATATAATTATTACAATTCTGATTCAGGATTGTGCGTATTTTTCTGAGATGGTTCTCATAACGCCCGTTTTTAAGAAAATCTCCCACAACCTGATGCGTAATAGTAGGCGAGGAGAGCGTGTGATAAATTTTATTTCTTAAAATCTCCTTTTTAAATTTCCCAGGTGAAACCCAACCCACACGATATCCCGGAGCCAGAGTTTTAGAAACCGAACTACAGCAAAGTACAATTCCGCTTTCGTCATACGTTTTGCAATTCGTTGGCCGGCTTGAGCCAAAGTACAAATCGCCGTGAATATCATCTTCGATTAAAGGAATATTGTAAAATTCCATTAATCTGACAACCTCTATTTTATGTTCGTTTGGCATCATACTTCCAGACGGATTACTAAAATTGCTCATCAACAAACAAAGCTTTACTTTCTTAGACGAAAGTGCTTTTTTCAATGCATCAAGTTCAATTCCCGTTGTCATATTTGTAGGCAATTCCATGATGTATAAACCAAGCGATTTCGCTAATTGCAATATCCCGAAATACGCCGGACTTTCAGTAATAATAGTATCTCCCGGTTTGGTCAGCGTCATCAAACAATGCGAAATTGCACTCGTACATCCAGGCATTGTTATAATATCTTCTTCGGTCAATGATCCGCCCCACGTAAAAGACCATCTGGCAATTTCACGTCTTAAATTCGGATTACCTTTTACTTCTTCATAACTCGTTCCGCTATTGGGTAATTGACGCATTGCCTGAACCATTCCTTTGTTTAATTTGGCAATTGGCAGCAATTCATTCGACGGAAATCCCAGCGAAAGCATCGTAATATTCTGATCCGTCATATTACCATAAACCTGATCAATTAAGTCTTGTCTGTCAATATTTTGACATCTCAAAATAGGACTGCTTGGCGAAGGTTCAGTAATTATTCTTGCCGAAGTATTACTTACATAATAACCGGATTGTGGTCTTGATTCGATCAAAGAACGGCTTTCGACTTCATAATAAGCCTTGCTAACTGTGCTCATGCTATAACCGGTTTCGGCACAAACTTCGCGGATTGACGGTAATTTGTCTCCAACATTTAAAACGCCGGATTTAATCTGTTTTTCGATTCTGTCAGCAAACTGAAGATATAAGTAATTTGAATTTTTCATCCTAAAAATAAAAACTGTTATGGTGCAATTTACAAAAACTGTATCTGTATTGCTGTTTTATTTTTTAGAAATTTGTTTCATCAGGAAATCATTAAAAAAAACAACTCGTGAAAACAACAAAATACTACATCGCAGCAATTACTTGTTTTGTAATCTGGGGATTTTTCAGTTTGGTTTTAAAACCAATACACGACTATGCCTCTTTAGATATTTTATTCTATCGCGTCTTTAGTTGTAGTATTCTAATGTTGGTGATTGCTTTTACATTCAGACGAAAAAAAGTCAAAGAAGCCATCGAAACCTTCGAAGGATTTTCGAAAGCAGAGAAAAAGAAAACTATTTTGCTAAACATTGGCGGAAGCGTTTTTCTAATGGCAAACTGGTTCACATTTATTTATGTAATGAATCATGTTAGCGTAAAAGCAACTTCTTTGGCGTATTTAGTTTGCCCAATTCTAACGACTTTATTAGCATATTTTATTTTGCATGAAAAATTGAGCAAAACGCAATGGATGGCAGTAGGATTAAGTATTTCAGGATGTTTACTTTTATCGTATGCGAACATTATGGATATGTTTTTTAGCATCATAATTGGGTTTACATATGCATCCTATTTAGTGAGTCAGCGTATAAATAAAGGTTTTGATAAATTTATAGTTTTGACGTTCCATATTACAATGGCAGCTTTGTTTTTAGTACCATTTTATCCGGCTTATAGCGGTCCGGTTCCAACAGAATTTAAGTTTTATTTCTGTATCGAAACCATCGCAATTTTGTTTACAATCTTTCCGTTGTTCCTTAATTTATATGCCCTTTCTGGGATTAATTCATCAACAGTTGGAATGCTTTTAAATATTAATCCAATGATTGCCTTTCTATTAGCAATGTTTTTATATAAAGAAAATTTTGGACCAATACAGATTCTGGCATATGGAATCGTTTTTCTTGCAGTATTAGTTTTTAATTCACATCACATTTTTGCTATTAAGCAAAGACTATTACAATATCCAAAGGTTCTAAAATAACGAAAGGTTGTTTATATTTTTTATTGGTTTAGAAGTTAAATTACCAGAATCTTAGGATATTCAAAACAGGAATGATTAGTTTCATTCCTGTTTTTTTATGTTTTTTTGTGAATTTTTTTGCCGCGAATTACACGAATTTTCGCGAATTAAAAATTGCTTTTCTAATGCATTTTAATCGCCAGATTAAGATAAAAATTCGTGTTCATTCGTGCAATTCGTGGCAACATTTTTTCCTTTTTAATTAAAATTACCAGAATCTTAACAGGATATGTAAGCAGGATTGAGTATTTTCAGTCCTGTTTTTTCTATGCAATAATTAAGTGCGAAAAAATATGCCACAGATTTCACAGATTAAAATGATTGCACAAAGCATGTAAATAAAAATCTTTCTAATCTGTGAAATCTGTGGCAAAAAAACTAAGCCTAAGCAGGCAATTAACTGAAACTATATTTATGAAAAATACCAAGCTCCAAGCCTTTACTCCGTTGTTTTATTTAGTGTGGTCAGATGATTTACTGACTCAAAAAGAGTTTACCAAAATTCAGAAATTTATTAACGATTTGACTTGGCTTTCGCCCGAAGAAAAACAACAGCTTCTTTCGAAAGTAGACATTTCAAATCCGCCTTCGCGAAATGAACTCTCTCAATGGAAATTAGATATTGAGAAAAGTATTCAGAATAAAACAGACATAAAATCACTTTTTGATATAGCAGAAGCAGTTTCAGAAAAGGACGTAGATATATCGGAACTGAAATCGAGTTTTATAAAATTAGAAAATGATTTAGGAGTTTTGGGAGAAGAAGTAATTCAGAATTTCAAAACAAAAGCGGGTTCTTTTACCGCAAATTCCCAAACCAATAATGATTTTGATATTCAGAAAATAACAGAACTTCTGGACGGAAAAGAAGCTGCGATTATTAAAAAAGTCAAATCGATTATTTCAAAACCTGAGTTTGCTTACGAAACTTCAACAGATATAAATGTCTACCGACAAACTGTTTACAATTGGTGTAAAATCTTGGCAGAAGAAAATCTGGGAAATATGGCCTATCCAAAACAATACGGCGGAGGAGAAAACATAGCCGATTATTTTGCGATTATGGAAACGTTGAGTTATCATGATTTAAGTTTAGTAATAAAATTTGGCGTTCAGTTTGGACTTTGGGGAATGAGCGTTCAATCGTTAGGAACCGAGAAACATTATGCCAAATACTTAAAAGATATTGGAACGTTAAAAATTCCGGGTTGTTTTGCGATGACAGAAACACATCACGGTTCAAACGTAAAAGGATTGGAAACTACAGCAACTTACAATCATAGCGATCAGACGTTTGTAATTCATACACCAAACAAAAACGCACAAAAAGAATATATTGGAAATGCGGCGGTTCATGGACAAATGGCAACCGTTTTTGCGAAATTAATTATAGACGATCATGATTATGGCGTGAATGCATTTGTGGTTCCGCTTCGAGATACAAACGGAAATGTATTAGAAGGAGTTACGATTGGGGATTGTGGTAATAAAATGGGCTTAAACGGCGTAGATAACGGAACCATAAGTTTTGATAATGTTGTGATTCCGAAAGAAAATATGTTGGATCGTTTTGCTTCTGTCAATGATAAAGGCGAATTCGAAAGTCCGATTCCGAGTGACAATCGACGTTTTTTTACTATGTTAGGAACTTTGGTTGGAGGACGAATTGGTATTCCGCGTTCTGCTTTGGCTGCAGCCAAATCAGGATTGACGATTGCTATTCGCTACAGCGATCAAAGAAGACAATTTGGACCGGAAGGAGGTTCAGAAGTTCCGATTTTAAACTATAGAATGCATCAACGTCGCTTGATTCCGCCTTTGGCTAAAACTTATGCCGTTCATTTTGCTTTACAATATCTTACAAATCGTTTTCTAAACAGAACCGAGGCAGAAATGCAGGAAATTGAAGCTTTGGCAGCAGGAATGAAATCATATTCAACCTGGAGCACAAGAGATATTCTGCAAGAATGTCGTGAAGCTTGCGGCGGAAAAGGATATTTATCTGAAAACAGAATCGATGCTTTAAAAAATGACACCGAAATTTATACTACTTTTGAAGGTGATAATACCGTTTTGATGCAATTGGTAGCGAAAAACCGTTTATCTGAATTTAGAAAATCGTTTGGAGAAATGGGTGCTGCAGGAATCATCAATTATGTATTTGAAAATGCAAAAACGGCAATTACAGAGAAAAATCCAATTGCAACACGCAGAACAGACGATGAACATTTACTTGACGGAGAGTTTCATTTGCAAGCATTTATCCATCGTGAAAAAGCGATATTAGCTTCAGCAGCAAGACGTATCAAAAAACTGGTTGATGGTGGTTTAGAACCTTACGATGCTTTTAATGTTGTTCAGCATCAAATGATTGATGTTGCTCAGGCTTATCTTGAAAGAGTAGTTTTAGAGCAATTTCAACTGGCAATAAAAACAATAGAAGATCAAAAGACAAAAGAAATATTGACAAAACTGAATCATTTATATGCGCTTTCGCAATTAGAAAAAAATAAAGCGTGGTATCTTGAAGACGGATATATGGAAGCAGTAAAAACCAAAGCAATCCGCAAAATTGTTAATCAGCTTTGTTGGGATATTCGACCAGATGCGGTTTCGCTTGTAAATGCTTTTGATATTCCTGAGAGTTGTTTGGCGGCGCCAATTGCGGTGTAGTTTTTTTTAATTTAAACTATTTAAGTGATGTAAATTCATTTAAACGTTATGTTTTTTTGCCACAGATTAAAGGGATTTGAAAGAATTTTTTAAGAACGTTCCATAGGAACAAATTATATTGTAGGGATGGATTTTAATCCATCCTTCGCAATCATAATCGACAATCTTGTCATTTCGACGAAAGGAGAAATCACACACGTAACTCGACACAGATTGGCGATTCTCTTTGTTGAGCTTCTTGTGTGATTTCTCCTTTCGTCGAAATTGACAAGATTGTGAAATAGCAGATTTTGTTATGCTAAAATCGTTAATGCTATAATTATTTTTATATCATAAATAAACAAAACTATTACAATAACATATTTTTATTAAAATAACTCGCTTTTTCAAAGTCACTAATATTAATCGAAATAATTGGAACTTCGGGAATAATGGCATTTAATTTTGATAAAATCGTTTTTGATAAATTTGCTTTTTGATCTGTATTTCGACCTTCCATAATGTATGCGAAAACATGAATGAAATCTTCTAAGGAATTAGCATTATTATAATAAGCAAAGGGATTTATACGAACCTTGATTTCAGAAGCAGGAAAAAGACCTGTCGATAATGCCGAATTATAAACTTCCTGCATAATATCATCTGCAGATTTTATTCGGATAACATTTTCAGAGCAATCAATAACAAAGTGTGGCATAAGTGTTTATTGTTTAGATTAGATAAAAGAATAGTCTAAACAAATTTAGAAAAACATTCTCACGATTGCCTGAAAAATGCTTTTTTATAAAGGTTAATATTTCAAAATTTTGTTATGTTTTTTAATATCTTATAAAATGATCAGACTTTATAAATAATTCAATTTTATACCATGACTTTATTATATTTGTAAGTCTCATAATATCTTTATTTAGCTTGAAAAAATATTTTCTATTTCTGTTAATCGTTCTTGTCAATCTGCCTGTTTATTCATTGGATAGTACAGATGCTATTTTAGCACAGTTAAACAATGCTTTAAAAAACAAGGAACGTTATGTTCAGTTAAAAGAAGAGCGTATTTTGAACTTCAAGAAAATCAAATCTGATAATTTAACCAAAGAACAGGAATACAACTACAATAAGACTTTATATACAGAGTATTTAAAATTCAATTCAGATTCCGCTATTCATTACGTCAAGAAAAATCTGAAATTGGCCAATGAACTTCAAAATAAAGAGCTGGAAGATCTTGCAAATCTGGAATTAGCCACACTTTATTCTTCGTCAGGAAAATATCGGGAATCAGAAGCTATTCTGAAATCGATCAATAAAAAGCAATTGTCAAAAAAAGTGCTTCCGGAATATTATGAATCGTATCGGGAATTTTATGAGCATTATGTTGCCAATAGTTACGACATAAAATACATCAAACAAATTGCGATGTATCGTGATTCTTTATTGACGGTTTTAAACCCTCAAACGCTGAAATATAAAATCAATGTGATTCAACGTCATATTCATCATCTGCAATTTGGTATTGCCCAGAAAAAATTGATGCGTTTATTAGAAACCGCAAATCAGGACGATACACAATATGCAATGATTGGATATCTTTTGGGAAGTATTTATGAATCTACACATCAGTTAGAATTAAGAAAGAAATACTACGCACTTTCGGCACTTTCAGATATTAAACATGCGATAAAAGACAATGCATCTTTGCAGGAATTGGCGCTTGTTTTCTACGAAATTGGCGATGTAGATATGGCTTACAAACTAACACAATCTGCTATTGCCGATGCTTTGTTTTGTAATGTACAGTTTCGAACGCTGCAAATGTCTGAAGTTTATTCGATTATAAATACCGCTTATTTAGAAAGAGAAGCCAAAAGAAAAATGCAATTGCAAATGTATCTTTTGTGCATTAGTATTCTAACGGCATTTTTGATTGTGGCGATTATTTATGTTTACAAACAAATGAAAAAAGTGTCCCGAATTCGTGGAGAGCTTTTTATTACAAGTCAAAAACTGGCCGAATTAAATCAGGATATTACCCAAACTAATAATCAGTTGCAGGAACGTAACGCGCAATTATCAGAATCGAATCATATTAAAGAAGAGTATATTGCGCATTTCTTTAATCTGTGTTCGACTTATATCAATAAACTGGAAAATTATCGCATCATATTAAACAAGAAAGCTACGGCAAAACAGTTTGATGAGATTTATAAAATTTTAAAATCAACAACTTTGGTTGATAATGAACTGGAGGAATTGTACAAGAATTTCGATATTATCTTCCTGAATTTATATCCAACTTTCGTAAAAGATTTCAATGCTTTACTAATTACTGAAGAGCAGATTGTTTTAAAACAAGGAGAATTGCTAAATACAGAGCTTCGTATTTTTGCTTTAATCCGACTTGGAATTACAGACAGTGTCAAAATTGCGGCATTTTTGAGATACTCTTTAAGCACAATTTACAATTATCGCACAAGAGCAAGAAATAAAGCCGCAGTTTCCCGAAATGATTTCGAAGAAATGGTCATGAAAATTGGCTTAATTACCTTAAAAATCTAATTATTTTTTTTAAAACCACTACTTTTTTTGTCTATTATTTTTTGTTAAGTAATTGATAATAAATGTTTTGATTTTTTATTTCACTACTTTTTTTCGTTTAAAAATTCAACACGAACTATAACGTTTTAGCTTTACAATATTATTAAAGGTGTTTACGAGAACAGCAACCTTTACTAATAATTAAATGCTTTAATAAATTAATAGTTATGTTTAAAAACGTTAAAACAATTGTTGTTTTACTTTTGCTAGGCTCTTTCGGTGTAAATGCACAGAATAAAGTTCCGGTTTATCTAGATGATAAAAAGTCAATTAATGAACGTGTAGAAGATGCGCTTTCTAAAATGACAACCGATGAAAAAATCGCGATGATTCATGCGCAGTCAAAATTTAGTTCACCTGGTGTACCGCGTTTGGGAATTCCTGAAAACTGGATGACTGATGGTCCACACGGAATTCGTACTG
This sequence comes from Flavobacterium sp. 90, assembly GCF_004339525.1. NCBI lineage: Bacteria > Pseudomonadati > Bacteroidota > Flavobacteriia > Flavobacteriales > Flavobacteriaceae > Flavobacterium > Flavobacterium sp. 90. Next base: position 6,170,098 of record NZ_SMGE01000001.1, on the reverse strand, counting down.
AAGTTAAATGGGATGAATGGGATCAGGCTGGTTGGACAAATGATTCTTGTATTGCATTTCCGGCTTTAACAGCACTTTCTGCAACATGGAATAAAGAATTATCTTCTTTATACGGAAAATCAATTGGAGAAGAAGCCAGATATCGTAATAAAAATGTATTGTTAGGACCTGGAGTTAACATCTACAGAAGCCCATTAAACGGTCGTAACTTCGAATATATGGGAGAGGATCCTTTCCTAACTTCAAAAATGGTCGTTCCTTATATTAAAGGAGTACAATCAAATGGAGTTGCAGCTTGTGTAAAACATTTCGCTTTAAACAATCAGGAAACTGGTCGTAACTCAGTAAACGTAATTGTTGATGATCGTGCTTTGTACGAGATTTATTTACCTGCTTTTAAAGCTGCCGTGCAAGAAGGTGATGCTTGGGCAATTATGGGAGCATACAACAGATATAAAGGACAACATTGTTGCCATAATGAGTATTTATTGAATGATATTCTTCGCGGAGAATGGGGCTTCAAAGGTGTTGTAGTTTCAGATTGGGGAGGAGTTCATGATACAAAACAAGCGATTCATAATGGTTTGGACATGGAATTTGGTTCTTGGACAAACGGACTTTCCTGGGGAACAAGCAATGCTTATGACAACTATTATTTAGCAAAACCATATTCGACTATGATTGCTAAAGGTGAAATTGGAACTAAAGAATTAGACGAAAAAGTACGTCGTATTTTACGTTTATCTTTCTTAACTACAATGGACAGAAATAGACCTTTTGGATCTTTTGGAACTGCAGAACATGCTCAGGCAGGTTTAAAAATTGCTGAAGAAGGAATTGTATTGCTTCAAAACAAAAACAATATTTTACCAATTGATCTTTCTAAAACTAAGAAAATTGCAGTTATTGGAGAGAATGCTATTAAAATGATGACTGTTGGTGGAGGAAGTTCTTCGCTTAAAGCAAGATACGAAATCACTCCGCTTGAAGGATTAAAGAAAAGAATTGGAAACCAAGCTGAAATCGTTTACGCTCGTGGTTATGTTGGAGATCCAACAAGTAACTATAATGGAGTAGTGGCAAAAGTAAGTTTAGAAGATAAACGTTCTCCTGCTGAATTAACTGTAGAAGCTATAAAAGTGGCTAAAGATGCAGATATTGTTCTTTTTATTGGAGGAACAAACAAAAGCGACAAACAAGATGCTGAAGGATTTGACCGTGAACAATTAGGACTTTCATACGGGCAGGATCAGTTGATTAATGAATTGACTAAAGTAAATAAAAACATCGTTTTTGTAAATATCTCAGGAAATGCTGTGGCGATGCCGTGGGTTAAGGAAGTTCCGGGAATTGTACAAGGTTGGTTTTTAGGTACAGAAGCAGGAAATGCTTTGGCCGCCGTTTTGGTTGGAGATGTTAACCCTTCCGGGAAATTATCATTTACTTTTCCTGTAAAATTATCAGATAACGGAGCGCATGCATTAGGAGATTTTCCTGGTGGAGATGAGGTAACATACAAAGAAAGTATTTTTGTTGGATACCGTTGGGCAGACAAACAAAAAGCAAAACCATTATTCTCTTTTGGACACGGTTTAAGCTATACTACTTTTGAATACGGAAAAGTAACGGCAGATAAAAAACAAATGTCAGCGGGAGATCAGATTACATTCTCTGTTAAAGTTAAAAACACTGGAAAACGTGAAGGTTCTGAGGTTGCTCAGCTTTACATAAGCGATTTAAAATCTTCTTTGCCACGACCTATAAAAGAATTAAAAGGTTTTGAGAAAATTTCGCTTAAAGCGGGAGAAGAAAAAACAATAACTTTTACAATTGACAAAACTGCTTTAAGCTTTTTTGACGATAAAAAACACGACTGGGTTGCTGAACCTGGAGACTTTGAAGCAATTATTGGCGCATCGTCTACCGACATAAAATCTAAAGTGGGTTTCTCACTTAAATAGATTTTATTATTTCTAAAATTGGTTGGTTTGTAGAGCTGCAATTGTAAAAGGTTGCAGCTTTATTTTTAGAAATTTTTTCACCATTAAGATATTAAGTTAATTAAGGCTTTGTGTTTACTAGACTTAAAATTGGTTTTATTATTAAGAAAGTTAAGCATTGTGCTTAATTAAACTTTAAAAAAAAACACCAAGATATTATGCGTAAAGCTTAATTAACTTAATATCTTAATGGTAAAAAAAACGAAAATTGATCTATGCTTAATTAAACTTAAAAAAAATTGCCATAAGGATAAGCTTAATTAACTTAATATCTTAATGGTTCAAAAACAAAAAATTAGATATGAAAAAAATTGTACTTAGTGCTTTGGTTTTATTTTTAGCGCAAAACCTTTCGGCGCAGACCTTAAATAAAATGCAATGGTTTAATGAGCCTGAAAAATGGGATATTAAAAACAATGCTTTGATTATGAATGTTACTGCAAATAGTGATTATTGGCGTATTTCGCATTACGGATTTACGGTTGACGATGCACCATTTTACTACGCAACTTATGGTGGAGAATTTGAAGCCAAAGTAAAATTAACCGGTAATTATATCGCACGTTTTGACCAAATGGGATTAATGCTTCGTATTGACGAGAAAAATTACATTAAAACCGGAGTTGAATTTGTAGATGGAAAATTTAATATCAGCACTGTTGTAACGCACGATAAAAGCGATTGGAGTGTTACAACTTTAGAAAAAGCACCGCCATTTGTATGGATAAAAGTCGTAAGAAGATTAGATGCTGTTGAAGTTTTCTTTTCGTATGATGACAAAAATTATATTCTAACCAGAAACGCGCCATTACAAGACAATACGCCGGTTATGGTAGGTTTAATGGCAGCATCTCCAGACGGAAAAGGTTTTGAAGCTAAATTTGAAAATTTCAAAGTAACACATTTACCGGATCAACGCCGATTAGAGTGGCTTAAAAATCATCAGTAGCAAAAATTGTAAATTGTAAAAAGTGAAATGTAAGAAAAAAGTAAAAAAGATGTATATTGGGAGTTGGAAAGAAATCAATAATTAGATTTTGAGTTTCACATTTTACATTTCACAAACAACAAAAAACAAACTAACTATTTAACCACAAAAAAAATATTTTTATGAGTTCAATTTCGGTGGACATTCAACCAAAAAAACATTATGAAATTCTGGACGGCTTACGTGGAGTAGCCGCTCTATTAGTTGTTATTTTCCATATTTTAGAAACTTTTAATGAAGGAAGCCGTTTCAAACAAATTATGAATCACGGTTATCTTGCCGTTGATTTCTTTTTTCTGTTATCAGGATTTGTTGTCGCTTATGCGTATGACGATCGTTGGGGAAAAATGGGACAATGGGAATTTTACAAACGACGTTTGATTCGTTTACAGCCCATGGTAATTATGGGAATGATCATTGGAGCCATATTCTATTATTTTCAGGCTTCAGACACTGTTTTTCCAATGATTGCCGGAATGGAAGTTTGGAAAGTAATCTTAACAATGGTCATTGGATTTACATTATTGCCAATTCCGCCTTCATTAGAAATAAGAGGTTGGGGCGAAATGCATCCGTTAAATGGACCGGCATGGTCACTTTTCTTTGAATATATTGCTAATATTCTGTACGCATTATTCTTCCGTAAATTCTCTAATAAAGTTTTGGGAGTATTTGTTGTAATCTTTGCCGGAATGCTGATTAATTATACCGTTTTTGGACCAAAAGGAGACGTAATTGGAGGTTGGTCATTAAATCTGGAGCAAATGAATGTTGGTTTTACCCGTTTATTATATCCATTCTTTGCTGGAATCTTACTTTCACGTTTAGGAAAATTAATTCACTTAAAAGGTGCTTTCTGGATTTGTAGCATTATGATTATCGTGATATTCAGTATTCCGAGAATTGGAGACGAAAACAGTTTATGGATGAATGGTTTGTATGAATCTTTTGTTATTATTCTTTTATTTCCTTTAATTGTTGCAATTGGAGCAGGAGGAGAGATAAAAAATCCGCTTTCGCTAAAAATATGCAAAGCTTTAGGAGATATCTCATATCCAATTTACATTATACACTATCCACTGATTTATTGGTACACAGCGTGGGTATTCGAAAACAAAATCCCTCTAAAAGACGGTTACGTTGTCGGAATCGGAGTTTTTGTTTCCAGTGTTGTAATCGCTTATTTGTGCTTGAAATTCTACGATGAACCTGTACGCAATTGGCTTCAGAATAAATTTCAAAAAAGAAAATTAGTTAAGTAGCAAAGGGACAGAGGTTCAAAGGTTCAAAGGCAAAAACTTTGTCTCTTTGAACCTCTAAGTCTATGAACCTTCTTTAAGATATTGAATCTCTAAATTTTGTTAGTTATAGATATTCAAAAAAGGGATGAAACTTTTAAAGTTTTGTCCCTTTTTATTTTATCCCAATCTTAAATGTAGAGATGCACAGCAGTGCATCTTTTTTTTGCCACAGATTAATAAAGATTAAAATGATTTTTTAACCCATATTTGTGTATGTCCATTGAGTAGACGCACTGCTGTGCGCCTCTACGGAGAAAAAATGACGATAAAATGTAAAGCAACGCAAAGACAAAAAAAGGGATGAAAACGTAGCGTTTCATCCCTTTGTATTTATTCCAATTTTCACGTAGAGATGCACAGCAGTGCATCTTTTTTTTGCCACAGATTATAAAGGATTAAAAGGATTAAAAAAATCAGCGAAAATCCGTAAAACCCGTACAATCCGTGGGCAATATTAGACACCAAAAAACAAAAGGCTCAAAGGGAAAACTTTGTCCCTCTGAGCCTCTGCAACTTTGAGCCTTTAAAAAAAACTTATTCTAAAACCAATTGACCTAAAGCTTCTTTGCTAAAACCTTTTAAGTCTTCTGTTTTTCCTGCTTCAATTTTTGCAACCCAATTAGGATCAGATAAAAGAGGTCTTCCAACGGCAACTAAATCAAAGTCACCTCTGTCGAAACGTCTGTTTAATTCTTCTAATGAAGTTGGCTCAGAACTTTCTCCGGCAAAAGCACCAAAGAAATCTCCTGAAAGTCCAACAGAACCTACTGTAATAGTTGGAGCTCCGGTTACTTTTTTAGCCCAACCAGCAAAATTCAAATCAGAACCTTCAAATTCAGGTTCCCAGAATCTGCGTTGAGAAGCATGTACAATATCAACTCCGGCATCAACAAGAGGCGTAAGCCAAGCTTCTAATTCCTGTGGATTTTTAGCTAATTTATAATTGTAGTCAGAAGGTTTAAATTGAGAGAAACGCATGATAACAGCAAAATCGTTACCTACTTGTTTTCTCACTTCTTTTACGACTTCAATTGCAAAACGATTACGTTCCGGAAGTGTTTTTCCGCCATAGATATCAGTACGTAAATTAGTTTCGGCTCTAAAGAATTGGTCAATTAAATAACCGTGTGCTCCGTGAATTTCGATCGTGTCAAAACCTAATCTTTTAGCATCAGCGGCAGCTTTTCCAAAAGCAATAATAGTATCTTCAATATCTTTTTCAGTCATGATATTACCATTGCTGAAATCAGGACGGTTTAATCCTGACGGTCCTTCAAAAGGAACTGGCGGAACCCAACCTGAATGGTGATTATCCATGATTCCCATATGCCAGATTTGTGGTCCCATTGAACCTCCGGCAGCGTGAACTTCCTCTATAACTTTTTTCCACCCTTTTAGAGATTCGTCTCCATAAAAGTGAGGTACATTTGCATCATTTGAAGATGAAGGTCTGTCGATAACTGTTCCTTCAGATAATATTAAACCAACTTGACCTTCGGCTCTTTTTTGGTAGTAAGAAGCTACTTCGTCAGTTGGAACTCCGTTTGGAGAAAATGAGCGCGTCATTGGCGCCATTACGATTCGGTTTTTAAGATTTAACGTTTTTAAGTTAAATGGCGAAAACAGGTTGTTTGTACTCATAGTAATTTACAAATTAGATTGGATTAATTTACTGAGTGCTTCAAAGGCACCTTCGTTACGTTTATAATAGGTCCATTGTCCAACGCGTTTAGATTCTATAAATCCGGCACGTTGTAAAATAGATAAGTATTCAGAAACAGTTGACTGCGTCAGTCCGGCTTTGGCTTGAATTTGCCCCACACAAACTCCATGCTCAAATCCTGCATGCTGAAGTTGATCCGGAAAGTTTATTTCGGGTTCTTTTAGCCATTCCAGCATTTGCAATCTGGACTTATTAGACAATGCTTTAAAGATTTCTATATTTTCCATGGCGCAAATATATCGACTTTTCCCGATATACCAATTAAAGAAAAAATATTTAGCAAAAATTTAAGATAGGAGAAAGAAAACAGTGGAAGATTTAATAAAGAAAATATATATTTGCTCGTGTATTGATTTTGCAAAGAGTATACACAAACTTGTCATTTCGACGAAGGAGAAATCACACGAGTTGATCGACAAAGATTGACGATTTTCTATGAGGAGTTTCTAGTGTGATTTCTCCTTCGGCGAAATGACAAAAATGAGATAACTTTGCGAGATTCAAAACATTCCCCAAATAAATAAACTTAATCAATTATGAAAAAAACTTTACTCATTTTAGGATTCTTATTTTGTTTTATAACCAACTCAAAAGCTCAGGTTGTTGGCGTTGAAGTAGGTGATATTGCTCCTGAAATTGATCTTCCAGATACAAAAGGAAACAATGTTGTACTTTCTTCTTTTAGAGGAGAATTAGTTCTGGTTGATTTTTGGGCTTCCTGGTGTGGACCATGTACAAAAGAACATCCGGAATTGATAAAATTGTACAATGCTTATCCTGATAAATTTGCGATTTATAGTGTTTCAATGGATACTAAAAAGCCGCTTTGGTTAGGTGCAATCACAAAACAAAAACTTCCATGGACACAAGTAAGTGATTTAAAATACTGGAAATCTCCAGTAGTTTCAGATTACATGCTTCAATCTGTACCATTAAACTTTTTAATAGACAAAAACGGAATCATTATTGCCAAAAACATTCACGGAAACGCCTTGAATGAATTGGTGAATAGTTTATTATCTCCAAAATAAAAAAGGAAATTAGAAGTCAAATGCAATCAAAACTCAACTTATCTGAATTCAGAAAAAGATTAGAAAACAATACTCAAATTGGTTCTCCAAAATTAAAATTAAGCACATTTGCCATTTTAACTGTATTTGATGGAACTTCAAAACCATTTTACGGAGTTTTTGATGATAAAAGTTTTGACCTGACTATAAATTCAATACAATCGCCAACACCTTATATTATAAAAGGGAAATACAAGAACATTAATAATACGCTCAAAGTAGATTATGTTGTTGAGCCAAATAGTAAATTTCAGGAGATTTGGGCAAGATTTTTCCCCGTAGTTGTTATAATTGCAATTAATATATTCTTTCTGTTTTTTGCAAGAGGACTTAGGCGAGCGTCAACAATTGTCAACTTGTTTTTGCTTTTTATGGCTTTCTATTCCAGATGGAATACGGAGCGAAAGAGGAACAAACTAGAGAAAAAGTTTCTGAGAATTTTTGAAATTCGAGAATAAAAAAGTCCGATTTGTAGAAATCGGACTTTTTAATGTGAATCAGTATGAGGTTTTTTGACGCCTCCAAAATTTGTTTTGAGAATTTCTCTAATTTGGAGTTGCGTTTTATTTCGGGTACTGTTTTTCCATTCGTTAAAATCATAAATATGAATTTGATCGGCATAAGGATTCGTAACAAAAAAGAGTCTTGAAATCGAAAACTTATAATATTTCAATTCGTGCGAGATATGACGATCCGGTACTACGATAAGAATCGTTTCCCAACTTAGGTAATCCTTAGGCACATCTTCTCTTTCCGTTAATCCAAGAGATTCGAAAAAGGCGTTTATCTTTTGATCGTTGATCTTGTCAATCTTCTGATCAATACGTTTAATAGTGCTAAGAAGTTTATCTTCATCTTTAATAACACTCATGATTGGCTTATTTTTATTTGAATTTTAGTATAAAATTACATCAAAAGAAAATTATTTAACAAAACATAGCCAATAGAATGATTCTAAATTTTAATTGCCACTTTTTAGCTTGAAATTAAAAGAGAAATAGATCATCTTTTGATAAAATACTATTAACTTTTAAGGCCTAAAAAAGTTATTTTAGCATCACTAGCTAACCACCTTATTATGAAAACCATTTCTCCTAAAGAAATTCTGTACTATTTTATTTTTTTGATTTCCATTTGCACATTCGCTCAGAACAAATCAGAGCGGCAATTGATTTTGATCGATAAAGAATGGCGTTTTTCATTGGGACATTCATACGATAAACAAAAAGATTTTGGTCACGCCGAAAGCTACTTCTCATATTTAGCCAAAACAGGTTTTGCAGATGGTCCAGCATCATTGCAATTTGACGATCGTGCCTGGAGAACACTCGATTTACCGCACGATTGGATCGTAGAACAACCTTTTAGCGAAAGCGCGAGTTACAGCCATGGATTTAAAACTGGTGGAAAGGGTTTTCCTGAAAAAAGTATTGGTTGGTACAGAAAAAAAATCACAATTCCCGAAAGTGATCTGGGAAAAGTTATTTCTTTAAAATTTGATGGCGTTTTTAGAAATTCCAAAGTCTTTTTCAATGGTTATTACCTTGGAACAGCCGAAAGTGGTTATAACGGTTTTGAATATGATGTTACTTCTTATGTCAATTATGGCGGTCAAAATACAATTGTTGTTCGCGTTGATGCTTCAATGGAAGAAGGTTGGTTTTATGAAGGCGCGGGAATTTACAGACATGTTTATCTCCAGAAAACAAATCCGTTATATGTTGTTCAAAACGGAACTTATGTAACCTCAGAAATACAAAATAATAATGCAGAAGTTAGTGCCGAAGTTACAATCGAAAACAAAGGAAATTATAAAGATTCTGTCGAAATAACACAAACAATTCTGGATGCTTCGGGTAAAGAAGTTACGAGTGTTTCAGAAAATGCTACGGCGCCGAATTTTTATAAAACAGCCAAATATTCTTCAAAACTTAAGGTGAATAATCCATTATTATGGGATATTGATTCACCAAATTTATACCGTTTGGTGACGCAAATAAAGCAAGAAGGAAAAATCGTAGATCGATATGAAACTTCTTTCGGAATCAGAACGATTAAGTTTGATCCTGAAAATGGATTTTTCCTTAACGGAAAAGCTTTAAAATTAAAAGGAACAAACAATCATCAGGATCACGCCGGAATTGGAACTGCTTTGCCGGATGAACTTCAGTATTACAGAATTAAGAAGCTCAAAGAAATGGGTTCAAATGCCTATCGTTGTTCGCACAATCCGCCAACGCCCGAATTGCTGGAAGCTTGCGATAAATTGGGAATGCTCGTAATTGACGAAACACGTTTGATGGGAATTAATGACTATCATCTCAATGATTTGAAGAAAATGATAGAGCGTGATCGCAATCATCCAAGTATATTTTGCTGGTCTGTGGGCAATGAAGAATGGAATATTGAAGGAAATATTGTTGGCGAACGCATTACAAATGTCATGCAGGGATTTGCAAAAAGTATAGATTCGACAAGACCTGTAACGGTTGGAATTAGCAGCGGTTTTAAAAGTGGAATTTCGTCTGTAGTCGAAATTATGGGCTACAATTATATGGGAAATGGCGATATTGATGCACATAGAAACGAGTTTAAATCTCAACCCGGAATGGGAACGGAGGAAGGTTCGACTTTTGCAACGCGCGGTGTTTATTTTACAGATGATATAATACATTATCAAAGCGCATATGATAAAAAACCGCGTCCAACATTTTATAGTATCGAAGAAGGCTGGAAGTTTTATGCAACGCGCCCATATCTGGCAGGAATGTTTATCTGGACAGGTTTTGATTATCGTGGCGAACCAACTCCTTATGGATGGCCGTCGGTTACGTCTTATTTTGGAATGATGGATGTTTGCGGTTTCCCGAAAGACAATGTGTTTTATTTGAAATCCTGGTGGGGAAATCACCCCGTTTTACACCTTATGCCACATTGGAATTGGAGCGAAAAGGAAGGACAGGAAATTGATGTTTGGGTACATTCTAATTGCGACGAAGTAGAACTTTTCCTGAATAAAAAGAGTTTGGGTAAAAAGAAAATGGAGCAATATGGACATTTAGAATGGAAAGTAAAATATACGCCCGGAAGTCTGGAAGCAATTGGATATAAAAATGGCAAAAAAGTCCTTTCGGATATTCAGAAAACTACGGGAAATCCCGAAGCTATAAAGCTTTCTATAGATAAAGAAAATACTGCGAATGCCAATGTTTCTGTAGTAACAGTTGAGGTTACAGACAAAAAAGGACTTCATGTTCCAACTGCAAATAACGAAATAACATTTTCGATAAAAGGTGGAAAAATTTTAGGCGTTGGTAACGGAAATCCAACTTCTTTGGAAAATGACCAATTCATTGACGAAATTTTGCTTGCTCCAATAACAAATTTTGAAGAGCAAAAAGGAACAACGGGCAATTTGCCGCAACAATTACCTACGTATTCAGATAATGATTGGACGATAGCTTTTAAAGACAGAGATTATAAAAAACAAGCGCCTTCGTATGTTTATCGCGGTCAATTTGAATTAAAGGATTATTCTGCAAGCAAAATTGTGAGCTTTTTTTACAAGAAAATAGGAGTTGAAGCTGTAGTTTTTGTCAATGGAAATAAAGTGAATTCAAGTGCTGAAGATTCTGAAAAATACATTCTGAATTCTAATATTCTAAAAGAAGGTAAAAACTCTATTTATATTATCGCAACGCCATTGCAGAAAATAAAAGATTGGGATGTTATGAATACAGATCCTGGAATTATTCAGGTTGTAACGCCTTCTAAACCATGGATTAGACAGCTTTTTAATGGTTATGCGCAAATCATAATTCAGAAAGAAAATAGTGAGAAACCCGTTGCTTTGTCCGCTTCCGCGAAAGGATTAAAGCCACACACTATTACAATTTCAGGAAAAGAATAGAATTTCTGCCAATGTTTTTCGTTTCAGGATTTTGAATGTATTTTATATAAAAATATTTCCTAATATTGATAGTTCAAAGACGATAGCGTAATTCTGTATCGTCTTTAATCAATATTATTTCTCAAAAAAGTCATATCAAATGCTGAACGATTTTCCGTTTTATTTAATCCTTGTCATCGTTATTCTTTTATTAATAATGCTGAGCAATAAGATCAAAGTTGCCTATCCGGTTTTGTTGGTTTTAGGAGGATTAGCCATTAGTTTTATTCCCGGAATTCCGGTGTTGCGCATCGATCCGGAACTTATTTTTGTTATTTTTCTTCCGCCATTATTGTACGAAGCAGCATGGAATATTTCATGGAAAGAATTATGGCGCTGGCGACGTATTATTTGCAGTTTTGCCTTTTTGGTCGTGTTTATTACCGCATTTTCTGTGGCTTTGGTAGCCAGTCATTTTATACCCGGATTTTCATTGGCATTAGGCTTTTTACTTGGCGGAATCATTTCTCCTCCAGATGCTGTTAGCGCAGGGGCAATTCTAAAATTTGTAAAAGTACCACGAAGATTATCCTCTATTTTGGAAGGCGAAAGTTTATTAAACGATGCATCTTCATTGATTATTTTCAGATTTGCATTGATTACAGTTGGAACAGGGCAATTTATCTGGCAAGATGCGATAACAAGTTTTGGATGGATGTTATTTGGCGGAGTTGGAATTGGAGTTGGAATAGGTTTTATTGCCATGAAATTACACAAATACTTGCCAACCGACGCTAATTCAGATATAATACTTTCTCTCGTTACACCTTATATCATATATATTGCCGCTGAAGAAGTGCACAGTTCAGGAGTTCTTGCCGTTGTAAGCGGAGGTTTATTATTATCACATTTCAGACTTTCGTTTTTAAGCAGCAGTTCGCGTTTGCGCGGCGTTAATGTCTGGGAAAGTTTCTGTTTTATATTGAATGGTTTAATATTTATGTTTATCGGACTTGATTTGCCTGAGATTGTTTCGGGATTAGAAGGCGTGAGTCTTTCATCAGCAATTGGTTACGGATTATTGATTACAGCGGTACTTATTGTTGGTAGAATTCTATGTGCTTTTGGAGCTGTTTTTACTACTCTTATTGCAAGAAATTTTATAAAAGTTGCCGATGCTAGACATCCGGGGTTCAGAGGTCCAATTTTAATTGGCTGGACCGGAATGCGCGGTGTCGTTTCTTTGGCTGCAGCCTTATCTATTCCGGTGCAATTGGATGGAGCGCCGTTTCCGCAACGAAATTTGATCTTGTTTATCACATTTGTGGTAATCCTGACAACGTTGCTTTTGCAAGGATTGACATTGCCTTATTTAATTAAGAAGTTCCACATGAAAGATCCGGATTATACATTACCGGAAGACGAAATATACAATCAGATTAAAAGAGAACTTGCAGATCACGCTTTAAATCATCTGAAAAGCACTTATAGCAACGAATTAGAAAGACAACCCATTTTACAGCAAATTGCTCGTAAATGGGAAGATATTCATGTAAATAACGAAGATAATATTCTAATGTCTGATGAAACCAAGGTTGTGTATTTAAATTTACTTGAACATCAACGAAAATGGCTTTTGGATAAAAATCAGGAAGAAATTCTTGATGAAGAAATTATCCGCAGACATTTGCTTTATTTGGATTTAGAAGAAGAGAAATTGCAATTTATGTAATCGGCTGAAAAGCGTTTCTATTCTTTAACATTTTCAAAACCCTATTTTTGTTTGATTTTCATAACTTTGCTGCATGAGTGATCAAATAGTTTCTAAAACAGCCGATTTTAATACTTCTGACTTAAAGCTAAAAGGTTTTAAAGTTTATGAGGTAAGTAACGATGTAAGCGCAATTCCAACGTATAACCGCAGAGATTTTTATAAAATTTGCATTAATACCAGTAAAAGTCTTATTCATTATGCAGATCGCGGAATAGAAACTGATGGAACAATATTATTCTTTGGAAATCCACATATTCCATATTCATGGGAGATTATTTCGCCTGCCTATAACGGTTATGCATGTGTTTTTACCGAAGAATTTTTAAAAGCAAATGATCGCTCAGAAAGTCTTCATGAATCACCTTTGTTTAAAATAGGCGGAACACCAATATTTTCTTTATCAACTGAACAAGAAGTTTTTATAACTTCGTTGTTTAAGAAAATGATTGAAGAACAAGATACTGATTATGTTTTTAAAGATGATTTAATTCGAAATTATATCAACCTGATTCTTCATGAATCGATGAAAATGCAGCCGTCAGAAAATTTCTTTAAACATAAAAATGCTTCTTCGAGAATCACTTCTTTATTTCTGGAATTATTAGAAAGACAATTCCCAATTGAGACAAAAAATGAACCTTTGGCATTAAAAACACCTCAGGATTATGCACAAAGTCTTGCGGTTCACGTAAATCACCTCAATCGTTCTGTAAAAGAAATTACCGGAAAGCCAACAACGGCGCATATTACCGAAAGGATTATCAGCGAAGCAAAAGCATTATTGCATCACACAGATTGGAGTATCTCAGACATTGGATATTCGCTTGGATTTGAATATCCGAGCTATTTTAATAATTACTTTAAAAGACTTACAGGAACAATTCCAAAATCATTAAGAACATAAATTGTTTCAAATTCTTAATTTTTTGTTTGATTATTGTTATTTCTAATTGTCATTGCTAAAGTAATTTTGCCCTGTAATAATTAGTATTAACCCCTTATCGGTTTTTAGCTGACTAAATATAACTTCTATAAAGCGCATTCTGGCTTTCTGATTTAGTTTCCGGCACTGATATTAAAAAACAAAAAATTATGAAAGAACCAGAAAATCAATTAAATGAATCTATTTTCCCAAAAGGAGACTTAGCTTCAGCGGATTATTTTACAGGAAAAGCATGGGTGAAGATGTTGGTTCCAAATGATCCGATTTTAAATACGGCCGTAGGTAATGTGGTTTTTGAAGCCGGTGCACGCAACAACTGGCACACACATCCCGGAGGTCAAATTCTTATAGTTACCCAAGGAACAGGTTTTTACCAAGAAGTCGGGAAACCAATTCAATTATTAAAAGAAGGTGATGTTGTAAACATTCAGCCTGAAATTAAACATTGGCACGGAGCTTCTCCAGATGGTGAATTTACGCATATCGCAATCAGTACAAATACAGAAAAAGGTATCGTAGACTGGCTTGAACCGGTAACAGACGAACAATATAATAGCTTTAAATAATTAAAGTAAAAGTGTTGTTGGTTGATCTAACGATAATTAACGGTTTTGTTAGATCTTTTTTAAATAAAAATCAATCTCAAAAATCAATTTTATGTCAACACTTTATACTTCCGCTATTGAAGAGGGAAAAGTCCCAAATACTTTTATGACTGGTGATGTTTCTTATAAAAAACAAACCAGCAATATTCATCCCGATAATACCATGATTAAAGAGGTTTCTTTTGAACCGGGCGCAAGATGTAAATGGCACATTAATTCAAGTTTACAATTGTTTATCGCAACTGACGGAATTGGATATTATCAGGAAAAAGGAAACGCAATTCGTTTACTTCATAAAGACGAAGTTATTACCATTTTACCAGGCGTAGAACATTGGTATGGCGCAACTCCGTTTAGTCGATTTTCGCACATTAGCATCATTACAGAAATTGACAAAGGAAAAGGAATCTGGCTGGAAAGCGTTACAGATGAAGAATACTTTAGTTTTGGAAAGTAGGTTAATTAGATAATTTGTCAATTAGATAATTAGATAATTTCAAAACTTTATAAATACTGAATTTTAATTTAAAGATTTATATTCAATATTAATACGCACATTTTTTGTCATCCCGAGGAACGAGGGATCTCCGCAAGAAACTCCGTAAAGTATATTTTCAATCTTTGTCGAGCTACTCATGGAGATCCCTCGTTCCTCGGGATGACAATGATTGTAGTTGTTTTATTCGAACACTACAATCTATGTGAAACTAAAAAAAAACATTCTGTATTAATTCCTTCGTGACAATTAACTTAAACTAAAAAACAACGATGAAAAAACGTATGCTTGGAAACAGCGGTCTTGAAGTCTCAACTATGGGATTAGGCTGTATGGGAATGAGTTTTGGATATGGACCGGCTCATGACAAAAAAGAAATGATCGCTTTATTGCGTTCAGCGTATGAAAAAGGAATCACTTTTTTTGATACTGCCGAATGTTATGGACCATTTTTGAACGAAACACTTTTAGGAGAAGCTTTGGCGCCATTTCGTGATAAAGTTGTGATTGCGACAAAATTTGGTTTTGAAGACGGTGATTCTAAAAAAGGCTTAAACAGCCGTCCGGAATATATAAAACAAAGAATTGAAGATTCTCTAAAAAGATTAAATACAGATGTTATCGATTTGTATTATCAACATCGAGTTGATCCAAATGTCCCGATAGAAGATGTTGCAGGAACGATTAAAGATTTGATTCAGGAAGGAAAAGTAAAACATTTTGGACTTTCAGAAGCAGGAGCAGAGAGTATTCGTCGTGCGCATGCCGTTCAGCCCGTTACTGCTTTGCAAAGTGAATATTCGCTTTGGTGGAGAACTCCCGAGGAAGAAGTTTTTCCAACTTTAGAAGAACTCGGAATCGGATTTGTGCCTTTTAGTCCGCTTGGAAGAGGTTTCCTTACGGGAAAAATCGATGAAAATACTAAATTTGATAGTACAGATTTCAGAAACATTGTACCACGTTTTACACCGGAAGCGCGCAAAGCAAATCAGACTTTAGTAGATTTATTAGCAAAAATTGCAACAGAAAAAGGCGCAACAAACGCTCAAATTGCATTAGCGTGGATTTTAGCTCAAAAACCATGGATTGTTCCAATTCCCGGAACAACAAAATTGTATCGTTTAGAAGAAAATCTTGGAGCAGTAACTTTAGAACTTTCCGCACAAGATTTGGAAGCAATCGAAGACGCCGCTTCAAAAATAAAAATCGAAGGATCACGTTATCCGGAGCATTTACAAAAGATTGTTGGGAAGTAAATTAGATAATTTGGCAATTAGAAAATTAGTCAATTAGATAATTAGATAATTAGATAATTCTAAAACTTTATCAATACTATTGCGCGCATTTTTGTCATCCCGAGGAACGAGGGATCTCCGCAAGAAACTCCATAAAGTATATTGTCAATCATTGTCGAGCTACTCGCCAAGATTTACTTCGTCTGTTGCTATTGCTCGGCTCTCGTTCCGAAATGACAAGATTAAGCTGATAAAATCCGTTTTAATCTGTGTTTTCGCAAAGCGAATCCGCGTCTAATATTGTCGCCAATTTTTGTCGAGCATCTCCCGGAACGACAATGATTATGATTGTTTTATGTAATAAACAACACAATCTGCGTGAAACTTATTTAAGACAATAATTATCAAACCTCAAACAAACAAAACCTGAAACTTTAAACAAAAAAACAAAAATGGAAACAAAAAACATAAAAGCCTTTGGTACAGAAGCTGCAGAAGCACCTTTACAAACATTAGACATTAAACGTAGAGCGGTTTTAGCGCATGACGTAGAGATTGAAATTTTATATTGCGGAATCTGTCACTCAGATTTGCATTCTGCCAGAAACGAATGGCATGGAACGGTTTATCCGATAGTTCCTGGGCACGAGATTGTTGGACGAGTAACAAAAGTTGGAGATCACGTAAAACATTTCAAAGTTGGGGATCTTGCCGGAGTTGGTTGTATGGTTGATTCTTGTAGAGAATGTGAGCATTGCAAAAATGATTTAGAGCAATTTTGTGATGAAGGAAGTACGTTGACTTTCAATTCTCCGGACAAACATTTAGGCGGACAAACTTTTGGAGGTTATTCTCAAAGTATTACAGTCGATGAAAATTATGTATTGCATATTTCAGACAAACTGGATCTTGCTGGAGTTGCACCTTTACTTTGCGCAGGAATTACAACTTATTCTCCATTAAAACACTGGAAAGTTGGACCTGGACAAAAAGTTGGAATCGTTGGTATTGGCGGTTTAGGACATATGGGAATCAAATTGGCAAAAGCAATGGGCGCTCATGTCGTAGTTTTCACAACTTCATTGTCTAAAACCGAAGATGCAAAACGCCTTGGAGCAGATGAAGTGGTTTTATCTACAGACGCTGAACAAATGGCAAAATATGCCAAAACGCTAAACTTTATCTTAGACTGCGTATCTGCGGAACATAATATAGATTCATATTTGAACTTACTAAAAGTAGATGGAACACTAACTTTGGTTGGTGCACCAATGGAACCGCTTCCGGTAACTTCGTTTAGTCTATTATTAGGAAGAAGAAGTTTTGCAGGATCAATGATTGGTGGAATCGCTGAAACTCAGGAAATGCTGGATTTTTGTGCAGAACACAATATTACCGCAGATATCGAATTAATTGGCGTTAATGAGGTAAACGATGCTTACGAAAGATTGCTTAAAGGAGATATTAAATACCGTTTTGTAATTGATATGGCTTCTTTATCTTAAAAAGGTTCAAAGGTGCAGAGACACAAAGGTTCAGAGGTTAAAACCTTTGCGCCTTTGTGTTTTTATTCGAATTGAAAAATACAAAATTTTTGTAGAGACGCACAGCGGTGCGTCTTTTTTTGTGTTTAACGGGTATATTTTTATTGTTACTGATTGTATATTTATTTAACATCCTTTGCGTATGATGGATTAAAATCCATCTCTACAATATATCTTGTTCCTCCGGAACTGCTTGACAAAATTGCGTATTCAGCATTTGTTCCTTTGTTCCTTTGTTCCTTTGAACCTTTGCATATGATGGATTAAAATCCATCCCTACAATATATCTTGTTCCTCTGGAACTGCTTGACAAAATTACGTATTAAGCCTTTGTACCTTTGTACCTTTGTACCTTTGAACCTTTGCTTATTTACGTATGATGGATTAAAATCCATTTCTACAATATATCTTGTTCCTCTGGAACTGCTTGACAAAATTAAGCATTCAGCCTTTGTTCCTTTGTCGCTTTGAACCTTTGTCCCTTAAAAAAAAAGCCTTAGGACCTCAGAACCTCAATATCTCAGAACCTTAAAAAAGAAAAACCCCTCAAGCAATTCAACTCTCGAGGGGTTTTGGAAAATAAATAACAATCGATTATTTTGTCGAGTTTCTAAGTAAAAACCTTAGATCCTCAGTTCCTTAGTATCTCAGTACCTTTTTTAAAAAGATCACTTTTTATCTAAATCTTGTTTAAGCAATTTTGCATGCTCTAAATGAGCTGTAAGAGGTGCTATATTATTAGAAGCCCAAAGTTTAACATCTTGGTCTTTTGCATCTTCAGTTGCTTTTTGCAATTCTTTAATTGCTTTTTCATGTCCGTCGATCATCATATCAGCGAACTTTTTATCAAAATCAAGACCTGATTTTTCATTTAGTTTTTTGTATTCCTCTTTTCCGTCTTCGGTAATCGAAGTAGGTAAAGTGAAGTTTTTAGCTTTAGCTAAAGCACTAACTTCAGAAGCCGATTTGGTATGCTCATCAACAAGCATTTTTCCAAATTTCTTAACCTCAGGATTGGTACTTTTTGTTTGAGCCAGTTTTCCGATTTCGATTTCAGCAAGATTCACTTCTGCGATATCTACTAAAAACTCCGAATCATCTTTTTTCTCCGCAATAGAGTCAAATTTGGCTTCGTTTGTATCTTCAGCAACTTCTTTTGGATCTTCTTGTTTAGTTTCGTTTTTGCAAGAATTAAGGAATAATATAAGTAGTCCTGCTCCTAAAATTGCTTTTCCGGCTATTAGTATTCTTTTCATGATTTTATAGTTTAAATGTTATAGTGTAAAATTATTCAGATTGTAAAGGAATGTCTTACAGCATTTTTGGATAATGTTACAGGATTTGGATATTTGTTTAAAAAAAAGGTATAAATACCTGTTGCTAGGATTTTATTTATTGCTATAATTGTTGAAGAATAAATTTTCGAATGATATAATATACATAATCTATCTTTTGATCTTATTTTTTTTCTCTTAAAGAATGCATAATTTAAATAATCAATATGTTTATATTTAGTTTTTGAAAAGCTAACATTACATAAAAATAAACCTTATTAAAAATATTAGTATGAATGAAGAATTAATCGAATTGTTTAAAGTTAATCGAGAAATATATGAATCATTTAGAAAAAGGATCGTAAATCTTTTAGAAGATTTGATAATGCATGCTGATATAAATATTCATCAAATTAATAGTAGAACTAAAGCATTTGATAGTATTTCTAATAAAATAATTAAGAAAAATAAATATACTGATTTAAATGAAATTACAGATATAGTAGGAATAAGGATAATTACATATTTGGAAAGTGAAGTTGATAATGTAGAGAAATTAATACGTAAAGAATTTAAAATTGATGAAAAAAATTCTATTGATAAAAGAAAATTACAAACGGATCAATTCGGATATAGATCATTACATATTGTAGGTTCTTTAGATGAATCACGATTAAAGCTTACCGAATATGAAATATATAAAGGGCTTAAATTTGAAATTCAAATTCGCTCAGTATTGCAACATGCTTGGGCTGAAATAGAACATGATTTAGGATATAAAGGAAAATCTTCAATTCCAGATTCTTATGTTAGAAGTTTTAATAGAGTTGCAGCTTTGTTAGAGTCCGCAGATTTAGAATTTGACAGACTAAAGAAGGAATTAACGGATTATGAGAGTAAAGTTTCTGAACTTATTGCTGTTGATCCAGAAAATGTTTCAATAAATCAAGCTTCACTTGATGCATTAGTTAAAAGTAATCAGACATTTGAAAAAGCAAGAGAATATATTATCAAGGAGTTTGATGTTACATTTGACGCGCTAAATGATTATTCAGACATAATAGATAAATTTGAATTTTTAAATGTTTTAAATATAAAAGAACTACAAACTTTAATTACTGAAAACAGTAAAGATTATTTGAATTTTATAAAAATATTTATAGAAAAATTATCAACTAAAAGCTTAGCTCCTAATGTGCCGTTATTCTGGTTTCAGCATTTTCTAGTTGCTAAAACTGAAGATGAAGATTTTATTAGAAAATATTTGTCATATAATAATATATTGCTTTCTGGAAATGTTCAAGATTTTATTGGCACTTATCAAAAAATAAAAAAAATATAGATTACAAATAGTTAATTTTATTAGAAAGTTTCTTGATTTTATAAATAGCATAAAAAAAAATTAAAAACTAAAAAAGCCTTGATTTCTTAAGATCAAGGCTTTTTTCTGTTTATTATCGAATTTTAAAATCTAAGTGTAAAAATCTACTCTAAATCCAAGTAAGGATTTAAAATTTCGGCTAGTTCGTTTAGCCAGTAAAAGCTGTTTTCCAGATTTACTATTTCATTTTTAAGAGTTTTGTCTTCTCTCATAATTCCTAAAGCAAGTATATAGTTTAATTGCCTAATTGCTTTTGCCATATCATTTGGCTCAATTGTATTGTTGAAAAAATCCATTAGCCTTGTTTCGGCTTCTTTTGAAATTGTGCTTGTACTCATAATGTCGTAAAATTAGGAATAATAAAACCCTTGTATCTTAGTGATCCTAATGCTTACGACAGCATTTTCGGTCGTTTCCGATACCGAACACATAATACAAGGGAAAATTTTGTTTAGCCGTAAAGTCGTAATTACAGGAAACACAAATATAAGGAAAAATACTTTAATTAATCTTTTTCTTACAAATTAAATCCTGCTTAATATTCAAATGCTACTATTTTATACGATAACTACTAATGTTTTCAGGTTTTCTAATGTAATGTTACAAAAAATGTAATCAATAAAATGATAGATAGAAAATTAAATGGATCTCTATAAAAAACAAATTTTATTATGAAACCAAAAGCCCTAGCCCTGATGGGAGGGAAAATCCTTTTGTTCCGGTGTTCGGAACAAAAGATTGGAAGGACAGCAGGAAATAGCTCCTGAAAATTATAATGATAAAATTACCTTACAGGAGCAATGTATTTTTGCACTTTTAGAAAATTAATAAAAAATCTTATCTTAGTTTTATGAAAAATTCAGAGATCATCATAAGAACCGCAACACTTAAAGATTTACCAGGAATTGTAAAACTTCAGAAAGAGAATCAAATCGCTCAAGGCGGAAGTTTATCAGCAGAACTTACGCCGGAACAAATTCAGGAAATGATGAGCGATATGCCACAAATTGTTGCAATTGTTGATGATGAGGTGGTTGGTTTTTTATTGACGACTTCGCAAAATGTGAATAAAAAGAGGAATTTGGCGATTGTCGATGCAATGTTTACTTCATACAAAGCTAATCCGGATTCGTATATTTATGGTCCTGTATGTGTTAATAATACACAACGCGGAAAAGGTTTGGCGCAACTAATGTTTAAAGAACTTTTGCAGAAGGAACCTAATCGGGAAGGGGTATTATTCATAAAAGGCGATAATGAAGCTTCTTTGAGAGCGCATGAAAAAATGGGAATTAAAAAAGTAAGCAGCTTTAAATTTAATAATGCTGATTTTGATGTTTTTGCTTATTCTTTCTCATAATATAAAATTAGAAATAGATAAATAACTTTAAAGAACTAAAATAGCCAATGGAAACTATTACTTCAGAAAAAAATCTAAAAGATAAGATTGTTAATATTTCAAATCAAAAACTCTTTTTTATTACTTTGGGTTTGATAATTCTAAATTCAATTTTTATGATTCTCATGTCAAGAATAATGGGTACGTACAATTTAGACGGTACTTACAATTCAGCTAATAGTACTGCAATGATAATTAGTGGGATTGCAGGACTTGTGATTAGTTTTCCTGTATTGTGCCTGTTTTTAGCATTCATTACTACAATTTTTATTAATAAAGATATGCCTTATAAGAAACGTTATTTAAAAGGATATTTATTCACTTTGATTATTATAAATGGAATTTTTGCAATTAGGTTAGCTTATAATGTATTACAAGGATAACGTAATGGTCTAATTACATAATTTAAAAGAAATCCCAATTCATATCGAATTGGGATTTTTTTATGTCTGAATTTTAAAAATCTAACATATAGTTAATTATGAAAAATATTACAGAAATTCTATAACGAGTTGTGCTTATTTATAAACGAATTTTGGAATAACATATTGACAGAATTATTAATCTTAAATTTTCAAGTCATGCCAGATTCAAGAATTAAAAATGAAGAACAATATCGAGCACTTGTAGAAAAAGGATATAGTAAAGAAAAATCGGCTCGAATTGCCAATACGCCAGATGCTGCCGAAAAAGGCGGACGCGCAAAACCTTATGACGAATGGACGAAAGCCGAATTGTATCAGCAAGCACGAAAAGTAGGGATTCCAGGACGATCTTATATGTCAAAGAAGAATCTTATTCAGTCCTTACGAAATAATTGAAATGCGCAATAATTACTAAAAAATACGCCATTCCTGATAGTTAGCGGGAGAAAATATAAGTTGAATATCGGAAATAATCTCTTTAAAGTTTTTAATCCCGATAGCTATCGGGAGTGGCTATATATAAATTGAACGACCATGAATGCAGCAGCCAAAACCGAAAAACTAATGAATCAGCTTATCAAAACGCCACATTTGGTACTTGATAAATTGGATTTAGTTTATATCAACAATCAAAAGTTGCCAATTGAACGATGCGGAGGCGAGGAAGGTTTTGTGTATAAAAAGAACGGACGCTTCATTAAACAAAAAAGCGAATTGAAACGCTTTAGCAGTTTAGTACTTCCGCCGGCTTGGGTAAATGTTCAGATTTCGGATTTGCCAAACGGTCATTTACAAGCCGTTGGTTTAGACGATAAAAACAGAAAACAATATAGATATCATCCAAAATGGAATTTGATTCGAAATCAGACTAAATTCTACAAAATAGCAGAGTTTGGAACCAAATTGCCGTTGATTAGAAAACAAGTCGACGAAGATTTGGAGCAAAAAGAATGGTCGAAAGAAAAAGTAATCGCTTTGGTGATTCGGTTAATGGAAGAAACGCATATCAGAATCGGAAATGAGAAATACGCTAAAGACAATAAATCATACGGACTTTCGACTTTGAGAAAACGCCACATCAATATCAATAAAAATTCGCTGAAATTTGAATTCATCGGAAAAAAAGGAAAGAAACACACGATCACAACCAGAAACAAACAATTGGTAAAACTGGTGAGTCGCTGTGAGGAAATTCCGGGTTGGGAAGTTTTTAAATATTATGATAAAAACGGAGAAAGAAAGGTTTTGGACAGTCATATGGTCAATGAATATCTTCATGAAATTTCGGGAGAATATTTTAGCGCCAAAGATTTTAGAACCTGGGCGGCATCGATTGTGTTTTTTGAAACTTTAATGGAAATTGGAGTTACAACTGACGAAAAAGAAATCAAAAAGAACATTTTGTCGGCTTTTGATACCACGGCGGAAGCTTTGGGAAATACCAGAAATGTATGCCGCAATTATTACGTTCATCCGTTATTGGTTTCGACTTATGAAGACGGCTCGATTGAGCAATACTTTGATCGTGCCAAAAAATGCCGTAGCAATAAAGCTAATTTTTCGCATAGCGAAATTGCCTTTTCAGAACTTATACAAAACTATCAAATCAACTTGGCTTAAAAGAGATTTAATAGTGTTAAAAATAGATTTTTTTGAGTTAATGCATCTCTTTAAAAAGCATGAAATTTGAGTAACAAACAAAATCATTATCAACTAAAATCACAAGCTTATGTTACGTTATACAGTTATCTTTATTATTCTCGCTATCATAGCCGGAATATTTGGTTTTGGCGGAATCGCCGCCGGAGCAGCAAGTATTGCTAAAGTTTTATTCTTTATATTCTTAGTTTTATTCATTATATCACTAATTAGCGGAAGAAGAAGCGTTTAGCCTCAGACAAATAAAAAAAGTAAAAAAACGGCACATATATCTCGGTAAATGTGTCGTTTGTATTTTCAATATATAAAAAATAGAATTATGGCAACAAAGAGCGGTGCTTACCAGGATGTTTACGTTAAAAGGGACGATGAAATGGTAAGCTTAAAAAATGATGTAACGGATTTTTGTGAAAAATACTTGAAACCTGTGCATCCTCAAAACTGGGATTGGTCGAAACGCGATTTCGAAAATCCTAAAAATGATCCAACAATTGCCGAAGCAAGAGCAATTGCAAACGTAGTTTTTAAAGATTTAAACGATAAAAAAGAAACCGATGTTGATTTGTCTACAATGAATAATGTCGAGTCAATAAAGGCTTATTTAAATCCGAAAAGTAAATATGAAGCTTTCAACATGGAAGAATTTGCTTTTGCTTTAAAAGTGGAACTGGAACACGGAAAAATTAAAGATGTCAACGTAACCAACAATCATCCGTTTTTGACCGCAATGATCGCACTCGCACACATGACCGAAAGTCTCACGTATTACAAAAGATTAAAAGTAATGGAAGCAGAAGCTGAAATCTATGAAATCATGCGCAAAATTGAAAATTCGAATACCGGAAAAGAAGAATGGTACAAAGAATTGGGCAAAGCCGAAACAGAATTAACCGAAGCCAGAGCCGGATTAGTAGAACGCCTTCAAAAAATGGATGATATTCCGGTTTTGGAGATTATTGGGGATTAAAGGAGAGAATAGATTATAGAAAATAGAGGCAAGAGGATAGATGAAAAAGGCAAGATTATAGAAAATAGACTAAAGTTTACTTACAGGAGTTGAGGTTATAAAATGTCTTGTTCCTTCGGAACACAATCTTGTCATTTCGATTTCTATGATAAAAGCAAAATTTTTTTTAGGGATCGAAATCCTAGTTTTAAAAATAATGAATTCTTGAGGAATTTCATAAAAGCGTTCCGGAGGAACAAAATATATTGTAGGGATGGATTTTAATCCATCATTCACAATCGAAATCACAATTATTATTCAGATTTTTGAGAAGTAAAAGATTTCGATATAAAAAAACCGTTAAGTAATTAACGGTTTTTTCTTTAACGCAACAAAGTTTCAAAACAATAACAATACAAAGTTTTTTAATTTAATCTCCAAAATCCCAAGTCTTACATCTTGCTTCTATAATCTTGCCTCTTTATTCTATTCTCTATAATCTATTCTCTATAATCTATTCTCTCAGCGTCTTTCTCTTCCTGAACATCTTCTTCAATATATTCTTCTTCTTCCTCATCGTCCTGGCCGAGATCTTCTAAATCTTCCTCGGTTTCATTAAAATCATCTTCCAGAACATCTGACGGATTATCGAATTCGTCGTTGACTTCATCAGCAATGTTGTTGCCGCTTAAATCCAGTTTTTCCAGATATAAATCGTCGCTGTCGTGTTTTAGGTCTTTTTCGGTATGAAAATCATCGTCTAAATCCTCTTCGTCTGCGATTTGATCCGGATTTGGTTTATTTGGGTTGTGACCATTTCTAATTGTATAACCACGCTCAGCGATTTCTCGAGTGTTATTATCGCTTTCTTTCATGTCATCGATATCATATAGCTCTTCGTTCATAAGAGTGCTTCTATCGTCCTTATTTTGATTCTGATTTCTGGGATCTTTATTTCCTTTAATCGTGCTGTATTTATTATCTGTAGTATCCATGATCTTTAATTTTAATGTTATATATACAAATCTACTACTGAAACGGCAGGATTGTATTATAGAATTACAACGCCTAATTGTATAATTAACAGATTGTTATTGAGATTTATTAATAAAAAAGACCGTTAAATAAATAACGGTCTTTCAGGTGTTTTATAATACTAATTCAAAAATATTAATTGTCGTTTCTTTCTAAATCATCGTCATCAAAATGATCTTCGTCTTCGATATGTTCTTCTTCATCAAAATCATCGGGTTCGATTACAGAATCATCATCTTGCTCTTTTTTTTCGATAAAATCATCTTCGTCTATAATTCGTTCCTCATTTGGAATATTCTCGTTTCTTGTGATATTATCTTTTTTAAGCAAATTATCAATCGCATTATCAATAAGAATTGCAGTGTCTACGTCTAAATGCCCTTTTTGATATTGTTTATGAAAAAAAAGTATCGCTTCCTGATAAATAGTATCTGTAGTATGTGATTTCATTTTAGTATGTTTTTTAAATTTCAACATTACAAATCTATCTTACAAAACCAAAAAATCTCTTACAGAATTTTAAGATGTCGTTGTATAATAATCAGGTGTTTAGAATACAATTTTAATTAATAATGATATAACCGGTCTGATAATCAAGAGACTAATTTTATCAAATATTAATCATAAAAAATTATTACCATGAAAACTACAGATAGTAAGAAGGAAACAACTTCTAAACAAGAAGTAAAAAAAGGAGCCACAAAACCAAAGTCAGATGCAGCATCAGGATTAACCGAATTGTTTGAAGATGGATTAAAAGACATTTACTGGGCGGAAAAAGCCTTAACTAAGGCAATACCTCTTATGACCAAAAACGCAACGTCAGCGGACTTAATAGAGGCTTTAAACGCGCATTTGACCGAAACCGAAGAACATGTAATCCGATTAGAGAAAGTTTTTGAACTTATTGATCAAAAAGCAGTCGCCAAAAAATGCGATGCAATGGCTGGTTTAATCGAAGAAGGGAAGGGAATTATTGAAGAAACTGAAATTGGAGTGGTACGTGATGCAGGTATTATCGCAGCCGCACAAAAAATTGAACATTACGAAATTGCCACTTACGGAACTTTAAGACAATTTGCCGAAACTCTTGGTTGGGCCGAAGTTGCTACTTTGTTAGAACAAACCCTTGAAGAAGAAAAAGGCGCCGACAAAAAATTAACGATAATTGCCGTTGATGCCATAAATCTTGAAGCTGCAGAAGCAGATTAATTACAGAATAACAACTAAGAAAGTGCGACTATTACAGTGGCACTTTTTTAGTTTATAAAACAAAAGTATTATGCCAGAAGGTCCGTCAATAGTTATTTTAAAAGAAGAAGTACAGCAGTTTACGGGACAGAAAGTGATTTCAGTTTCGGGAAATAGCAGCATTGATATTCAAAGGCTCAGCGGTAAAACAATTCTTGAGTTTAAAACCTGGGGAAAGCATTTTTTAATTTGTTTTGAAGGTTTTACAGTCAAAATTCATATGCTCATGTTTGGAACTTATCGCGTTAACGAACGCAAGGAAACCAAGCCAAGGCTCAGTCTGGTTTTTAAAAACGGAGAACTTAATTTTTATACCTGTTCTATTAAAATTCTCGAAGGTGATATCAACGCGCTTTATGATTGGGAAGAAGATGTAATGAACGAGAAGTGGAACCCTAAAAAAGCAAAACAAAGTCTGGATATAATTCCGAACGAGATGATTTGTGATGCTGTTTTAGATCAGAATATTTTTGCAGGAGTAGGGAATATCATTAAAAATGAAGTTTTGTATCGCTGTAAAATTCATCCCGAATCTTTGGTTGGTAAAATTCCAACGAAAAATCTGAAACAAATTATTGAAGAATGTTCGATTTATAGTTTTGAATTTTTGCATTGGAAAAAAAATTACGAATTGAAAAAACATTGGTTGGCATACACAAAACCAACTTGTTTAAGATGCAATCTTTCGATGAAAAAAAAGCATACGGGAAAGAGAAATCGCAGAAGTTTTTTCTGCACTAACTGTCAAAAATTACATTTATGAAAAATGAAGTTTTAATAGGGTGTTCAAGTTACAATAATCGGCTTTGGAAGGGAATTTTCTACCCTGACACTTTGTCTGGTTCAAGGCTCTTTGAGTTTTATTACCAGTACTTTAGTACATATGAGTTCAACGGAAGCTTTTATAGGTTTCCGACGGTAAAAACTTTTGAAAATTGGTACAATAAAACGCCGGAAAATTTTATTTTTTCGGTAAAAGCGCCAAAAGAAATCACTCATATCAGAAAATTTACGGATTGCGAAACGCTAATTTCTGACTTTTATAAAGTTTGTAAAACAGGTTTAAAAGACAAATTAGGATGCGTTTTATTTCAGCTTCCGCCGAGTTATCACTTCAGTTCTGAAAAACTTCATCAGATTATTGGAAATTTGGATCAGGAATTCAAAAATGTGGTCGAATTTCGTCATGAAAGTTGGTGGAATCAGGAAGTTTGGGACGCTTTTCGGGATAATAATATTACGTTTTGCAGCGTCAGTCATCCGCAATTACCCGATACAATTTTTAGAGATTTTCCTTTGATTTATATTAGACTTCACGGAAAACCAAAGATGTTTTATTCCAGTTATTCACTTGAAGAATTACTTTATATAAAGGATGAAACTAGTTTAAAATCAGCGTTTATTTACTTTAATAATACAGCAAGCGAAGCAGGTATTCTGAATGCTTTGGAGTTGCAGAAAATGATGAGATAAAAAGTTTAACCGCAAAGTTCGCAAAGAAAAAAAAACGCAAAGAACACAAAGAAATTAAACCTTGCGACCTTTGCGTAAATCTTTGCGACCTTTGCGGTTAAAAAAATTAGCTCTTAACTCTGCAATTTTAAGTTCCCTTCAATTCCGTCATCCATGGTTTTACCGGTTACTAAAGCGACAGCCATTTTTGCAATTGCCGTCATTTTTCCGTTTTTATTATTCCAGTAATAACCGTCTTCCGGTACAACTTTTATAACACTTAAGTTTGGATCGTCTTCGCCGCCTGGCATCCAGACTTTAACAATTGGATCCCACAGTTCTTTAATTGTTTCGCGATCGTACGAAATACTTGCTTTTCCATGCAGTGTAAGGAATTTATCGTGCGGTTCCGAAAAGAAAATCTCGACCTGTGGATTCAGTGTGATTTCGGCATTGTGACTGCTGTTTCGGTCTGATAAAAACCAAAGCTGTCCTAAATCGTCAATTTTCTGAACTGACATTGGACGCGATAGCAGTCTGTAATCGTTGTAAGTGCAAAACATACATGTTTTTATATTTGCTGCAAGATCTTTTATTTTATCTACAGCAAACTCGTTCGTAAGGTCTTTGTGATCTCCCATGACTTTATAATTTTTAGTTAGTTATTTGCTAAAATTATTTTTATAAACACCTCATTTTTTGAGGTATATAATGATTAGCTTCATTTAAAACTTAAGAATAGTAAAGTTGGTTTATTTATATTTTTTCGGGTTATAGAATTTGATTTAAAACTTATTATATTTCAATTTAAATTTCTTTAAATTCGAAATTAAAACAGAATATTATAACTATATTTGAGGAATATAACAACCCAATTTATACAACACTATATGACTGAATTTACTATTTTTTATACCGATGATGATGAAGACGATTTGAGTATTTTTACTGATGCTGTCGAATCATTGCCTAAAAAAATAAAACTTCAGACTTATACCGGAGGAGAAAAGCTGTTGAATGCTATTTATAATCCACCGCCAACGCCTCATGTTGTATTCTTAGATTTGAATATGCCCGGAAAAAATGGTTTTGATGTTCTGACGGAACTTAAAAATTCGGAAGAAAAAAATGATATTCCGGTTATTATTTTCTCTACTTCAAACGAACCAAGTATCATTGAAAAGTGCCGAAATCTAGGCGCAAGTTACTTTATAACCAAGCCAATCTTAATGAAAGATATCGTAAGATCTATTGAACACGCTATTGAAATTGATTGGGAAAAATTCAATCCAGGCGAAAAAGATTTTGTTTATAAGTCATAAACGAACAATTTCGCTGGGTAAGAAAGATGAATTTTACCGCAAAGTTTTTACATATCGATATCGGATTTTATAAAAAAAACACAAAGTTCGCAAAGCTAAATCAACAGAATCCCGATAGCTATCGGGATTGCGAACTTTGCGTTTAAAATAATTATCAATACAAAATATTTTATGTTTCTCGACAGGTTTTTGTATTGGTCCGGACTAAGTTTTTATGTGTTTAAGCAAATTTTAGGAATTGTTTTTGAATAGTAAAACTATTGCAATTCAGGAATATAAATATCAAAAGTGGCACCTTTGCCTTTCTCACTATTTGCTGTGATAATTCCTTTATGGTTTTCAACGATTTTTTTAACGATTGCAAGACCAATTCCGGTTCCTGCAAACTCAGTTTCAGTATTTAGACGCTGGAAAACTTCAAAGATGCGTTCTTTGTATTCTTCATCAAAGCCAATTCCGTTATCTGAAATTTTCAGGTGGTAATAAATCTTATCCGGAAAATCAACAAGCTGTTTTAAGCTATTTCCTTTAATTCTCTCGGCTTTAATCTCTATAATTGGCACAATGTCCTTGCGAGAGAATTTTAATGCATTACCGATCAAATTATGCAATAATTGTCTAAACTGAAACGGAATTACGGTTACTTCGCCCAAAGGCTGAAAATTAACCTGAGCATTTTTTTCTTCAATACGCTCCGAAAAATCACTTTTAATTTCCTCAGCAATATCATCGAGATTTACGGTTACAAAAACGCGTTCTGCCGAGTTTGTTCGAGAATACGTTAATAAATCCTGAATCAAAGTCTGCATTCTTTTTGCTGCAAATTCAATTCGGCTTAAGTAAGTTTTAGCATTCGCCGAAATATTTTGCTCATCCAAATCCGCTAATCGACTGGCAAAAGTTTGAATTTTACGAAGAGGTTCCTGCAAATCATGACTCGAAATATAAGCAAAAGACTGAAGCTCAATATTCATATTAATCAGATCTCTGTTTTTAATTTCAAGCTGTTCTGTTCGTTCATGAACTTCTTTCTCAAGTTGATTGGTAAAATCTTTCTGATCTTGAATATCGGTACTTGTACCAACCCACATCTGGATTTTTCCTTCGGCATCTTTCTGCGCAATGGCGCGGCTTAATTGCCATCTGTATTCGCCATCAGAGCGACGAAAGCGATGTTCTAGTAAAAAGTCATTTCCGGTTTTTATAGATTCCATCCACGTATTTACGTTTTCTTCCCGATCATCAGGATGAACAATTTGGAGCCAGCCATGTTTATCAATTTCTTCTTTAGTCAGCCCCGAAAAGCTATAAACAGATTGGTTAAAATAATTCAGATTTCCCATTGCATCGCTTGTCCAGACAAACTGAGGCATAGAATCGGCCAGAAGTCTGAACTTTTGCTCACTTTTCATCAAAACTTCCTGACCTTCTTTTTCATCCGTAATATCCATTACGGTTCCAATCATTTTTATCGGCTCTTTATTCTCATCAAAAAATATTTTTCCATGCGCTCTAATCCAAGCGATAGAATCATCGGGTTTAATAATGCGGCATTCATATTTGTAAATGCTTGATTTAAGAGCTATTGTGTATGCTTTTTCTAAAATAGACAAATCTTCTGGATGTATTTGCTCTAAAATTTGCGCACGTGTTAGTTTTATTGATTTATCAAAACCAAAAACGGACGGTAAATTCTCAGAATACATTATTTTTTGAGTTGGAACATTCAAATCCCAAGTTGCGATTTCTGCAATTTCGGCAGCAAGACGCGCTCTTTGTTCTGCATTTTCTACTTTTTTTCGTGCTTTGACTTTATCTGTTACATCATTTACCGTAACCATCACGCCGGATATTTTGCCTTCTTTTTCGAACAAAGGTGTATATTGATAATCAAGATAAAATTTCTGCAATTTTCCTTTGATATCAACATAAGCAAGTGCTTCTTTTTCTTTAACAATTTTTCCTTCATGCAGGACTTCATCAAGAAGTTCTGGATATTTTTGACCTTGAAGCTCCGGAAAAACTTCGAGTAATGGCAAACCAATAGTTTCTTTTTTTGTTTTATGCCACAGGGTTTTCATCATCGTATTGTTGGCAAGTTCAATCTTATGATCCTTTCCTCTAAAAATTGCCATTGCAATAGGAGAGTCCATAACCAGTTTTCTAAAAGCAGTTTCGCTTTCTGTCAGAAGATATTTTGCTTTTACAGCTTCTGTAACTTCATGCGAAACAATTATAACGCCGGATATTGTGCCGTCTTCTTCCCTTAACGGATGAAAAACAAGATTAAAATAACAATTTTCTTGTCGGCCATAACGGTTTAAAGTCACTGATAATTCATCAGTATAATACGGAATTCCATCCTGATAAACCTTAGAAAGCAACGGATAAACCGTGTCTCTGGCTTCAGGAACAGAGTCGAAAACTGGTCTGTCCAAAACCTCTTCTTCGATTTTATCTATAATTTGCAAGTATGTTGCATTAGCCATTTCTACAGTTAAATCGGCGCCTCTAAGAATTGCAATTCCCAACGGAAGCTGTTTTACCGTATCTTTAAATCGTTTCTCACTTTCCTCTACAGCATTTCTGGAAATAACCTGAAGTGTGACATCATTTGCAATTGCCACAATGCCCGAAATCGTTCCGTCCGGTTCTTTTAGAGCTTCATAAACTACATTGATAAAAGTGTTTACGACTTTACCTTTTCGGTTTAGTTTTACAGGAAGTTCATAAGCCATAAATTTTTCGCCGGTTGTATAAACCGTTTCCAAAATATCTTCAAGCCCTTGGCCTGTAACTTCTGGTAAGGCTTCAAAAACGGGTTTATTAATTACGTCATCTAATTTACGCTCCCAGATTTCAAGCATCAATTCATTGGCAATTTCGACAACATAATCTTTTCCTCTAAAAATGCACATCGCATTTGGCGTCTGCAGAATGTTGTTTCGATAACGTTCGTTACTGTTTTCTAAGCTTTTCAGAATATTTACTTTATCAGTCGTTTCATTGCAGATAACAAGTACGCCGCCAATTTTTCCCTCATCATTATTCACCGGACTATAGCTAAAAGTCCAATAAACATCCTCCATTTTTCCATTTCGATATATGGGTAAAAGTTGATCTTCGTGCCAGGTCGCTTCACTTTGAGTGAGAACCTGATCGATCAAAGGTTTTATAAAATCCCAAATTTCCGACCAGAATTCGGCACCTTTTTGACCCAATATTGCAGGATGTTTTCCATCGTTTCCAAGACTTGGGCGATAAGCATCATTATAAAAGCAAATATGATCCGGACCCCAAAACAAAAACATCGGAAATTTTGAGTTCAATAGAATTCCCAGTGTAGTACGTAAACTTTGTGGCCAGGAATCAACACTTCCAACCGGAGTTTTGCTCCAGTCTTTTGCACGTGTTAATGCGCCCATTTCACCTCCGTTTGCCAGGAAATCGTGATTTTTTGTACTCATTGATGGTTGTATTTTGGTTTTGATAAAGTATTTTGATTTTCTAAAAAATTAGATAATTGTTAAAATTAGTAAAATATACTAATGAATTTCTGTGAATTTTTGAATGAGCTAATAATTAAATCTATTGAGTTAATTTTATTTGGATTCAATCCTGAAATTTGAATAAACAATAGATTCAGGAAATCTTAAAAGGAATAAAATCATGAAAAGAGAGCAAAAACACGAAACCGACTATATAAAAAAGTACCAAGACGAAGGCTATACTACTAATTATTTGTTTGCAGATGGATCGCTTTTAGATTCTGAAACTAAATATGCTTATCAGCCTGAAGAAATATTCATTGTAGCGCACCATCGATATGAAGGAATGAGTGATCCGGATGATATGTCGATCTTGTATATAATAGAAACAAAAGATCAAAAGAAAGGAACACATCTAATAGGATACGGACCAACAGCAGATCTCGAAGAAGCCGAATTTTTTAAAGATATCCCAAAAGCGAATTACGCTAAAAACGCCGATATCAACGAACTTACATAAGATAAAATAGAGAAGTATTTTTATTTTGCTGGGGAGCAGTTGTTTCAGATTTATCTGGAGCAGCTGCTTTTTTTCTTTGAAGGTCCTAAGGTTCTGAGTTGCCAAGGTTCTAAGTAGGAAATGTGCCAATTAGATAATTAGTCAATTAGAAAATTTACTGAATGCTTAAATTCTGCAAATTAAAATATATGCTGCAGCTTAAATTTTGATTCTTCACATTTCACATTTCACACTTCACACTTCACATTTTCACATTTCACAATTCATCCCATTTCCCCATTTTATAAATTATCTAATTGACACATTCTCTAATTGTCACATTATCTAATTAGTAATAATAATTATGAAATATCTCTCTGAAATTGTATAAGGGTTTGATTTATAATATGTACGAAATTTGAATTATAGAAATACAATAAAAACCAAAGTAGTTTTTTGTACGTAAATAAGTACTAACCACTTTATTTAAACTGAACCAAAATGAAAAAACTTTACTTAAATACAGGAGGATTTGATACTATTTTTAATGATCTTAAAGATAGTTTTAATGGTGATTTGACGACCAATAATAACGAATACAATTTGGCAATTAAGTCAAAATGGGCAAAAGGAACGATTACTGGCGTTTGTCTTGAAAACAGAATATCACATCTGACTTTTGATCTTGTATTTAATTGTGACGTAAGTTTAAGTATAGAATCTTTTCAGTCTGCGCCGATATTTTTTGCGTATTGCGAAAAAGGAACCCTGACACATAGTTTTGGTATAAATGGAGAGAAAAAGAATCTATCAAAGAACCAAACCGGTATTTTGAATAACACATCAAAAGTAAACAGCCTTTTATCTTTTGATAGTCACAAACACATTCAGTTTTCATTAATAGGGGTTCCAACAGAAAATTTAGGAACAGAAGAGAACCTGGAATTAATCGCTGATCTGAAAAAAAGGTTTATGAACGAAACCGGAAATTACATTTATGTAGCTTCTGAAAATAATAAGGTTGCCGAAAAATGGCAGGAACTAAAAACGATTCCGCAACAAGGAATTGTTAGAAATTTAGTAAAGAAATTGATTCTCAAAGAAATTGTTGCGTTAGAGATAGCTCAACATAGTTATAATTACTTAAAAACGTTTGATCAAATTTTGAATTTAGCGATCAAACCTATAAACGAAATAAAAAGAATATCAAATATGAATCTTACAGAAGTAATTTATACTGCAGGATTAGCCGGACGAAACTATCTGCCACGTATTTTCAAAGAAAAATACCATTTATCATACAAGCCATTCAATCAAAAATTAGTTAGCTAACAAGCATTAAATACACTTCTTTATTTCGAAAAAAACAGCTTTAACGAGCTGTTTTTTTATTTTTAGTAGTTCGAAATGATGTAATAGCACGCGGATGACGCGGATTCGCTAAAGCGAAAACACGGATTAAAAACGGATTTTCTTTTTCTACGCATAGACTTTTGTCAAAGTTTAAAACTTTGACAAAAGTAGAAGAAGAGAGTTTAATTTTTTTGTCATCCCGAGGAACGAGGGATCTTAGCAAGTAGCTCGCCAAAGATTGTCAAAACCTTTGTCAAAGTTTAAAACTTTGACAAAGGTAGAACCTCAGAACCTCAGAACCTCAGAACCTCAGAACCTCAGAACCTCAGAACCTCAGAACCTCAGAACCTCAGAACCTCAGAACCTCAGAACCTCAGAACCTCAGAACCTCAGAACCTCAGAACCTCAGAACCTCAGAACCTCAGAACCTCAGAACCTCAGAACCTCAGAACCTCAGAACCTCAGAACCTCAGAACCTCAGAACCTCAGAACCTCAGAACCTCAGAACCTATTCCTTTTCATAATAAACAATAAAATAAATCATAACCAGATTCAGAAATAGAGAAACACTATTAGTGATTATTATGGGTAAATCATTTTTTAAGAAGCCATAAATAATCCATATCAAAATCCCGAAAGTCAGAATTCCGAAAGTTTTGAGTGAAATCTCTTTGACTTTCTTGGTTTTCCAGACTTTCAAAATCTGAGGAATTACAGAAATAGTTACGCAAGTTCCTGCAAAAAGACCGATGATATCTATGAAGTTCATTTTTTTTGAGGTTCTAAGGTTCTGAGATTCTGAGTTGCTAAGGTTTATATTTATAGAGATTTATATTCAATCTTATCCTTTCGTCGAAATTGTAGATGTTAGATATTTCGGTAACAAAATTTAACTTTAATAAATTTTGTTACAATGAGAAATAATAGTCAGGATTCCACTTTAGAGCGGAACTATTTAGAGAAGTATCGTTTTTTAATAAAAGAATATGAACAGGTAAAAAATAAAACTCATCCTTTGTATAAAAAAGCACTGGATTTTTATGCAGCAAATAATACGTGCCGAAAGAGTTTTTTAAAGTATTATAATCGCTTTAAACAAAGTGGGAAATCCATTGATTTATTACCCCAAAAAAGAGGGCCTAAATATAAAACCAGACGTCCTTTGCCTTTTATAGAGCAAAAAGTAATTGAATTACGAGAAAAAGGAAACAACAAATATGAAATTGTTAGTATCTTAAGACCCAAATTAGGAAAGCATACACCATCATATTCTGGAGTTTATAATATTTTAAAACGCAATAAAATAAATAGATTAACTCCGAAGATTAAAAAGAATCATCAAAAAATAATCAAGGAAAGAATGGGACAACTTGGTCATATTGATTGTCATTATTTGAGCAAAAGTATAATTAAAGGGGAAAATAAAAATCGCTATTTAGTTTGTGTAATAGATGATTACAGTCGAATTGCCTGGGCTGAATTAGTTTCTGATATCACCAGTTTAACAGTTATGTTTGCGGCATTGAAATGTTTAAACATCCTAAGTGATCATTATGAAATAAAATTTGAAGAGATATTATCTGATAATGGAGCTGAATTTGGACCTAAAACAAGCAAAGTAAAAAACAATCATCCTTTTGAGAGAATGCTAATGGAACTAGGAATTGTGCACAGGTATACAAAACCATACAGACCACAAACCAATGGTAAAGTTGAACGCTTTTGGAGAACTCTGGAAGATGATTTATTGAGAGATACAGATTTTGATTCTCATGAAGAATTAAAAGAAGAATTATTGCAATATCTATATTATTATAATCATGAAAGACCACATCAAGGTATTGATGGAAAGAAACCAATCGAAATGATAAATCCGTTACCGAAATAAGTAACCTTTACAGAAATGACAAAACTTTGCGACTTTAAAGAATTATTGTGAAACAAAAAAATTACCCACCTACCAATTCTCCGCCATTTATGTGTATAAACTGTCCGGTAATATAACTGCTGTCTTCGCAAGCCAGAAATACATAAGCGGGCGCAACTTCTGAGGGTTGCCCGGCTCTTTCCATTGGATTGTTTTTTCCAAAATCAGATAATTTGTCGAAAGTGGCTACAATCAAAGGAGTCCAAATTGGTCCCGGGGCAACACCATTTACGCGTATTTGCCTTTTTGCCAGCATAGTCGATAATGATCTTGTAAAACTTACAATTGCGCCTTTTGTGCTTGCGTAGTCGGCTAGATGTTCGTT
Source organism: Flavobacterium sp. 90 (assembly GCF_004339525.1). Lineage (NCBI taxonomy): Bacteria > Pseudomonadati > Bacteroidota > Flavobacteriia > Flavobacteriales > Flavobacteriaceae > Flavobacterium > Flavobacterium sp. 90. Next base: position 6,132,794 of record NZ_SMGE01000001.1, on the reverse strand, counting down.
GCCACGATATGCTGTAACTGAACTTGTATTGATAATCGTGTCGCCTTCTTTAAGAAAAGGCAATGCTGCTTTCGTAATATAGAAATACGGATAAATATTGGTTTCGAACGTTTTATGTAGTTGTGCGGCGGTTATTTTTTCTATTTCGTTTTGCGGAAATTGTACTGCAGCGTTATTCACCAGAATATTTATTTTTTTAAAGAAAGTATGGCATTTTTTGACCGCACTTTTACAGAATTTTTCCTCTTTTAAATCACCGCTTATTAATAAGCATTGCTGACCTTCTTTTTCTATTAATTCCTTTGTTTTCAAGGCATCTTTATCTTCCTTTAGATAAACAATCGCAATATTGGCGCCTTCTCTTGCAAAATGTACGGCAATACTTCGGCCAATTCCGCTGTCGCCGCCGGTTATAAAAGCAACTTTTCCTAAGAGTTTTCCACTTCCAATATAGTTTTCTCTAATAATTTCAGGTTCGGGATTCATTTTATATTCGTGACCCGGAAGTTCTTGTTTTTGTTCGGGGAATGTTTTTATCTTTTTCATGGTCTTTATTTTAGATAATAATCTATTTCTAAAGTAGATAAAGGCTTCGGAAAAGGTTAACTGATAAAAATTAAAGATTAGCGCAATAAAACAGAATGGATAAAATAGAAGCATACATGGGAATTATGTAACGATTTTTACTCTGAATAAAAAAAGGCTAGTTTTTTTTTGCATAAATTTGAGGGTTTATCTGACGTTATTTAAAAATAGGATCAGCTATGTTTTAAATAACATTTTCCGGGAACGAGTTCCAAATCAAGAATAATTTTAACCCTAATGCTTTATTACCCCCACAACAGCATGGTATTAATAGTAGATGATATAAAGGCAAATATAATTGCTTTAAAAAAAACATTAGAACTGCATAATATCGATGTAGATACAGCCGAGTCCGGAGAGGAAGCTCTGAAGAAAATTCTCAAGACTAATTATTGCCTCATCATAATGGATGTCCAAATGCCGGGACTTGATGGTTTTGAGGTTGTAAAAATTCTTTCGGGAAACCAAAGAACAAAAGATATTCCTGTTATTTTTCTTTCGGCACTAAATATCGAGAAAAAATACATCTTTAAAGGATATGAAACCGGTGCAGTCGAGTATATTACCAAACCGGTTGATAGTGATTTACTGATTTTAAAAGTAAAAACATTCCTCAAAATTTACGAGCAGCAAAACGAGCTAAAAGCTATGAAAGACCTGCTTTCTAAAGAAATCAAAATTAGAAAAGAAGCTCAGGATAATCTCGAAATCAAAATTGCAGAAAGAACCAAAGAACTGGTTTTGAAAAACGAAGAATTAGAGATGAAGAATCATGAACTACAACAATTTTCCTGGGTAGTTTCGCACGATTTGAATGAACCAATCCGAAAAATTCAAATCTTTATAAAAATAATCAAAGAACTTTATCTCGCCGATGATGCAAAAGCGGTTGATTATGTAGATCGAACAATTAAATCTGCTGAGAGAATGCAGACTTTAATCACAGATCTTCTGGCATATTCGAGATTATCATCGCAGGTAAAACCTGAAGTTACAGACCTAAATGTGGTTCTACAGGAAGTACTTTCGGATTTTGATTATCTAATCGAACGAAAAAACGCTACGATAAAAACCAGCGAATTGCCCACAATAGACAGTATTCCGAGTCAGTTGAGACAGGTTTTCCAGAATTTAATTGGAAATGCCTTGAAATTCTCCACAAATTCTGAACATCCCTTGATCGAAATTACTTCTGAATTGATTGCAAACAAATCATTTGACAGTCCAACTTCCCCGGAAGGGAAATTTTGCCGAATCATAGTAAAAGATAACGGAATTGGTTTTGATGAAATTTATCTGGATCGAATATTTATCATTTTTCAGAGTTTAAACGACCGCCAATCTTATGAAGGAACGGGAATTGGTCTGGCTATTGCCAAAAAAATAATCGAAAAACACAACGGATTAATCACAGCAAAAAGTCAAATAGGCAAGGGCGCAAGCTTTATTATAATATTGCCTTTGAAATATGAGTAAACAAGGAAGCCCACGGATGAAACAGATTAAACGGATTTACACAGATTGTTTTTTAAACTATTCGTGAATTGATAACGAAAAATTTCTCGCAGATTTGACAGATTGTTTTTTTAATCTTTAAAATCATCGTAATCTGTGGCAAAAAAATATACAGGATTCAAAAATTTCAAAACACACAAAGTGTAAAACCTGAAACAAAACAAAAAAACACACCTGAAACAAAAATATATGAAGAGTAATTTTAAAAGGAATTTACTAATAAGCTCGCTGGTTTCATTACTGGTTTTGATGATCAGTTCGACAGCTTCATTTTTTAGCATCAAAAGCTTATTAAACAGTAATTTTTGGGTAAACCATACTCAGGAAGTAATTTATAATCTGAACGAAGGATCGGCGATCATTACGGAGGCGCAAACAAGTATGCGTGGTTATTTGATAACCGGAGACGAGCAGTTTGTAGAAAGATACAATGATGCTGAAGTAAAATCAAGCGCATATTTTGAAAAAGTAACAGAACTTACTGTCGATAATCCGTCGCAACAAAACGAACTAAAAGAATTAAGACAACTTCGTGCTAATTTTTTTAAGTATCTGAATAATCAAATCGTAAAAAAGCGATTAGGCAAGGACAACGTTGTATTTGATCTCAATGAAGGACGTAATATGATGAATGATTTGCGTGCGAATATTAGAAGAATTGAAAGCACAGAACAAAGCCTTCTAAAAGAAAGAAACGAAAACTCTGAACGTTACGGGACTTATAGTATCATTTTGATTGTTGTCGCTTTTATAATCGCATTTTTGATTTCGATTGTCTTTTTGATTCGCATTCTAAAAGATTTCAATGAGCGCGCTTTACTTCAGAACGAATTGCAGAAAAAAGACCGTGAAACCCAGGAGAGAATTGATGTAATCAGTACAATTGCGAGTAATATTTCTAGTGGAAATTATGACATTCGCGTAGACGATACTAAATCTGATGCTTTGGGCAGTGTTGGTGAATCGTTGAATAATATGGGAGTTTCGCTAAAAAGCTCTTTCGATTTATTGTCTCAAAAAGAATGGCTTCAAACCGGAATCGCTAATCTTAATAATGTAATGCTTGGCGATAAAACCATGCAGAAATTATCAAAAGACGTTATCGAATTTGTGTGTCAATATACCAATAGCAGCGCTGGAGTTTTGTATATTCTGGAAGATAATGAACTTTTTGTTTCAGGTGGATACAGTTATATTCCGAGTAAAAACAGAGAACGCATTCAAAAAGGCGAAGGATTAATTGGTCAGGCGATTACTTCCGGAAAAATATTAGAATTAAAAACTTTGTCTCCGGATGATATTCAGATAAATTATGCTTTAGGACAAATAAAACCAACACATATTGTAGCAGTTCCATTGTTTGATAACAGAATTGAAGGTGCAATAGAATTGGCAAGTATTTATGGTTTTTCAGACTTGCATTTAGAGTTTTTAAAAACGGTTTCGAATAATATCGGAATTGCAATTAAATCAACTCAAAATAGAAAAAGAGTGATGGAATTGTTAGAAGAAACCAAATCTCAATCAGAAGAACTTCAGGTACAACACAGCGAATTGGAAGCTATTAACGCTGAATTGGAAGCGCAAACGGAGAAACTTCAGGCTTCTGAAGAAGAACTTAGAGTGCAACAGGAAGAATTAGAACAAACGAATGAGGAATTATCGGAGAGAAGTGTTTTATTGGAAGAAAAAAACAATGAAATCCAGAAAAAATCAGAAGCGTTAGAACTTACGACACGCTATAAATCGGAGTTTTTGGCGAATATGTCGCATGAATTAAGAACACCTTTGAATTCGATTTTACTTTTAAGCCGTTTACTTTCTGAGAATAATAACAAAAGTATGGTTGATGAGGAAATTGAATTTGCAAAAGTAATTCAGAGTTCCGGAAACAGTTTATTGGGCTTGATTGATGAAATTTTGGATTTATCTAAAATTGAAGCAGGAAAAATGGAGCTTGAATTCCTGGATGTTTCGACAAAAGAAATCACAGATGCTTTATGGAATTTGTTTAATCAAGTGGCAAAAGAGAAGGGAATTACGTTTGAAATTATTTCTAAAGATGCGCCAATTGTCATTAAAACAGACAAAATGCGTTTGGAGCAAATTTTGAAAAACCTGATTTCGAACGCCATTAAATTCACAGAAAAAGGAACTGTAAGTTTAGAAATAAAAATTAATACAGACGATGATAAAATCATTTGTTTTATTGTAAAAGATACCGGAATTGGAATTCCGTTAGACAAACAACCTTTGGTTTTCGAGGCTTTTCAACAAGCTGATGGTTCTACAAAACGTAAATATGGCGGAACTGGTTTAGGATTATCAATTAGTAGAGAATTGGCAAAACTGCTTCGAGGCGAAATCATTTTGCATAGTAAAGTCAAAGAAGGAAGTACGTTTACTTTATGTCTTCCGGTTTACGGAACGGCGATTTCTAAATTGAATATCGATAAAATCCCTCCAACTGAATTTGCTGAAGTAGAAACAGAAGAAAAAACGGAGACCAAAAAGAAATATATAAGCGCAACAATTCCTGATGAAATCGAAGATGACAGAGATAACATTAAAAATGGTGATAAAGTCATTTTGATAGTTGAGGATGATATCAATTTTGCGAAATCACTTTTGACTTTCACCAGAAAAAAAGGATATAAAGGTGTTGTTTCCGTGCGAGGCGATTATGCTTTGAATTTTACATTGCTTTACAAACCTGTTGGTGTTTTATTAGATATTGAATTGCCAATAAAAAGTGGTTGGGAAGTGCTCGAAGAATTAAAAAATCATGTTGGAACGAAGCATATTCCGGTTCATATTATGTCTTCGCATAAATTAAAACAGGAAAGTTTGCTAAAAGGTGCTGTAGATTTCTTAGACAAACCGGTTGCATTTGATAAAATTCCGGATGTGTTTTTGCGAATCGAACATATTATAAATAAAGAAGCTCAGAAGGTTTTAATCATCGAAGACAATCCAAAACATGCAAAAGCATTGGCTTTTTTCTTAGAAACCTATAATATCAATTCAGAGATAAAAAGCGAAGTTTCTGCAGGTTTGCAAGCTTTAAATAAAACTGAAGTTGATTGCGTAATTCTTGATATGGGAATTCCGGACAAACACGCTTATGAGATTTTGGATGGCGTTAAGAAAAGTCCTGGTTTGGAGAATCTTCCGGTAATTGTATTTACAGGAAAAAGTCTGTCATTGAAAGAAGAGGTTAAAATTAAGAAATATGCGGATTCTATTATCGTAAAAACAGCACATTCGTACCAAAGAATGCTTGATGAGGTTTCGCTTTTTCTTCATTTAGTAGAAGATAAAAAAGACGCAAAAGACAAAAAGGAAAGTTATAAAAAGCTAAATTTACTAAACAATATTCTACATGAGAAAAAAGTTCTGATTGTAGATGATGATGTTCGTAACATTTATTCGTTGACAAAAGCTCTCGAAGTTTTTAAAATGAATGTAATCACTGCTTTTGATGGTAAAGAGGCGATTAAAATTCTAAGTGAACATCCTGATACTGATGTTGTTTTGCTTGATATGATGATGCCAAATATGGACGGCTACGAAACGGCAGAAAAAATACGCAGTATGCCTAAATTCCTAAACTTACCTGTAATTGCGGTTACGGCAAAAGCAATGACGGGGGACCGTGAAAAATGTATCAAAGCGGGAGCTTCAGATTATATTACGAAACCGGTTGATATTGATCAGTTGTTGTCGTTGTTGAGAGTTTGGCTTTATGATAAGATTTAGGGATTTGTAGAGGAAAGAGTATAGATGAAAGATGAAAGAGGCAAGATTAGAGGTTGTTGAGAATAGATTATAGAGAATAGATTATAGATGTAAGATGTTTGTGATGCTATTTTTTAGAAAAATCCTTTTAATCCTTTTAATCTGTGGCAAAAGAAAAATATTTTACACAAACATAAAACAATTAATTCGTGCCAATTTGTGTAATTCGTGGCAAGAAAAACAAACTTAATACTTGATATAAAAAATAAAAGTGAATGAATATGAATAAAAAAAGACTCTTAATTATTGATGATGATTCTAGAAATATATTTGCTTTAGAAAACACTTTACGTGCAAAATCATTCGATTGTTTGTCTTGTTTAAGTGCCGAAGAAGCTTTGAAATTATTAGAATCTGATGAAATCATAGACGGTGTTTTAATTGATATGATGATGCCTGATATGGATGGTTATGACGCTATTCCGTTAATAAAAAAGATTCCGTCAAGAGAATCTACTTTTATTGTTGCAGTAACCGCGCAGGCAATGGTTGGTGATAAAGAAAAATGTCTGGAAGCGGGAGCAGACGAATATATTTCGAAACCGGTTGATGTAGATAAATTATTGCTTATTTTGGGTAAAATTTGAAGGGATTATGATTGAGGATATCGAGTTAGAAACGCTTATTAATGACGTTTACGAATATTATGGTTTTGACTTTGGAAACTATTCCAGAGCTTCATTAAAAAGGCGTGTTACCAGAGTAATTCAGTTAGATGGCTTTAAGCATTTTCATGAATTTCTTTCAAAAGTTCGGTCAGATCCTGAATATTATAAAAGAATGGTAGACGAAATCACGGTTAATGTGACCGAGATGTTTCGCGATCCTGCTTTTTATGCTGTTGTTCGCAATGAAATTTTACCTTTATTAGGTACAAAACCTTTTATAAGATTATGGCATGCAGGCTGTTCTACAGGTGAAGAAGTTTATTCGATGGCAATTATGCTCAAAGAAGCCGGTTTACTTCACAAATCCATAATTTATGCAACTGATATAAATGCAACTGTATTAGAAACGGCCAAAAAAGGTATTTTTCCTTTAAGAATGATGAAAGAATACTCAGAGAACTATCGTGCTGCGGGCGGACAAGAAGATTTTTCGAGTTACTATATTGCTAATTATGGTATTGCCAAGTTTAATGAAGAACTTGCCGAAAAGATGGTTTTCTCTCAGCATAATTTAGTTTCAGATAATTCATTCAATGAGTTTGATATGATTTTATGCCGTAATGTTTTAATTTATTTTGATAATGAGCTCCAAAAAAGAGTCATTAATTTATTCGATGAAAGTTTGGCTGTTTTAGGATTTTTGGCTCTTGGAACCAAGGAAACTATAAAATATTCTATTGCTCCTGGTAAATACAAACAGCTCGATAAAGATAAAATATGGAGGAAAGTAAAATAATATCAGGCTGTAAAGTTGTAATTATAGGTGGATCTGCAGGAAGTTTAAGCGCTTTAATGCAAATTCTACCGGAATTGCCCCAATTAAATGATTTTGCGATTGTAATTGTAGTTCATAGAAAAAGTACTGATGATCAGACGCTCGAAGATCTTATCGCTTTAAAAGCAAAAGTTGCCGTGAAACCCGTTGAAGATAAAGTGCCGTTTGTAACCAGATTTATTTATGTTGCACCGTCAAATTATCATTTACTGTTCGAAAAAAATGAAACACTTTCTTTGGACACTTCAGAAAAAGTAAACTATAGTCGGCCAAGTATTGATGTCTCGTTTGAATCAGCGGCAGAAGTTTATGGAAAAGCTTTAGTCGGGATTTTATTATCAGGTTCAAATACAGATGGAACTGCTGGTTTAAAAAGAATAAAAGCTTCGGGAGGAACTATTGTAGTTCAGAACCCACTTTCTGCCGAAATGCCTTTTATGCCCAATAATGCAATTGAAAAGACTACTCCTGACTTTATTTTAAATAATGAAGAATTATTGGAATTCATCCTTTCAATCAATACTTAGAAAGTAAATTGATTAAGCATAATTGTTTTAAGACATAGAAATATAGCTTTTCTTTACTTAAAAAGGTATTTCACTTTTATATAAATACATCCCGACGCTTCGGGCAATGTAATTAAGTTAAGCTTCTTTAGAAAATAAAATTAATCGCGCAAAGGCGCTAAGACGCAAAGTTTAAACACAATATTGTCATTTCGACGGAGGAGAAATTACACTAGTAATTCTACAAAAATTGGCGAAAATAGTTAGGGAGCTCCTAGTGTGATTTTAAACTCAACTGAGTAAAAATTACTTTTTAGGTTGAGGAGCTTCATCTGATGGCAGAACTATTTTGTTGAGTTCAGCTTCTTTTTCAGCTCTTTTTTGCGCTGCTTTTCCTTTACCAATTGGGATTCCCGCTGTTACATACAAAGATCTGTTGTAAACATTTGGACCGTCACCTTTCATTACAGGAACCAAACCGTAGTAATATTGAACCGTAAAATTCAAACCGTTCCCAACATTCATATGATAACCCGCGCCTAGAGCCACTCCGGCATCTATGACACGAATCTGATCTCTGATATTTTTTTTATAAACAACATCATCTTTATCATATTCTTGCTTGAATTCATCAAAAGCTTTGGCCAATAAACCAAATTGAGGTCCGGTTTTAAAGTAAATTCCGTTTTTGAATTGATATTTAATCAATATTGGTACATTAAAATAACGTATTTCACGATTGACACTTCCGTTGGCAAAGGTATTATCAAGAGTTGCATCGTTTAACGAATATACAGGTAAACCATGCGCGCCCATCGGTGATTTTACAATAACTCCGGTGTTAATCATCCATGCGGGATTTTTATGAGAACGAATATCAAAATAAAAACCAAGATTAAATCCCGGTTCTGTTCCGGAAGTATCGAGATTAGAAATCGTAGAGAAGTTTACACCACCTTCTAAACCAAATTCTAAAAATGGTGAATTCAGTTTATCTCCAAAAATCAAGGAAATTAAAACTTGCGAATGAGCAGGAGCAAAGCAAAGCAGTGCAAGAAGCAATAATAAACCTTTTTTCATATAATTGGTTTAAAGTCCAAAACGATATTGAAGTCCGCCTAACACTTGCGTACGACTGCCTAAGAATCCAACTTCGGCACGAAACATAACGTGTTTGTTGTATTGAAATTGAGTCCCTATTAGAAAGTTCCACATGTCTTTTGGTGATTTCTGAAGTGAATATTGTACAGATGAATTATCTGCTGTACTCAAAGCTCCGTCTAAACTTGTTAAAAAAGTTCCGGCTCTTTCCAGTGCGCGGTTTGCGGTATTATGTTTCGCAACATTTATAGGATTTGCTTGTTGTGCAGGAGTTAAACCATCCCACCAGTTATTAACTTTTGTCTGATTTTCGGATACTTTTGCCAATCCATCATCAACTTTTGCTTGTGCATTATTCAAATCAAAAATATCAGACATTGCGATATTTCCGTTTGTATCTCCTGAAATATGAACTCTGAAACCACCAACCCAAAGCGCTATATTTTGATCTTCTTTATGAAATTTAAACGTTTTACCCAATCGAGGCCCAAAAATATAAGAGAAAGCCGGTTTATCTAAAGAGCTTATATCAGTCCACGACATATTCATATCGAGTGCAAACCATCCGCCGCCAATACCTATTGTAGGCGTCAGACCAAGACCAAAAGTGGTTGCATTGAAATTTGCCTTAGTGCTAAAACTTGCTACTTGTGACCAATTATTAGCATCATCGGGAACCCAGATTCCTGCATTGATTTTAGTTGCCGTATTTGCTTTTCCAAAAATTCCGTACACATTCAAAAAAGGAAGCAGCCAGATATCAGGTCTTATCGTTAAAGCTCCGGCTTCGACAGAAGATTTATCAAAACGAACAATTTCGTCTAAGTTATACATTGGACCATTATTAAAACCTACTTCTAAATCTTTGATATTAATTTGAGAATCCTGCCAAAAATAGTTTACAGAAAGTCCTGCAGAATAAGGTAATTTATATCCTTTTTGAGCTACTTTTTCTCCCCAAATCGGTAAAGCATAAGGGTAGTTTTCGATTTTAAGACTGTCTTTTAGGAGTTGGTTTTTTTGTCCAACGATTTTATCGGTGTAAACCTGTCCAAAAATCTGTATGCTAAAGAGTAATAATAAGGCTAATATTAGTGTATTACATTTCATCGTTTTTGTAGTATTATAAAATTAATTAATATAGGACTGCGTAAAATAAATATGTACTAATGTATTCTTATGTGAAAAGTCTTCTTATCTTTTGTATTTCAATATATTGGATTAAAAATGGAGCGGTATTTTGTTTTTGTATAAATGTTAATTATTGTTAAAGTTAAATAAATTTTCTTACCATTTACAATATTTTTTAAGAAAGTGCGCATTTGAAACGAAAATATTTCAATTGGATTTGTAAGGCATTTGTTGTTCTAACAGAATAGCATTTTTCATTTTTTGGATTTTTGAATAGAAATAAATAGTATTTTTGTGCTGTGAAATGGATAACAATAATATTGTCGGTTTATTTATTAGCACTTTCAAATATGCCTTGTGCAGATATGGAAGTAAATAGTGCCGCCCATAAAACAGCCCAATTTTCATCAGAAGCAAATCATTCGCACGATAAAGACAATGATTTATGTTCTCCGTTTTGCGCCTGTAATTGTTGTGGAGCACAGGTTTTAACTTATCAAACCGCTTCAGTTTTTGATTTTCAGGTAGTAACAGCAATCATTTCAATACAATTACCAAGTTATAATTCTGTTTTTGCTTCCAATTTCTACGGAAGTATCTGGCAACCGCCTCAAATAGCATAATGAAGCCCAACCCTGTAAAATGGGATTTGGGTTAGAGAGTTGTGGATTTTCCACAGTATTTAAATAGGCAAAACTTTGCCTCATTTCTCATATCATTATACCATTAAAATGTTAGATAAAATCATACAGTTTAGTATAAAGAACAAGTTTGTTATACTATTATTTACCCTCGTTTTAATAGCTTGGGGAAGCTATTCGCTCAAACAATTGCCACTTGATGCCTTGCCGGATATTACCAATAATCAAGTGCAGATCATCACGACAGCACCAACATTGGCAAGTCAGGAAGTCGAGCAATTAATCACATATCCGCTGGAACAAGCTGTAAAAACAGTTCCGGATATTATAGAACTTCGCAGTATTTCCCGTTTTGGATTATCAGTTGTAACCGTTGTTTTTGAAGATGACGTAGATATTTATTGGGCACGAGAGCAAATATTTCAGCGTCTTAAACAAGCCGAAGAAAATATTCCCGCCTATGCTGGTTCACCGGAATTAGCACCAATTTCTACCGGATTAGGTGAAATTTATCAATATGATGTTTATGCCAAAAAAGGCTATGAAAACAAATATGACGCAGTAAAATTAAGAACCATTCAGGATTGGATTATTATTCCGCAATTGCAGGGAATCAAAGGTGTTGCTGATGTAAGTGCCTGGGGCGGAAAACTTAAACAATATGAAATCGCCGTAAACCCAAATACACTAAACAGTCTGGGCGTTACGATTACCGAAATTTTTGAAGCTTTAGAAAAAAACAATCAAAATACGGGAGGCGCTTATATCGAAAAAGATCAATACGCCTATTTTATTCGTGGCGTTGGAATGGCAAAAGGCACAAAAGATTTAGGAAATGTCGTGGTCAAAAACCGAAATGGTTCGCCCGTTTTAGTCCGTGATGTTGCTGAGGTTCGTGAAGGTGTTGCTTTGCGTTACGGCGCTTCTACAAAAGATGGTAAAGGCGAAATTGTTTCGGGAATGGTTTTAATGCTCAAAGGCGAAAACTCCAGCGCTGTAGTCAACAGAATCCACGAAAGAATGATTCAGATTAATAAAAGTTTACCCGAAGGCGTTGTTGCCGAAGCTTTTATTGACCGAGGAAAATTGGTTGATAACGCGATAGGAACCGTTACAAAAAACTTATTAGAAGGAGCATTAATCGTGATTTTTGTCCTTATTATATTTCTGGGGAATCTTCGCGCAGGTTTAATCGTTGCTTCTGTAATTCCGTTAGCGATGTTGTTTGCTATTATTTTGATGAATGCCTTTGGCGTAAGCGGAAATTTAATGAGTTTGGGAGCGATCGATTTTGGAATAATTGTCGATGGCGCCGTAATTATTGTTGAAGCTACAATGCATCATCTGCAACAACTCAAGCGCAAAAAAGAATTATCGCAAAGCGAAATGGATCTTGAAGTTTATAACTCCGCTTCAAAAATTAGAAATAGCGCCGCTTTTGGAGAAATCATTATTCTGATTGTTTATTTACCAATTCTAGCTTTAATAGGAACCGAAGGAAAAATGTTCAGACCTATGGCAATGACCGTTGGTTTTGCCGTCGCGGGAGCTTTTGTTCTTTCGTTGACTTATGTGCCTGTGATGAGCGCTTTGTTTTTATCTAAAAAAACAGAACACAAAGAAAATTTCAGTGATAGAATGATGGCTTGGTTAGAATCGATTTATACGCCATTTCTCAAAAAAGCGCTGCAATTTAAGAAGATTGTTTTAGGAATTTCTTTAGGTTTATTTGCGCTTGGAGTCTTTGTTTTTAATACGATGGGAGGAGAATTTATTCCAACGATCGAAGAAGGCGATTTGGCTATAAATGCCACAATTATGACCGGAAGTTCGCTTACGCAGATGGTTGAAACTGCCACTAAATACGAACAAATTCTAAAAGCTAAATTCCCGGAGATCAAAACCATTGTAACCAAAATTGGAAGCGGTGAAATCCCTACAGATCCAATGCCAATCGAAAGTGGCGATTTGATTATTGTTTTGAAAGACAAAAAAGAATGGAAAGGAAAATATCATAATTGGGAAGATTTAGCCAATGCGATGAAAGAAGAAATGGAAGTAATTCCAGGCGCTAATATTGAGATTTCGCAGCCTATTCAGATGCGTTTTAATGAATTAATGACCGGAAGCCGAAGCGATATTGCGATTAAAATTTTTGGTGACGATCTTGAAATTCTTGACACGAAAGCCAACGAGTTAATTTCGAAAATAAAAAATATCAAAGGAATTGGTGACTTAAAAGCTGATAAAGTAACTGGTTTACCTCAAATTACGATTAAATACGATTACAATAAAATCGCTTTATACGGACTGAATATTTCAGATATTAATCGAATAATTCGTTCGTCGTTTGCAGGAGAAAGTGCCGGAAAAATCTATGACGAAAGCAAACGATTTGATGTTGTGGTTCGAATGAATGAGAACAATCGTGCCGAAATTACAGATGTAAGCAATTTGTTTATTCCGTTGCCAAACGGACAACAAGTACCGCTTTCGCAAGTTGCGACTGTAGATTATGAGCAAGGTCCGGTGCAAGTAGTTCGTGAAGATGGAAAACGTAGAATTACCGTTGGACTAAACGTTCGCGGACGAGATATTAAAAGCGTTGTTGAGGAAATTCAGCAAAAGCTAGACAAAAACTTTAAACTTCCCGCAGGTTATTATGTGACTTATGGCGGTCAGTTTGAGAATTTGATCGAAGCTACAAAACGTCTTTCGATCGCATTGCCAATCGCTTTAGGATTAATATTGGTTTTGCTTTATTTCACCTTTAAAAGTTTCAAACAAGCAGGATTAATTTTTACTGCAATTCCGTTATCAGCAATTGGTGGAGTTTTTGCGCTTTGGCTACGCGGAATGCCTTTTAGTATTTCGGCAGGAATTGGTTTTATAGCTTTATTCGGAATCGCAGTTTTAAACGGAATTGTATTGATTTCGTATTTCAATCAATTAAAAACCGAAGGAATTCTAGATCCGTTGCAAAGAGTTTTAATCGGAACCAAAACCAGATTGCGCCCCGTTTTGATGACTGCAGCAGTAGCTTCGTTAGGATTTTTGCCAATGGCATTATCTACAAGCGGCGGAGCAGAAGTTCAGAAACCTTTGGCAACCGTGGTAATTGGAGGTTTAGTTTCAGCGACATTATTGACACTAATTGTCTTACCGATTTTGTACTTACTGTTGGAACGTGGAATTAACCGCAAAGGACGCGAAGATTTACGCGAAGAACGCAATGAAGATTAAAAAGAGACAAGATGAAAGACACAAGATATAATTTAAACACAAACGCCTTTGCGAACTTTGCGAATCTTCCTTTGCGAACTTTGCGGTTAATTGGACTTTTATTGGTTAGCACAATTTCGCAAGCACAAGAAAAAATAAGTCTTGAAAAAGCAATCGAACTTGCCAAATCAAATAACATCGAATTAAAAATTGCTGATAAAGAAATAGAAAGACAAACGGTTCTAAAAAAGACAGCATTTCAGCCCGAACCGCTTCAGGTGCAATACCAAGGCGGACAATTCAATAGCGCCGATTTCGATCATAATGTTTCAATTCAGCAGTTTTTTCCGGTTGGGAATATCACAAAAGCTAATCGACAACTACAAGAAGAATTGATAAAACTGGCGGAAAAACGAAAAGCTTTATCTTCTTACGAAATAGAAAAAGCAGTTACATTGGCTTATTATCAATATTTGTACGGACTTTCGATTCAGAAATTAAACTCGGAATTAAATGACATTTACACCAAATTTCTAAAGAATGCCGAACTTAGATTTCAAACCGGAGAAAGCGGAAATATTGAAGTTATTAGTGCTAAAGCGAAAGTAAAAGAGATTGAAACGCAAAAAGCACAATTAGAATATGATTTGGCGATTTACCAAAAGCAATTACAATTTTTCATTGAAACAGATGAAAATGTTATTCCTGATGAGAAAACACCTTTGCAATATTCGGTTATCAAAGAAGCAGGAAATTTGAATCCCGAAGGTTTAATGACAGATTATTATCAGCAGCAAATTTCGGTATATCAAAAAGAAGCAAATACATATAAAGCAATGCGAACACCTAAAGTTGGTTTGGGATATTTTGCTCAGACGATTAATACCGAATCTTTGTTTCAGGGCTTTACGGCAGGATTGCAAATTCCGTTGTTTGGAGGTGTAAATACTGCAAAGGCACAAGCTTCGGCAATTAGTATTTCGCAATCACAATTGGCTTTAGATAAAAATAAACTAACGCTGAATTTGCAAAAGCAAGAATTGGAAAATAATTTCAAAAAGCAGCAAAAAGCATTAGATTATTATGAGAAAGAAGGTTTGCAATATGCAGATCAGATTATCAATACAGCACAAAAAAGTTATGCAAATGGCGATATGAGTTATTGGTCGTATATCAGTTTTTTAAATCAGGCAATTGATATTAAAAAGCAATATACAGAAGCCACTCATAATTATAATCAAAGCGCTATTGAAGTACAATTCCCAACCATCAAAAACAATTAAAAATGAAAAATATAGTTAAAAACTTAACCGCAAAGGACGCAATCCCGATGGCTATCGGGACGCAAAGTTTAATTTCCTTGCGTGCATTGCGCTTTTTTGCCTTTGCGTGCCTTGCGGTTATATCCTTCGCATCCTGCAATGAAAAGAAAACCGAAGAAGCTCCGGAAGAAGAAAAATCGCAAACAGAAGTTGCATTAAACGAATCTCAATATAAAACCGTTGGGATTGAAACTGGAATTGTAGAAGACCGAAACCTGAACAAGATCATAAAAGCAAATGGTTATACAACAGTTCCGCCGCAAAATTCTGCCGAAGTTTCTACTTTAATAGGAGGAACAGTAAAAGATATTTTTGTTTTGGAAGGCACTTTTGTAAACAAAGGCAAAGTTCTGGCGACAATTCAGAATCTTGAAGTAATCGAAATGCAGGAAGATTATCATTCGGCTACAGCCAATATCGAATATTTGCAATTAGAGTACAATCGTCAGAAGACATTGAGTGATGAGAATGTGAATCCGAGAAAAGTTTTTCAGGAAGTAAAATCAAAATTGGCTGCAGAAAGAGCGAGAGCGCAAGCAGCAAAGAATAAATTAGACGCTTTGAATGTGAGTACAAAAGGCAGTACTTCGTTAGTGCCAATAGTAGCGCCAATCAGCGGTTATGTTGGGAATATAAAAATTGCAAAAGGAGCGTTCGCACAAAGCGGAGTAACATTGTTTGAAGTGGTTGATAATACTCAGATGCATCTTGATTTGAATGTTTATGAGAAAGATTTAGGTTCGATTTCGGTAGGGCAAGTAATTGATTTTGTATTGACAAATCAGTCTAATAAATCTATTAAAGGAAAGATATTCGGAATCAATAAATCATTTTCTAACGAAAGTAAAACCGTTGCTGTTCACGCCAAAATTGATCCGGCTGATGCCAAAGGATTAATCCCGGGAATGTACGTTTCGGCAAACATCAACATTACAAATACGACGGTTCCGGCTTTACCAAAAGATGCCGTTGTGCGAAATGCAGATAAGTATTTTGTTTTTGTTCAGGAAGAAGACCATGCTGATAAACACGAGGAAAAGGCAACCGAAAAAGGAACACCACACGAAAAAGAAATCCACTTTAAAGCAATTGAAGTGGTTCCGGGTACAACAGATCTTGGTTTTACTGAAGTTAAGTTTGTAGATAAAATTGCGTCTGATGCTAAAATTGTGACCAAAGGAGCGTTTTATTTGCTATCGGCATTAAAGGGCGGAGGAGAGCATGAGCATTGATTTTTTTTAAAGGTGCTAAGTTACTGAGATATTGAGGTGCTGAGGTTTTTTTAGCTGGTGTAGAATTACTCGCAAAGTCGCGAAGTCGCAAAGTTTTCGGGTATTATGTTTTTAAGTTTTAATATCGAAAATCAGAAGAAACTTAAAAAACTCTGCGACTTCGCGTCTTTGCGAGATTAAAATAACCCAACTGATAAACATTTGCGACAAAATCCGTAAATTTAGAATCTATTTCGACAAAGTTTGAACTTTAAACTTTAAACAAATAAAACTTGAAACTCATTTTATGGAACACACACATACAGAAGAAAAAATAATAAAAAAGAAACCAAAACAATCTACCTGCTGTTGTTCACATGACGAACCTGTTCACTCTGAAAATGATGGACATGATCATGGAGACGGACACGACCACGAACATAACGCTGATGGAAGTTTATTTAAGATGTTTTTACCCGCGATAATCTCATTTGTTTTATTACTTATTGGGATTGGTTTAGACAATTATTTTCCGCAAGACTGGTTTTCGGGTTATGTTAGAATTGCATGGTATGTAATTGCGTATTTGCCGGTTGGACTTCCTGTTTTGAGAGAAGCTTATGAAAGCATTATGAAAGGTGATGTTTTTTCAGAATTTTTCCTGATGTGCATTGCTACAATTGGTGCTTTTGCAATTGGACAATATCCTGAAGGAGTTGCTGTAATGTTATTTTATACCATTGGAGAAAACTTTCAGGGATTGGCGGTAAGCCGTGCAAAATCAAATATCAAAAGTTTATTAGATCAACGTCCTGACGAGGTTAGTATTTTAGAAAATAATGTTGCTACAAAAGTCAAAGCAGCTGATGCAAAAATAGGATCGATTATTCAGCTTAAAGCGGGCGAGAAATTAGGACTAGATGGCGAATTGTTATCAGATACAGCTTCGTTTAATACGGCGGCACTTACCGGAGAAAGTAAACCTGATACCAAGGTTAAAGGTGAAACTGTTCTTGCCGGAATGATTAACGGAAACACAATCGCTCTTGTAAAAGTAACAACGGCATATAATGATAGTAAGCTTTCTAAAATCTTAGAAATGGTACAAAATGCCACGACTAAAAAAGCACCAGCCGAACTTTTTATTAGAAAATTTGCCAAGATTTATACACCAATTGTCGTTTATTTGGCAATTGCCATTTGTGTATTACCATGGCTTTTTGTTGACAATTATGTTTTTAGTGATTGGTTGTACAGAGCTTTAGTTTTCTTGGTAATTTCATGTCCTTGTGCTTTGGTTATTAGTATTCCGTTGGGTTATTTTGGCGGAATTGGCGCTGCAAGTAAAAATGGAATCCTATTTAAAGGCAGTAATTTTTTGGATAGTATTTCAACGATTCAGAATGTTGTGATGGACAAAACCGGAACAATGACCGAAGGTGTTTTTAAAGTTCAGGAAGTTATTATTGCTGATAATTTCGATAAAGAAGAAATCTTAAAATTCGTCAATGTCTTAGAAAGTCAAAGTACACATCCCGTTGCAACGGCGATTCATAATCATGTAGGGAAAATAGATGCTTCTATAGAATTAAAAAATGTTGAAGAAATTTCGGGACATGGATTAAAAGCAGAAATTAACGGAAAAGAACTGCACGTTGGGAATTTTAAATTAATGGATAAATTCAATATTAAATATGATATTGATCCAAATTCAGTAGTTTACACGACGATTGCAATTGCTTACGACAAGAAATTTGCCGGATATTTGACCATTGCAGACGAAATAAAAGCGGATGCTCAGGAAGCTGTAAACAAACTTAAGGCTTTGGGTGTAAAAGTAACAATGTTAAGCGGAGATAAAACGAATGTTGTGCAATTTGTTGCCGATAAATTAGGGATTTCAAATGCTTTTGGAGATTTACTTCCGGAAGGGAAAGTCGATAAACTAAACGAAATAAAAGCGAAAAATGAAACCGTAGCTTTTGTCGGCGATGGTGTAAATGATGCGCCTGTTATCGCTTTAAGTACCGTTGGAATTGCGATGGGAGGATTAGGAAGTGACGCCACAATCGAAACTGCCGATATTGTAATTCAGGACGATAGACCAAGTAAAATTCCAATGGCGATTAATATTGGGAAACAGACTAAAAAAATCGTTTGGCAAAATATTACTTTAGCTTTTGTTGTAAAAGCTTTTGTACTGATTCTTGGCGCCGGTGGATTAGCCACAATGTGGGAAGCCGTTTTTGCCGATGTTGGCGTTGCATTATTGGCGATATTAAATGCCGTCAGAATTCAGAAAATGAAATTTTAATTTTAATATAAATAAGCCGTTTCAGAGTAAAATTTGAAACGGTTTTTTTTATTCTTAATAGTTCAAAAAATAGCTTTAATTCTCGTCAGGAATTACAATAGAGGTATAAGGACAGTAAACTTCCCATCCAAGAGATTCATATAATAATTTGCCTTCTTCGGTTGCAACCAAAAAATTATTGCGTATACCATTTGCTAAAGCAATCTTCTCGAGTTCTTTTATTAGTATAGAAGCAAGCCCCAATCTTTTATGTTGAGGTTCGGTCGAAATTCGATCATAAACTGCTAAATCATCGACAAGAATAATGCGTCCTGTCGAAGCTAATTCGCCTTCTAGAGTAACAATTCGAACCAAATAAGTACTATTATAGTGCTCAAATTCTAATTTATAATTATCGTTTAAACTGTGATTTGGAATATTCATTGGTTGAAAACAAGTCATCATATAACCTTGTGGCTGAATATTCCATTTTTGAGAGATTCTGTTTTTTAATGTATCAGCAGAAGCGCAAACTTTTAGAAAAATCCCAGGCTGATTTATAGATTCTGATAATTCTAAAAAATCAATATTTAGTTCGGTAAAAACATAACGTCTTTTTTGATCTTCATAACCAACTTCTACCATAAGTCCTGATTTGTATTTTACAGGCAATGGTAATTCTCTTGATAATGACCATGCTTTAAGCCATTTTTCTAAAACATTAAAAGGAATGTTCTTTTGATTCATAATATTAAAAGCAGAATTGTAAATGTAAAAATTACTTTTTGAGTTCATTACAAGTTATTCAATAATTTTAGATTCAAGTAGATGTAAAGATGGTTTCATTTTAGAATATGCAACGTATGATTACTTAAATTAAAGGATTGTTTTTAATCGATGTACTAGCTTTGTTTTATACCTCAAAAGTAAAATTATGAAGAAAATACTTTTCCTGTGCATAGTATTATTTTTAAATTGTTCGCTGGCGTGGACACAAACAAAAAGTGCTGACAGTAGCGGAACATCCAAGAAAAAAAACAAGAATATTGATTTTAATGTAATGCCTTATCTTAACTACAATCGTACTCTTGATTTTATGTTTGGAGCAATCCCGATGATGATGTTCAAGCTAGACAAAACAGATACTATTTCTCCTAAATCTTTATCTGGAATTTCGGCTGTATATGCGACCAATAAATCCTATTTTATTGCCTCATTCAATAAATGGTATTTTAAAGAAGATCGCTGGCGTGCACAATTGTTTCTGGCAAACGGAAATAAAAATGCGCAGTATTTTGTGGATGATATTGATACGCCGGATTTCTATAATTACGGAACCAAAACCACGATAATAAACTTCAGTCTACAACGTAAAATAATAAAAGCATTTTATGCAGGATTTGGTTACGCCTATGCACATTATGACACCAAATACGAAGACGATGTTCAGCCAACTTCTGTAACACATACAAATGGATTGCAGTTGCTAATGCTTTATGATACCCGCGATGCCGTTTATTATCCTACCAAAGGAGATAAAATAAAATTGCGATGGCTTACTTATCCGGAATGGTTTGGAAATGATGTCAGTGCCAATAAAATTCTCTCAGAGTTTAATAAATATTTTCCAATGCGAAATGGAGTTGATGTTCTTGCAGCTCGTTTTTCGGGTAAGTTTGGGTTAGGAAATATTGCGTTCGAACAACAAGTAACGATTGGTAATGAAGATATCAGAGGTTATTCTGAAGGGAAATATCGCGGCGACGGACTTATCGATTTACAAGCAGAATATCGCTATAATTTTGCTAAAAAAATTGGAGTTGTAGGGTTTGCGGGTGTGGCTACAATTTATGGTTCAGATACAGAAAGTTTCAACTGGAAATTATATCCCGGAGCCGGAGCCGGTATTCGTTACAGAGCATTCAAAACCGAAAAATTTAATGTTGGACTTGATGCCGCCGTTGGAAAAGGAGATTGGGGACTTTATTTTAGAATTGGCGAAGCTTTTTAGAAAATAAATTAATCTCGCAAAGGCGCTAAGACGCAAAGTTTAAACACAATGTTCTCATTTCGACGGAGGAGAAATTTCCGCAAGTAACTCCGCAACGAGAATCCAAACTTTGTCGAGCTTCTCGCAGAGATTTCTCCTCCGTCGAAATGACAAAATCTTTGCGATTTTGTGTCTTTGCTAGGGATTTATTCACCATATCTAGGTATTTAATTTTTTATGCGCCAAGTAAAACAAGAAGATGAATTATATGCTGTCAAAAAGTTATAAATTCTTTAAATGTGCAGATATTTGAATTTCTCCATTTCCAAAAGACCAATTTTCAAGACCATTATTTTCCATTAAAACAATAATAACATTGTTAATCAGGATTTCTGTTGAGGTCGAAATTTTGGTTGCAATTTGATGGTATAATTTCGTCTTTTGTTCACGTGTTCTGCCTTGTCCGGCTGTTATTTGAACATAAACAATAGCATCAGAATGTGAAACACCAAGATAACTTTCAGGATATTTTATCTGATGAGGTTCTAATTCTTCAATTACATGAAAATAATCATCTTTCGGAATATGAAATTCTTCTATTAAAGCATGATGAATCGATTCTGAAATATTGTTTTTAGTTTCCAGCGAAAGTTTCTTAAGAAGGCTGATTCGGACAAATGGCATTTTTATTCTTATTTAAATTACAATTATAAAGATAAATGTTTTTTCTAACTTTTTTATTCGAAAGATAAATGGATAGAATCGTTATTGTTTTCAATCCTGATTTCTGTTTTATTACTTTTAGAAGGCGTTTGAGTAGGATACCAATTTCGATTTGGCTTGACGATTATTAGTAATCCTTCGTCATCACCAATGGCTGCAAAAGCTTCACTATTAAAGTTTTTAGCAAAAAAAGAAAGATTATAATCTTCTATTAATTGTGTTCCTAATTCTATTGGATCTTCGTTTGCAAGACCAATTTCGCTAATATTCAATATCGACTTAGAACTGAATTGTTTTATCTGTGAATTATCGAGATCATGTCTGGCAATAAACTCTAATAAATTACCATTGTTATCGTAAAAATAAACCGCATTTGCATTCCAGGTTTCAAAATTCGCGATGATACGTTTATCTTCAATTATTACTAAATCTATTTTGTCGTTGCACCATGCAATTGCTTCCTCAAGTTTATTCTCAGGAATATTAAAAGCAAAATGATACATCGAATTAAAATCAGGATTTTCTACAAATTTTAAGATCGAATTTCCTGCTTTAATGGTAACGGATTTTGATGTTTTTTCTATAATTGGGAGTTCCAGAATGTCGTTGTAAAATTTGGCAGTTTGCTGAATATTGTTGGTTAGAATTTGGATATGCTGTAGTTTCATAATAGTAGGCTTTTATAGAGAAGCAAAACTTCTTTTCGTTTCAAACAAATTTAAAAAAGGATTATAGTATTCTCAATAGTGAACGATTTTATACTTCAATGAAAGAATAAGAAATTATTATGAGAAGAAGTATCGTGTTAAAAATTAGCTTTTAAAATATTATTAATAATAACACGAATAAGTATTTTTTAGTATGTTTGAAAGAAAAAACGGATGAACGAATATCTAAATAGTTCTTATAAAAAAATAAAAGAGAATATAACGATGATCGCAATTGTGCCAACAGTATTAGGCGGAATATGGCAATTGTGGATGTTAGGTTCTATTTCATCCTATATGATTCGTTTTTTCTCGATTTCACAATTGATTTCTGATGGTTTGTTTGTTTTATTTTTTTTAGTTTTCCCAATTTCAATCATTCTTCAAACTATTAAAAACAGGAAGAAAGTTGATACTTTACCAACTGAAACGCCTAATCAACTTGTAGGTGTTCTTATAAAAGTTGTTGTAATTATATTTATTGCATTGATTATTACGCTTTTAATTATTGGATGGATAATTAGTGATATTCAAGACATCATACAATTAAAAGAGCTTAACTCATTATGGAAGTTTTTGTTCCTTTTAAGCTTTTTGACTGGTTTGGCTTATGTCTGTTTTGGAGAATTTATCCACAGAAAACTAACTTTTGGTCTATATGTATCGATTGTATTAATATTGAATATGACAATTACATTTATCTGTTTTTCTAAAGTTTCAAAAGATTTTTCAGGCATAGAAAATATTCAGGTTTTACTTCATGATATTGAGAAAAAAGATTGTTATTCTAAAGCTCCTGAGATCTTATATTTTAATGATAAATACATTTTTATTGCTTTGGAGAAGAAAAATAAACAAAGTATTTTGATAAAAAAGTTTGATGCTTTGTTTGAAGAATAAAAGTTATCCAAAATAAAAAAGTTGTAATAACTGTCACAAAAACAAAAAAGTAGCGTCTATTCTTGAAAACCATTTACTATGACAAAACTATTTATTTCGCTTACTTCATTATTATCGTTTATGATTTTATCGGCACAGGAAAAACCAAAGACAATAAAGGAATCAAGTACACAAATTGATAACTATTTAACTGAGGTTACAACCAAGTATAATATGCCCGGAATCGCCGTTGCGGTAATAAAAAACGGAAAAGTTATTCATAGAAATAATTACGGAAAAGCAAATATTGAGTTTGATGTACCAGTTTCGGATAAATCTATTTTCAGAATTTATTCTTTGACAAAAACGATTATTGTTATAGGAGTTTTTCAATTGATTGAACAAAATAAACTGGCATTAGAAGATCCTATTTCAAAATACCTTCCTGATTTGCCGGCAACATGGAATTCAGTTCAAGTCAAACATTTGGTTACACATTCTTCGGGACTTCCGGATATTGTAAATTATGAACAATTGCCGGAAAATGAAGCCAAAGCAAAAGTATTTGCCGATGCGATTCAATTCGAAAAAGGCGAAAAATATGAGTACAATCAAACGAATTTTTGGTTGCTTCAAAAGATTATCGAAACCATTAGCAAACAAAATATTGAAACATTTATAATCGAAAACCAGTTTGGAAATCAGGCTGAAAATAAAGATGTTTTTTTCTCTACAGATTCCAGAGATATTTTTGCAAACAGAGTTACACCTTACAATAATTTTTCGGGAGGTAAAATGCAAATCGGACTTTCTAATAACGGAAGTTACTTAAATAGCTGTAACGGAATCAATATTACGATGGATGAATTTATAAAATGGGATAGTAAATTCAATGAAAATAAACTCATTAATGAGAAAACTAAAAACACAATGTGGACTTTATTTCCGTTTACAAAAACCGATTATAAATTTACTTTAGGCTGGGATGAACGCATTATAAACGGACATACATCTTATGGTTTTTCTGGAGGTAGAAGAGTTGCTTACAGAAATTTTCCAAACGATAATTTGAGTATTATATTTATGGCAAACGGAATTGGAAGTGATGCAAATGTCGAAGATATCATCAATCAGATTGCTCATTTTGTTGATAACGATATCATAGATTATGGCTTTGCAGCGTATGAAACTTTAATGAAAAGTGCGCAGGAAAACGTTTCGGGTTTAAAAAATACTTTTGCTTCTTTGAAAAAAGATCCAAAATACGCGAATGTCAATTTAGAGGAACATCTTAATAGAATTGGATACATACTTTTATATCACGATCAAAAAGTGCCTGAAGCAGTTTCGGTTTTTAGCCTAAATGCCAAAGAATATCCTAAATCCAGTAATGTTTATGATAGTTTAGCAGAAGCTTATGAAGTAAATAAGGATATAAAAAATGCTTTGTTGAGTTATACAAAAGCAGCAGAATTAAGCACAGATACAGATTATCGCGCAAGAGTTAATAAGAAAATAGCAGAGCTAAAACAAGCTTTAAAATAAAGGGAAAATTCATATTTAGAGTCGAGTTCTAAAAGAAAAAGCCTATTTCCAAGAGATGTGGAAATAGGCTTTTTAATTGTAATTCAACAGCAATTAAGAAATTTGTAATGCACTGCAATATTCCTTAATCATTAGTCTGACGCGTCTGAATTCGTTTAAAATTTCTTCCTCAGTTCCAGTCGCTTTTGCAGGATCAGGAAAGTTTTGATGTAGTTTTTTAGCTTTTGTTGGCAAAAACGGACATCGTTCTTTGGCATTGTCACAAACGGTAATTACGATATCAAAATCAATATTTTCATATTCATCAACATGATTCGACGTGTGATTTGAAATATCAATTCCGTCTTCTTTCATCGTTGCAATCGCCCTGGGATTTACGCCATGTGTTTCAACTCCGGCGCTGTAAACTTCGGCTTTATCATCAAAAAAATGCCTTAAATAGGCTTCAGCAATTTGACTTCTGCAACTATTTCCGGTGCAAAGTACGAGAATCTTCTTTTTCATAATTTTAAACGAATAACCAAATGATATTGATAATGCAAAACTTTGGGTCAAAGCCAAAAATAAGCTGCAATACAATAACAGATGTAGTGATGATAATTGGTTTTTTGTATTTAATTAATAGGTTGAACATATTCAAATCAAAATTTTAAAGTTTTTTTGTGCCTTATAGGTACAACATATTGGTAAAAAAATAAATCGAAAATATATCTAGCGTGCTGTAGGTACGTTTTGTTGCGTACCTACGGCACGCTGTTATCTTTTTAATCTAAAATTCTACCAACATATAGTGCCTAAAGGCACATTTCAATTGTTGATTTGAATATGTTCGAATCAAGGTTTTTTAAAGTTTTTTTGTGCCGTTAGGTACTATATATTGGTAGAAAACATCAATTGAAATGAATTTAGCGTGCCGTAGGTACGCAATGGTTACCGTTTTGTTGCGTACCTACGGCACGCTGTTACCTTTTTTATCTAAAATTCTACCAACATATAGTGCCTAAAGGCACATTTTAATTGTTGATTTGAATATGTGCGAATCAAGGGTTTTAAAGTTCTTTTGTGCCGTTAGGCACTATATATCGGTAGAAAACATCAATTGAAATGAATTTAGCGTGCCGTAGGTACGCAATGTTCACCGTTTTGTTGCGTACCTACGGCACGCTGTTACGTTTTACCTAAATTTCTGGCAATATATAGTACCTAAAGGCACATTTCAATTCTTGATTTTCATATATTATTAACAACAACCGCCATCAGGTGAACACGAACTTCCTGAATCTGTAAGCAATTGAGTCAAACTTATTTTTTGCTTTTGCGAAGGAATTCCACAAGCATCTTGCGCTAAACAAGCTGTAGTTTTACTTTTTAGGATAAAATTTTTGCCATTAAATTCTAAATCATATCTGCCAATTGTTTCGCTTTGATATTCGACTTCAATCTCTAAATCTTCAATGTTTAATTTTTCTTCAGAAAGAGTTATGATATTCAAAAGTTTGGTTGGTTTTAGGCGATGTTCGTAATCATCAGCGTTCCAAAGCTGAAAGTTCACCGCCTTTTCGTGACGAATTACGCCGCCACAATCAATAAAGTTTTTTGAGATCATTCCAACTTCTGTAACATGGAAATGTTCGGGAACAAAAGTCCCATTTTCCAACTGAAATTCTACGTTTTCGAGTGTTGGAAGTATTCGCTTAATATCTGATAGTTTCATTGTTTTTTATTTTATAGTTATAATGCAATATTGCGATATAGATTGCTAAAAAAATGCTTTAGCAACATTTTTGATTTTTAGTTACCGCTATAATATTCGAAAAATACCCTTTTAAAACATCAAAAGTTTCTTCGTTGATGCAATAACAAATTGCATTTCCTTCGATATTTCCTTTTATAAGTCCGGCGTTTTTAAGTTCTTTAAGATGTTGAGAAACGGTAGGTTGCGCAAGTGGCAATTCGTTTACAATATCACCACAAATACATTCGTTTACCTTCAAAAGATATTCAATAATGGCAATTCTTGCTGGATGTCCTAATGCTTTGGCAATAGTTGCGATTTGGTTTTGCTTATCTGTAAAATGTTCTGTTTTAGTCGCTCCCATAGCTTTTATTTTTTATATTGCAATATTACGATATAGATTTTAAAGTAAAAAATATTTAACTTATTTTTTCAAAAAAAGCCCATTTCAAATTAATGAAACGGGCTTTGCAGGTTTGAAATTTTATGGGGCAAATTACAAACTAAATTATTTCGGTAATGTTGGAATTATGATTCTTCTTGTTGGCGTACTCAATGTTTCTATAAAAGCCAAAAGATCACTGATTTCTTCTTTATTTAAATCCAGTTTTTTTAGCATTGGATCTACTTTTGGAATCAAAGAATCGCGTTCTGTGCCCAAATATTTTTTCTGAACAGGCGAGGGATTTCCCAAATTGTATAATTCAACAACATCCAATAAAGACGGAAAATGTCCGTGATGCATCCATGGTTTTGTGTTTACTACTTCACGAAGCGTTGGTGTTCTGAATTTTCCAATATCTGCTTTGTTCTTGATAACATTATAACGTCCGAAATCTTCATTTTTTGTTCCAAATAAAGTTTGTCCATCATTATGAAATTGATTGTCGCTAAAATATGGCGTATTATGACAATTGATACATTGCGCTTTGGTTCTGAACAAATGCAAACCTTTTACTTGTGAATCGGTGTAAGCATCAGATTTTCCGCTAACAAACTGATCAAATTTACTTTTCGGACTATTTATAGATCTTTCAAAAGTTGCAATGGCATATTGTATGCGTTCCAATGATACTTTTTTATTTCCAAAAGCAGCTTCAAAAAGAGCATTATAGCCTTTTATTTTGGCAATTTTATCAACGGCAATTGTCAGTTTTTCGTTCATTTCAAGAGGATCTCCAATCGGGAATTGTGCCTGATCTTCTAAACTTTTTGCACGTCCGTCCCAAAATAAAGATGTGGCATACGCCGAATTTAAAATCGTCATCGAATTTCGTTTTCCCGTTTGGCGATCATGACCAAAAGAACGCGTTAAATTATCTGTCCAGCCCAATTCTGGATTATGACAGGAAGCGCACGCAATTTGTCCGCTTGTCGATAACCTCGGATCAAAAAACAATATTTTACCCAGACTTTCTTTTTCCTTCGAATACGGATTATAATCAGGATAAGGCACAGCAGGAAGTACTCCAATATCACGGAATGTACTTTTATCTACATTTTTATCCAATTCAGCTGTTGGCCAAGTTGACGGATCTCCGCTGGAATATAATTTTCGCAATTCCTGAACATCGATATAATCAGGTTGATCAATGCTTTTGTAAGCCGTTAAACTTAATAGGAATAAAAGAGGGATTATTATTTTTTTCAATTTCATTTTTGTTTATTTTTTTGTCTCAGTCTCAGTTTTCAGTCTTCAGTCTCAGTCACAGTTTTCAGTCTCGGTTTTCAGTTTTTTTAGACGTAAACCTTTGTCAAAGTTTTAAACTTTGACAAAGGTGACTTGCGTTCAACTGCGACTGCGACTGCGACAGAAAACTGAAAACTAAAAACTAAATCTACGGCAACGTAACTTCCTTAGGACAAGATGCATCTAAAGGCGCTAATTTTGGATATGTTTTATTGTTATACATTCTGTATTGGCACGAAACCGTTCCTCCAAAAAGTAGTTCGTTTGTTAGTTTTAATTCAAATGAAATCTCAAACAAACCGTTGCTTATTTCTTTATAAGTTCCTTCTCCTGCGATTTCTATAACATGACCAGGTTTATCTTTTCCATCGGGACCTTTTCCGCTTGGCGCAATTGTTATCGATTGCGGATTTACAAGTACACTTCCGTTTGTTTTACTGGTTCCGTTTTCGGGAAAAAATTCAAGCGCAGATGTGATATTAAGCCCAGGAGAATTTGCTCCATTTACATTTTCGTTCGTAAACCATCTTTTTAAGTTAAAAGAATTTGTAGTCGAATTTCCTGTAACTACGTTAAATCCTATTTTAAAAGCATCGTGGTAGATATCATCATTTGTATTGCTTGTGCCGTTATCACTATATAATATGGCATTTTCTGAATCTTTTGTTACGACAACCGGAAACGTAAATGCATTATAAGATTGCCATCCACAAGTACCGCTTTTATCAAACCAGTTTTCGCCATAAGTGAGGTAAAATTTATTCGATAAATCGTAGAATTTAGAAGCCGGATTAGTTTGTATATCTCGCGGTGATTTGATTGGTTTTATAATTTGTAAAACGGTATTTCCCGTTGCAATGTAATTGGTGGAATTAATCAGTGTGATTTTAGTTTCAAACCTGACATCATCGTTTTGAATGTCTTCCAAAAGTGTCAAATGATAGGTAACAGAACTTCTGTTGTCACCAAATTCGTCATGACTTAATGCATATTCAAAACCATTTACAAATTTAAAAATAGACAGATTTTCAATTTCCGATGGAATAAATCCGTTAGGGAAATTTACTTTAAAATCTACTTTTTCGCCAGCAATTCCTTTTATTGTAATTTGCTTGTCAGGAATGGTATAAGTGGTACTTATTTCTGCCAAATTAATGGTAAAAGTATTATTTGGTGCTGCTGTATTCAGGTTTCCGATGTGAATTGCAGGATCAGAAGTATTTTCTAATTTCAGAGTTATAGTTTGTTTGTCTTTCCATCTTTTATCAAACGAAAGATAAATAGTATCCGTCAGTTTATTGCCTTCAAACAATAATTGATTTTCGGGTTCAACACTAAAAGTATTGGCATCTCCTGATGTTACCGCGCTAAAATTTGCTGTAACAGGTGATTTTAATGTTGTGGAAGTTAGCGTTACCGGAACTTTTAATTTCTTAATTGATTTATTGTCATATGTTGTGGCTGGAGCCAAAGTTGTACTTACGGCAGGATATTCGAGCGGAACTCCTGCAGCAGTTGCCAGAAAATTGAAGCGTATAAAAGGATCAACATTTTTAGAATCTAACCTGTAATCGTCCTTAGAACAAGATGCAAATAAGGCAACAATAATACTTAATACGGATATAATTTTAGTATGATTCATTTTGTTTTAAGTTTGGATTTAGGTTAATGTTGAAGCGTGGTATTGGCATTACATATTTTGGCGACGGGTAGGTAAGCGAGCAGTTAAGCGAAATACAACCGTCATTGCGTGAAATGTCTTTTTTGTTTCTGGCAAGGTCAAAAAACAGATGACCTTCAAAACATAATTCTTTTCTTCTTTCCAGAAATATAAGTTCTTCGAGATTATTTGTATCCGTCAATAAAGTGGCATTAGATCTTGCTCTGATGGTATTAATATCTGTTTTTGCCTGCTCCGGATTGTTAAGTTTTAATGCAGCTTCGGCGCGAATTAAATATTGTTCACTTAATCTAAAGGCAACATATCCTGGGTTTCCCTGAAATTTTTTGGTAAAATAATACTTCTGGTTTTCGAATTGTAAATTGACAAGAGTTGGAATTGTTTTTTCCAGAAACAACTGTTTTCTGATATCGTCATTTTCATATAAATCCAATAAATCTTGTGAAGCAGCATAATCGCCATAAACAGTTGCAGAAGTATATCCGAAAGGAACAGATAATGATCCGCTGGAAGTTCCATCAGTAGTTTTAGGAATCGTAAATTCAAGTAAAATTTCAGAAACAGGCAAATCCGGCTGTTCCCATTGTGCGATATAATCCGCTGAATTTACTAAACTTACACCCGAATTTAAAATAATATCATTGGAAGTTTCGTAAGCGTTTTTCCAATCTTTTTTAGACAGATAAACCCTTGCCAATAATGCTTTTGCACTCGTTTTATTAAAATAAGAATAAGCAGGACCAGTCAAAAGCGAAGCATTAGCATATAAATTTATAGCTGTTGTAATATCATCGATTAACAAAGCATAAGTATTGGCAGCAGTTTCTCTCGCCGGATAAGTAAGACCTTGAACTAATGACGCTTTGTTGTAAATAATTCCTAAATGCGATGCATCATCTGTATAAGCGTAATTTTGGCTGAAGACTTCGCTTAGTAAAAAATGAGAATACGCTCTAACAGTCAGGGCTTCGGCTTTTATTTGATTTTTTTCAGCTTCTGTAGCGTCCGGCAATGCATCGACAAATTCTAAAATCAAATTTGATTGATTGATAGTGCTGTAACTATTGCTGTAAAAAGACGCAAAATTAGAATTATCAGATTGATCTTCAAAAGAATAAAGGTTTGTAATAGGCGACGGAATACTAATTAAACCTAATGAACTGACTGTTGTCGAAGGAGTAAATTTTAAATTTCCGCCCTGAACATCCGCATAAACAGGAAAAACACCTGCACGTACATTAGCCTCAAGACCACGATACATGCCATTTACGGCTTGTAACATACCTTGTTTATTTTTTAGCTGTTCTGTAATCGAAATTTGTGTACCAGGTTCTTGCTCCAGAAAATCACTGCAGCCTTGCAATAAACAAAGTAAGGTGAAAAGCAGTGCTAATTTAAACCCTGTTCTATTTTTAAAATATTTCATCTTTTTAAAATTTAGTATTAATTCCGCAGGAGATCGTTCTGGCTTGCGGATAAGTGTAATTAAATTCTCTGATACCATTCATTCCCGCCGGACTTTTTTCTTTGTACCAATACAATGCGTTCGAAACATCTGCAAAAATCGTTAAAGCATCCAGAAAAGTATTTTTTAGCGGAACATTATAACTCAGGTTTATATTACTGATTTTGATATAAGTAGCGTCATAAACATATTTGCTCATATTAGACAATAATGTATTGTTACTAGGCGCAGGCTGAGAGACAACATCGCCTTGATTTCTCCAGTAATCGTATGCATTTACAGACATATTTCGGTTTGAAGTCGTTCTTGGTTTTGAGATCATTTCATCTGAAATTAATTTATCACCGCCCCATTGAAAAGCGCCTGTTACCGATAATGTAATATTGTTTAGCGTAAAACGATTGCTAAAACCTCCAAAAGCTTTAGGTTGTGAATCTCCAATTGGTTCCCAATCAGCATTGGTAAACAATCTGTTGTAAGTTGCCGCATCATAAACTTGTCCATTTTTTTTAACCAAATCTCTTCCGGTTGCGGGATCAACGCCCACCCAGTTTATACCCCAGATCGTTGAAGTACTGTAACCAATTTTTTGAGCAAGAGCAATATTAGCCACAGAATAATCGCTTCCTAAACCTACCAAATCCGTTACTTTATTATCTACCGTCGAGATATTGAAAGAAGAAGTCCATTTGAATTTTCCTTTTTGAAACCACTTGATTCTGGTCGTAAACTCAAAACCTTTATTGTACATATCTGCCGCATTTAATTGCACAGAATTATAACCGGTTTCTGTTGGAATATCACGTGCAACAATCAAATCAGATAAACTATCATAATAATACTCTAATGAAAGTTCGACCGTATTGAATACATTAAAATCGATTCCGGTATTGAATTTTACATTTTTCTCCCAACTTAAATTTCCGTTAGGAGAAACGCTTGATGAAGCACTTGTATCGCCATTATAACCATTTTGTAAAACAGTATAGAGACCTTTTGATCTATAAGAACCGATACGTGAATTACCGGTTGAACCATAACTTATTTTCACCTTTAAGAAATCAATCCATGAATTTGATTTTAAGAAATCTTCGTTGCTCGCAATCCACGCTAAACCTGCACCGCTATTGTAAGCAACATTTGTATCGTCGCCAAAAACAGAACTTTCGTCACGTCTGAAATTGACCAACGCATAATATTTTTTCTTGTAATTGTAGTTTATCTGTGAGAACAAAGAAACTCTTGAATTGTAATTAATATCAGATCCGTGAACCTGTCTCGTTTTACTTTCATCAACCAAAGGAGTTGCAGGATTATCATCTTGCAGAGCATCTTCAATGCGATTAATTACGTTAGGATTTACAAATCCTGAAGCCGATGAATAATCAAAATCCGCCTTTTCTTCAGAAAGTTCAAAACCTACAACGCCGTCAATCGTATTGTTTTTATTGATTTCTTTATTAAATAACATTTGTCCCTGCCAGTTCCATTTGGTAGCATTTCGGTTATTTATAAGGCGTCTTCCCCAGTTGGGATATGTTTTTTCGTTCAGGACGAAAGTTCCATTGTTTTGTCCACTTTCATTTTCTCCCGAAAAATAGCGATCTTGAACTTTATCAATATAATCAAGACCAAATAAAGTCCCGAATTTTATATTTTTATTTAATTCATAACCTAAATTCAAACTTCCTAAGATTCCACGGCTTTCTGTTTCATTTCTATTTTGTTCAATTGCTGCCAAAGGATTTCCTCCCGTATTTCCTCCTGAAAGACCAAGATTTGAGTAAGTTCCATCTAGATTATAAGGCGAAATTGTAGGCAAATAAGCAAAATCATAATAAATATTAGGAGCATCTTTTTTGATGTAACTAGGGTTTAAAGACAAATTAATATCCCATTTTGAATGTCGATATCCTAAATTAAGTCCTCCGTTAAGCTGTTTTGTAGTATTCCCTAATTGAGGCTCATCGATATTTAGATAGGTGATTGTGCTTCGATACGAAAAATCTGAAGTAGCTCCGGAAACGCTGAAATTATATTTGTTATAAATCCCGTTTTGGTTCAATAATCCAAACCAATCCGTGTTGATTCCGTTATAAGGAACCGGAACATAATCTGTAGAAGTGTTTTTTAAATAATCATTTCGCAAGTCCGTATATTGCGCGCCATTCAAATATTTAATTTGATTAATAGCCGATGAAACTCCAAGTTGGTTCGAAAATCCAAATTGAACTTTGCCTTTTTTACCCTTTTTTGTCGTAATCAAAATCACACCATTTGCACCATCAGCACCATAAATACCAACCGCGGCAGCATCTTTTAAAACCGTAAAATCTTCGATATTATCAGGAGAAATCATGGCTAACGGATTCGATAATCCCTCAGATAATCTTCCTCCGTTAAAAAATTCGTTATCAATACCGCCTTGTTCACTCATAATTACACCATCGACAATGATCAAAGGCTGAGTAGAAGTACCTAAAATAGAATTAGACAAAGATTTTAAAGTTCCCTGACCACGAATATTAATTTTAACCGGACCACCAATTCCCGAAACATTTTCGACCAAAACCCCGGCAATTTGTCCTTCGACCATTTTATCAATACTTTCCGAGGCTTGTTGAACCGGAATATCTTTGGCGTTTAAGCTCGAAATACTTCCAACAACTTCCTCTTTAAGTTTTTTAGTTCCGTAAGAAGACGTAATCACAACCTGATTTAGCTCATCTGTGAATTCTTCCAGATAAAATGTAAATTCTTTTTTAGTATCTGCCTTTATAGCTTGAGATTCCATTCCTAAAAAGCCAGCTTCAAGCACTATATTATTGATGTTATTTCCTTTTAACTGATAAACAAATTTTCCGTTAAAATCAGTTATAGCGCCCATTCCGGTACCTTTTATGCGTATTGTTGCTCCGGCAAGCGGTTGTTTTTCTTTGGCACTATAAACGATTCCGCTAATAAATCTTTCCTTTTCATCAGGATTTGAAGAAGTTGGAGCAGGAGCGGAGTTCGTTAATAAAACCTGCTTTTTCTGTATGTAAAAAGAAATGTTTTTACCGGTAAATAATTGCGTTAACACAACTTCTAAAGTCGCATTTTGTACATTAATATCCGCAAGTTGATCGGCATCAATTTTTCTTGCATTATAAATGATTCTAAAATCAGTTTGATCTTCAATTGATTTGATAATGAAACTAATAGGTTTGTTTTTTAGCTGTAATGTTATGCCTTTATTCTGAGAAAAACTTTTAAAACTGGATATAAGAAGCGCTAGGAAAAATAGAATTTTCCTGAAATTGGGTATCGTAAAAGTCATGTTTATTTAGTTATGGAAGGATTGGTAATGGTAATCGTATTTTCTTCGATCGAATAATTAAATGGCGTGTCACGTTTTAGAAGTTCTAAAATATTTTCGACACTTGATTCACTAATTTTAATCGTACCTGTAAAATTCTGCTTGGCCAAAACAGTATTTTCATTGATGATTTCGACATCATAAGTACGTTGAATTATTTTAGCGATCGTTGAAAATGGAGTATCTTTAAAAGCAAGTTCGCCCTTTGTCCATGCCGAATAAAAACTTGGATCAACTGCTTTTGTTGTGATTTTTTTAGCGTTATTTTGCCAGGTTGCCATTTGATTTGGAAGAAGTAAAACCAAATTTTGTTTGTTTTCAACTTCATACATCTGAATACTTCCTTCGATCAAAGTACTATTAACCGTTGGGTTTTCTGGATATGCACTGATATTAAATTTTGTTCCAAGAACTTCAATATCAACCTTATTCGCGTTTACAATAAACGGATGTTGTTTGTCTTTTGCAACTTCAAAAAAAGCTTCACCGGTTAAGAATACATTTCTTTTACCATTGATTCCAAATTGTTCCGGATAACGAAAAGTTGTCCCCGAATTTAAATTCACAATCGTTCCGTCAGAAAGGGTAAGTTTAAATCGTTTTCCGTATGGAACTTTAAGTGTATTATAAACCACTTTCTGATCCTGAACTTTTCCGAAGTAAACAATATGGTTTGGAAATTTCTTTGCAATCAAACTTCCTTTGTCGTTTATAACTTTAGTTTGATTGTTTTTTGTGATGATTTCAGAACTTCCATCAGCAAATTCTAAAACAATTTCTTTTGATGATTTTGTTTTTTGAGTAAAATCGAAAGCCAATTTTCCTAATCCGAATAAAACTAAAAATACAGCGGCATATTTTAAATACTGAATA
The DNA here is from genome assembly GCF_004339525.1 of Flavobacterium sp. 90. Classification (NCBI taxonomy): domain Bacteria; kingdom Pseudomonadati; phylum Bacteroidota; class Flavobacteriia; order Flavobacteriales; family Flavobacteriaceae; genus Flavobacterium; species Flavobacterium sp. 90. Next base: position 6,097,380 of record NZ_SMGE01000001.1, on the reverse strand, counting down.
GCATTATTTTTTGGTTTTATCGAAATCACCGAAACTGATTCAGACGTAATTTCATCCGAAAGTGCTGCTAAAGCCCAAGTTTTCTTTAAAGATATAAAGTGCTTTTTGTTTTCTTCAGAAGCATCGATCCAATCAAAAAGAGATTGAACTTCTTGTTCTGAAGCTTCATTAGAAAGATATTTATAAATAAGTTTCGATGTCATTATTTTGGTTTTAAACTTCTGGTTATTGTAAGTACACTTCAGAAATAAAATACCCTACCTTTTATTTTTAATTATTACAAATAAGGATAAAAATCAAGAATAAATAATCCGATAATTTGGTTTTTAAAATCTTCAAAGCCTTTGTCATGTGGGCTTCAACGGCTTTTAGCGATACTTGCATTTCTTCGGCTATTTCTGCATTTTTTTTATTCTCGAAACGCTTTTTTATAAAAACTTCTCTGGTTTTTGGTGGAAGATCACTTATTGATTCCTGAATTAAACGTTCTAATTCCGTTAATTCTAAAGTGTCAAATTGTACCGAGTTTAAGATTTCCATATCCAATTCTCGTTCTTTCTGATTTAAAACTTCACTTTTAAATTTATCCTTTACTTTATTATGCCGAATCATGTTCAGGCATTTCGATTTCGCATAAGTGTACAAGAAAGATTGTATTCCGTTTATCGATTCTACAGTTTCTCTGCTTTGCCATAAATGCAAAAAAGCTTCTTGTGCGAGATTTTCGGCTTCCTCTTTATCATAAATAAACTGAACGCTAAAAGCAGTAATTCGGCGGAAGTATTTGTCGTAGAAATACGTGAAAGCAGTTTCGTCTCCTTCTTTGAAAGATTCAAAAAGATTTAATTCGAAACTGTTATTAATGTTCATCAAACGAAATTTACTTTGGATTTGGGAATCGGGTAAATTTAGAAAACTACCAGAATTTGCCAAGAAAGCGGCAAATATAAAAGTTTATTTATATTAATTCTAAATAAAATTAAAATAAAGATTGTTTGAAATAATATTAGTCAGAATAAGAAGAAAAAATCTTAGCAATGTAGATTTTACCGCAAAGCACGCAAAGATTTTTGTTATGCTAGGTTTTATAAAAACGCAAAGTCCGCAAAGCTTTGTCTAAAAACTTTGCGAACTTTGGGTAAACCTTTGTGTGCTTTGCGGTTAAATAATATTAAGCTTAAAATTCCTGTCATCTAAAAACAACTGTATTTTTACCGCAAAGCACGCAAAGTTTTTTGTTATGCTGGCTTTTTATAAAAACGCAAAGTCCGCAAAGCTTTGTCTAAAAACTTTGCGAACTTTGCGTAAACCTTTGTGTTCTTTGCGGTTAAATAATTTTCACAAACTCCGCAAAGCTTTGCCTAAAAACTTTGCGAACTTTGCGTAAACCTTTGCAAACTTTGCGGTTAAAAAAAATGCGGTTAAAAAATTTGCGGTTAAATAATATTGTTTTTAAAATTCCTCCATCCAAAACCAATCAATAATAAATTGAAAAGTAATAAAGGTATAAACGCTTTCATAAAACTTATTTCGGAGGAATCACTAAATGTTTCAACCTTAAATTTAGACCAGTTTTCTTTGCTGACATCAGCATTATCAAAGATTTTTGGATAGAAATACAAACGCATTTTTTCATGAAAATGTTTGGTTTCTTTCAGAAATAAAAGCTGATTTCCTAAGTCAGATTTAGCAATTTCGTTAAGCTGAATCTGCGTATGCAAAGTCGGAATAAATTGCGCAATCAACTCGCTTGCTTTATTTCGTTGTTGTAATTTATGCTCTAATTCTCTTGATTGTTTTGCAGAATCATCATCACCCGCTTGTTGCATTGCATAATACCAAAGCCAGCTAAACTCAGCGTTTGGCAAAGGATAATGCTTGAATTGCGGATAATGGTTATAGAATTTATCCATTGTAATTTTTTTATCCATATCCCATTTTTCATGATAGGCATTTCGTTGTTTTACAGTCAATTCCAGAGCTTCGGGAATTGGATATTTATTGACAATGTAAGTGTTGATTGTTGCCGGTAAAATGATAATTAGAAACAACCAAATCGTCAATAAAATAACCGCATTAAAATTCGAATGCTGTTGCAGAGAAACGATAAAAAAGCTTACTGCAAACCAAAATAAAATGTAGAGAATTGCTATTGTGTAAAAGGTAAAAAGTGATTGGTTAAATGGGATATTCAGAAACAATATTGCTATAAAAAGTACGATCGTTAATAATGCAATCATGCTTAAAATTCGAATATAGAATAATTTCAGAATGTACAGAAAGGTGTTTTGGCTTTGAGTTGCGACGATTTTCCAGGTTCCGCTTTCTTTTTCTTCCGAAATTAAATTATACGAAAATGCAATAATCAAGAGTGGAAAAAGATAAATTAATACAAAACTAAAATCGATATTTCCGGACAAAAGATTATTCGGATTATTGAGTTCTGAATCATATTTCTGAGCTTCGAGACCACGAATTGTAACACTTTGAATTGAGGGATTTACATCGCGCTGACCAATTGCGAGACTGTTAATTGGCAATGTTTTATTGACCAAAGAAAACTTGATATAGTAGAGTAGAAGTCCAATTTCGTCTTTATGAAAAGCGGCATTTCTGGCAATATGTTCTTTTTGATAAATTGCCGCTTCGGTAATATTGTTTTGTTGTTTTTGCTGAAATTGTCGCCCAATTAATAGACTTATAAAACAGATAATCAACAGAAATATCAGTCCAATTTTGGTTCCTTTTGATCGTATGAAATTTTTAAATAGTAATGCTAACATATTAAATGGCTTTAAGGTTTTTGGCTGCAATTCGAATAAATATAAAAAGCATTATAATCCAGAGAAAAATGGAGATAAGAGCAATAATTTCGGATTTTAAAACATCCTGAATTCCTTTTGATTCATAATGAAATTCTTCTAGATCAGCCCAATGTTCTTTGCCAATTGTCAATGGTTTATCAGTAGGTTTTGGCTTATTATTACTGATATATTTTACCTGCAATGCATTCATTTTTTGCGCCATTTTATAGCGATAATCTTCAGCTTGTTTTTGGAAATCTATGTACGAATCATAATCTGTATTGGACAATCCCATTGATAAGTTTTTGATCGCGATGTATGGATTTATAAAAGAAATCGTCTTCGAAAAACTGTTTTGCTGTTCATAAACCTTCAATAGATTTTCTAAATGCTGATTATAGATTTTAGAACTTATTTTCTCGCCTTCGGTCATAATAAAACCCGAATAATTAAAAGGAAGTTTCTGTATTGAATCGACTTTGTAAACACGTAAAAGAGAATCTTTAATCGCTTTATAATGCAAATCATTCGGATTATGACTATCGCCTTGTTTCAGAATATCTTTTTCTATATCGCTATTGAATTGAATCTTAGAAGGCGCTTCATAAATATAAGCTCCGATTGCCTGAGTCGTTCTTGGCAGAATTATCGTGAAAACCAACCAAATTCCAATCAATGAAATCAACGCTTTTTTGGAGGTTTTGCTTAACGCCGAAATTAAAACAGAAATGACGCAAAAGAACATCAGATATATAAAATGAAACAGAATAAACAATACCATTTTGATCGTTTCATCGGCAGAAATGCTAAAATCCTGAAGCAATAACCAGATAAATACAAGTACAATAATTGTGGGTAGAAAAAGCATCATAATTACAGAAGCGATTCCTAATGTTTTACCAATTAAAAGTTGTTTCCAATTGATTCCCTGACTTAAAAGGAGTTTTAAAGTTCCGTTTTCTCTTTCGGCAGCGACCGAATTAAAGCCTAAGAAAAAGATCAATAAAGGCAATAAAACCTGCAAAACCATCGCAATACTTATTTCGCCAAAACGAAGCATACTGTTGGAAAATCCTGCTTCAGAGAAATTGGCTGTATTTTGTTTGTGCGCTTCCAGAAATATGGCATTCCCGAAAAACGGTTCCATTCCAAATTCAAAAACACTTAAAGGCGTGCTTTTTCTGAAGGCAAAATTTCCGTAATGTGCCATTCGATGCGGGTTTTTATCCGGATTTTTCAACCAGTCTTCTCTCGATTCATGTTGGTATTTTTCACTGGTTTCGTTTTGGTTGGTGTAATTTTCCCAACCCGAAAAAGCAGCATAAAGCAAAATAATACCAATAAAAAGCGTGATGATAAATACCGCTTTATTCTTAAAAACGGAATTCTTTAGATGTTTGGCGATTAAAATTTCTATGTGTAATGATTTCATACCAATTAAAATTTATAAGTTACAGTAAGGCTGAAATTTCTTGGAGCTCCGGGAAATAATCTCAAATAATTCTGTGCGCCTAACCAATAGGTTTTGTTGAATAAATTACCTGCATTCAAAGCAATTTGCATATTACTTTTGTTGGGTTTGTAATATAAAGCAGCATCAAAAACGGTGAAATCAGGAAGTGTAAAAGCTCTTGTAAACCAAGGCACTTTGCTGCTTTGATATTGCATCCCAAAACCAACTCCCAAATCCTTCAAACCAGAATCTGAATTGAAATTGTAACGCGTCCATAAATTGGCACTGTTTTTTGGTGTATTTTGTTTTCTGGCACCAATTAATGAAAGATCACGATCGTTTGTAATTTTAGCGTCTATATAGCTATACGAAGCATTTATTTGCCAATCTGGAGTGATGTAACCTGCAAGATCGCACTCAAAACCACGACTTCTTTCGGCGCCTCTGGTTACCAATAAATCAGGGTTTGCAGGATCATTGGCATTCATCAAAATATTACGCTGATTGATTTCGTAAACCGCTGCATTAAAACTCATTGAATTATTAAAGAATGTCGCTTTTACACCCACTTCTTTCAGATTACTTTTAAGCGGATCAAAGAGACTTCCGGCGGGTAAACTTCCGGTTTGTGGCATTAAAGTCACCGTATTCGATTGTGGCTGATAACCTTCAAGATAAGTCGTATAAACATTGATTTCGTTGTTAATTGCATAAGTAAGTCCCACGCGTGGCAACAATGCCGTTTTTTTGACTGTTAATTCCTTGTTGGTTTCATAATTGGTAATGTCTTCAAACCATTCGTTTCTTAAACCCAACAAAACGGTGAATTTTTCCCACTGAATCTGATCCTGAATATAAATTGCATTTGTAGTCGTCAACGCAGATGGCAACGCAGTTCTAACGTTTAAGGTGTAATCTTCAGGACTTGTTAAGGTATAAACAGGATTATTTAAATTGAAATAATTGACATTTGGTTTTGGTAAAACAACTCCATCAATTGTTGTCGTTTGGTAATTGGCTGCGTTTGCAGGAACAAAAGTACTCGCTACAGTTCCGTCTTTTAGCAAATAACCTCTTGCAGCATTTTGTCCGCCGCCTTTGGTTTTGTTCCAACTGCTTAAATCGTAACCTGCAAGGAGTTTATGTTTGAGTTTTCCGGTTTTTAAATCAAAATTAAAATAAGCACTCAAATTATCAATGTCCCAATATTGCTGACGTTGAACAAATTGCATCATCGCCAGACTTGTAACAGGTTTATTGTTCATATCGACCGCAAAAGCATTTGTCGTTCTGTGTTCCTGAAGGTTTTCGGTCCAGGTTTGTTTCATATATTGGGCATTAAAACCAATTTTAGAATTGAATTTATGAGTGAAATTCGTCATCAAAATCATTTCTTTCGATTTAAAATAATCACTTGGAGTGCCAAGATTTAAACTAATTGGTGTTTGATTTAGATTCGTAACTCCAGCTACAGCGCCAAAAATAGGTTGTCCGCGATCGAGAGTTCCTGTCATATTACTTAGAATTAATTCAGTATTGATTGCTGTTTTTTCATTCGGAATATAACTGAATGATGGAGAGATCAAAAACGATTTATTACTCACCAAATCCCGAAACGATTTTGCTTCCTGATACGCTCCATTAATACGATATAATAAGGTTTTAGATTCGTTAAGCGGTCCTGTAAAGTCAAGAGTTCCGCGTAAAGTGCTAAAACTTCCTACGCTCAAACTCACTTCTTTTCGGTTAACGGCAAGAGGTTTTTTAGTCACCAAATTGATGCTTCCGCCAGGATCAACAGACGAAAATGTGGCGCTCGAAGGACCTTTAATAACTTCAACACGTTCGATATTATTGGTTAAAGGCTGTAGAAAATAATATTGGCGAGTTCGCATTCCGTTTACAATTTGACCTTCTTCGTTTTGACTAATTCCGCGAATGGTATATTGATTGTAATAACTCGCCGGAATTACACCGCTTGCCATTTTTACGGCATCGGCAAGATAAAAAGCGCCTTTGTCAGCAATTAATTCCTTTGTAATTGTCGAGATAGATTGCGGAATATCTTTGTTTAATGCAGCCGTTTTTGTCGCCGCAAAAGAATAATCGCTATTGTATTTTTTAGTCGAACGACCAATGATTTCAACAGTTTGTAATTCGTTCCGTTTTATGGAATCCTGAGCAATACTATCTTTTATTTTTTTATTTATGTTTTGCGATTGAATAAACTGCGAACTGCTGAATATCAATAGCATTAAGATTAAATGTTTCATTTTTTTGGTTGGTTTTGAAAATGCTATTTCCTTTTATACAGTTTGTAAATACAAGTTTTCGAGTTCGTTTGCCGATATTTTATCAGCTTCGATCACCGTTACTAAATTGCCTTGTTTCATGATTCCAATGTGTGTCGCGACTTCTCTGGCTCTGAAAATATCGTGAGTTGCCATTAATATTGCTGTTCCGTCTGCCGAAAGTTCTTTCAGAATTTGAGAAAACTCGTTTGAAGCTTTAGGATCTAACCCGCTTGTAGGTTCGTCAAGTAATAGAACTTTGGCTTTTTTGGCAATCGCAATCGCAATACCTACTTTTTGGCGCATTCCTTTAGAATATCCGCCAAGGTTCTGATCGTGCGCTTTAAGTTGTAAACCTGCTTTCGAGAGAAAATAAGTCAATTCTCCAGATGAATATTTGAATCCTGCGAGAGAGGAGAAGAATTTTAAGTTTTCTAAACCGGTAAGATTTGGATATAACATCACTGTTTCAGGAATATAAGCGACATATTCTTTGGTTTTAGAAGCATTTTCTATAACCGAAATATTATTGATTTTAAGTTCTCCGTCTGTTGGTTCTATAAAACCTAAAAACAGATTTATTGTAGTTGTTTTTCCGGCACCATTCTGACCTAAAAGTGCAAAGATTTCGCCTCTTTTAATGGTTAGATTCAATTTGTTTAAGGCAACATAATCGCCGTATTTTTTCGTTAGATTTTCAGCTATAAGCATAGTTTTTTATGTATTTGGGTGATTTTTTTAGTTTTCAGTCTCAGTTTTCAGTCGCGGTCGCAGACTCAGTTGCTGTTTGGCACAGTGAGGAATTTAGAATTTGAGTAAAATGAAAGGATAGTTTACAGCTATTTTGATAGAAGAATTTCTATTTGAATTTGAAAAATAAGAATGCCTTTTCGGAATATAAATGATAAGTCACTTTCTTTTGTATAGAAAGGAAATCAAATAAATACACAAATAAGTTTACCTAACTTCTATATTGAAGAATAGGTAAAAAGCTTTTAGATTTTCGAAAAAAATGTTGTAAACTAAAGAATTGAAGGCGGTGCTCTAAGGGCAAAAAGACTGCCTTTAAAGAAGTTTGAAGCGACTTTTGTATAAAAGAATACATAAGAAGTTTGAGTAATTACTTTATGAAAAGATAAAGCTTGAAATGAATTGGGAATAAAAGTGCTAAACGCAAAATGACAAACGTGACAATTATTTTCTACAGAATGGCTGTGTGTGATTTGTTTTTGCCCATTAACTGAATTATGATGGCACTGTTTTTCGGTTAATTGTTTGTAAACATGCTCATAAGAATGTATGGTCTGAAACAGCATTGCGAACAATACCGTAACAGACATGAAAAGATTAATTAAGACAATTTTCTTTTTCATTCTTGATTTGGCAATCAGCGTGTCTACTAGACTTCCTGAGTTATTAACTAACGCAACTTGGTTGCAAATATAGTTTTCTTATTTAGAAATACACCAAAAAGGAATGTTTTTTTAGCTATTTTCTGAGACAATTATATTAGATTCAGAAATTACTATACAACAATTGAAGCGTATGAAAATCAGAAGAACCGTCAAAGTATTTGTCTAATACTTCTTCAAATATTGGTTCCGAATTTTGAATACTCGCGAATAATGTCATGCAGGATTGCAGTTTTTCATCATCAGGATTTCCGAAGATATCTGTAGCAGTTTTCTCGTCTGTTTTGATTAATTCAGAGGTAATTTCCAGAAGATGTTTTCCTAAAATTGGATGTTCCAGAAAAGCAATTGCTTCGTCGGCATTCTTTATTTCGTAGAATTTTGAGGTGTCACAAGAACCAAGTCCTTTAATCTGAGGAAAAATAAACCACATCCAGGGAGATTCTTTTTTTCCTTTCTTAATTTCGGAAAGTGCCGATAAGTATAATTTATTTTGTGCGTCTAAAAAACGTACTAATTCTTTATTGTTGTAGGCCATTATTTGCTGATTTTAGTTGGGGGCAATCAGGTCGTAAAACTACTGAAAATATGTTAAGTTGTACATTTGGATTATTTTTTTGTATCAATTTTTTTTAAATATATTAAGCGAATTATATCCTGTAGTATTAATCGGAAATATTTGTTTTAATGCCACATATTAAAGTGATTTTAATGATTTTTTGATGGCGAATTTTATTAATCTCGCAAAGACGCAAAGTTTTGTCATTGCGAGGAACGAAGCAATCTCATTTGCTGAATTCAATTCGTAATTTTTGTTAGTGTGGTTGCTTCGTTCCTCGCAAAGACCAATCTTTGTCGAATTCCGTGTGTGATTTCTCCTCCGTCGAAATGGCAATATTGTGTTTGCATCTTTGCGGTTAAATATTTTCACAATATTATTCCTGTTAACGTGGTTCTTTTTTGTTACAAAACTCAATAATTTCTAGTGTTCCCGTTATAATATCTCTATTTTTACTATTAGAGGATAATTATCGACTTAGATAATAATTAAATTTTTGATTTGGCATGAACTTCAAAAAAAGCCAATTTCTACAAACGGGCGTATCGCTCAATAAAAAAATAAATTATGAAAATAGGACTAATCGGATTCGGAAAAACTGGAAAATCAGTAGCATCAATACTACTCGAAAACAATAAATTTTGCCTGGAATGGGTTTTAAGACAAAGTACTGTTTTAGAACACAGATCAGTTCCGGAATTTTTTGGAGTTCAGTCAGACGAACCGGGATTAATTTACTCTAGTTCCAAAACTTCGATAGAAGAATTACTGGACAAACATCCGGTTGATGTAATTATTGATTTTTCGTCAAGCGAAGGAATTCATACTTATGGCGAAATTGCAGCGAATAGAAAGATCAAAATTATATCGGCAATTTCGCATTATAAAGATAAAGAACTGCAATTACTAAAGAAATTAGCGCATAAAACAACTGTATTTTGGTCTCCAAATATTACTTTGGGTGTGAATTATTTACTTTTTGCAGCCAAGTTTCTAAAGAAAATTGCGCCGTGGGTTGATATTGAAGTCAATGAAGAACATTTTAAAAAGAAAGAAGGAACATCAGGAACGGCGGTTAAAATTGCAGAAGCTTTAGATATTGACAAAGACAATATCAACTCAGTTAGAGCAGGGGGAATAGTTGGAAAACACGAAGTTATATTTGGATTTCCGTATCAAACAGTTCGTCTTATTCACGAATCTATTTCAAGAGAAGCATTTGGTAATGGAGTTGTTTTTGTTGCTGAAAACTTAGAAAACAAGCAAAAAGGATTGTATAATTTTGAAGATATTCTGACGCCTTATTTTGCAGTGTAATTAAACTCAAAGATCTATTATATAAAAACTTTGCGTCTTGGCGACTTTGCGTGCAATTTTCTCTGCTGCGTCAAATAAAAGCTTAAAAAATAATCTCGCAAAGTCGCGAAGACGCAAAGTTTTTTATTTTAAGTTTTGAATTTCGCGCCTTTAAGATTTTGCGAGAAATTCGTTAAAGAATATTTATTTAACACATAGAAACAGAGCGAGTATGGGGCAAAAAGGCTTCAAAAAAAGAACCGCACTTCTCTCATAAAGATTGTTATGCTTATTTTTATTAATTGAAATGCCATTTTTTGAGTTATAATATCAATGTTTCTATGTGTTTTAAAGAAATAATATGTTGTTATTTTCTAAAAATTATTGCTTTAGCATATTCGGAATTCATTTTTGCAATGGAAAGAATAGAAATCCCTTGCGGACATTCTATTTCACAGGCTCTTGTGTCTGAGCAATTTCCAAAACCTTCTGCATCCATTTGACTTACCATCGTTAAAACTCTTTTTGATGCTTCAATTTTTCCTTGTGGAAGTAAAGCCAAATGCGTGATTTTTGCTCCTACAAACAATGCCGCACTTGCATTTTTGCAAGTTGCAACACAAGCTCCACATCCTATACAAGCGGCAGCATCAAAGGAAGCTTCGGCAGTTTCATAAGATATCGGAATACTGTTTGCTTCGGGTGCCTGACCAGTTGAAGCGCCAATAAAACCACCAGCTTCAATTATAGAATCAAAAGCAGATCGATTGATTTTTAAATCTCTTAAAACGGGGAATGCTTTTGCACGAAAAGGTTCAATATAAATCGTGTCTCCATCTTTAAAACTTCTCATATGAAGCTGACAAGTTGTAGTATTTTTTAAAGGTCCATGCGCTCGTCCGTCAATCATAACGCCACATTGACCACAAATTCCTTCTCTGCAATCGTGATCAAATTCTATAACACGTTCTTTTTTCTGAATAAGAGATTCGTTTAAAAGATCGAGCATTTCGAGAAAAGACATATGCTCAGAAACATTATCAATTTCATAATCTACCATTTCTCCTTTGGAAGCAGTATTGAGTTGTCGCCATATTTTAAGATATAGTTTCATAGGTAATTATTAATTATTAATTGTTAATTATGAATTATTAATTATAAATTATTTCTGAGTTGTGAGTTGTAAAAGTGAGTTTTATGGATTAATAATTTACAATTAACAATCAACAATTATTTATAACTTCTCACAGCAAGTTGAACGGATTCGAATACTAAAGGTTCTTTATGTAATTCCGGGACGTGTTGTTTTCCTTTCCATTCCCAAGCCGAAACATAGCAGAAATCCTTATCATTTCGAACCGCTTCGCCATCAGGAGTTTGATATTCTTCGCGAAAATGTGCGCCGCAGGATTCTTCTCTTTGCAAGGCATCGTGACACATTAATTCGGCGAGTTCTATATAATCTGCAATACGTCCGGCTTTTTCAAGTTCGCTGTTAATTGTATCGTCTCCGGTAATTAAAAGGTCTTTTTCAAAAGAATCTTTTAGTAATTTGATTTCGTTTAAGGCGTCTTCCAGTTTTTCTTTGCTTCTCGAAAGTCCGCATTTTTCATAAAGCAATCTTCCAATTTTTTTATGGAAATAATCTGTTGAAAGTGTTCCTTTACTATTCAAAAATTTATCTAATTGTGCTTTTACCGAAGTTTCAGCTTCGTCAAAAGCAGGATGATTTATATCTGATTTTGGAGTGTTTAATTCGCCAGCCAAATAATTCGGAATTGTGTAAGGCGCAATAAAATACCCGTCTACACACGCTTGAAGTAATGAATTTGCACCAAGTCGGTTTGCGCCATGATCTGCAAAATTAGCTTCTCCAAGAGCAAATAATCCGGGAATTGTACTCATTAATTCATAATCAACCCAAAGTCCGCCCATGGTAAAGTGCGCCGATGGCGAAATCAACATTGGTTCTTTGTAGGCATTGATTCCGGTAATTTTCTCGTACATCGCAAAAAGATTGCTGTATTTGGCTTCGATTTTATCTTTTCCCTGCGTTTTTATGGCATCGGAGAAATCCAGATAAATGGCATTTTTCATGGGTCCAACGCCATGTCCGGCATCAATTTGTTCTTTAGCAGCTCTTGACGAAATATCGCGTGGAGCCAGATTCCCAAAAGAAGGATATTTGCGTTCCAGATAATAATCGCGTTCTTCTTCAGGAATTGTATTTGGATTTCGGTCGTCTTTGGCAGTTTTCGGAACCCAGATTCGGCCGTCATTACGCAAAGATTCTGACATTAAAGTCAATTTAGACTGATTTTCTCCGTGTTGCGGAAGTGAAGTAGGGTGAAACTGAATCCAGCTTACGCCAGCCATATAAGCACCTTTTTTGTGCGCCCGCCAAATTGCCGAACTATTACAGCCCATTGCCAATGTTGACAGATAATATACTTTGCCATAACCTCCGGAAGCCAATACTACGGCATCGGCAACGTGACGCTCGAGTTCTCCGGTTTCCAGATTTCGGGCAATAATGCCTTTGGCTTTTCCGTCAATAACAACTAATTCCAGCATTTCATGACGGGTATGCATTGCTACTTTTCCTAATGAAACCTGACGTAATAAAGCCTGATAAGCGCCAAGTAAAAGTTGTTGCCCCGTTTGTCCGCGAGCGTAGAAAGTTCTCGAAACCTGAACACCTCCAAAAGATCGATTATTCAGATATCCGGCATATTCTCTGGCAAAAGGAACGCCTTGTGCGACGGCATGATCGATTAAATGTGCAGAACATTCCGCAAGACGGTAAACATTTGCTTCGCGAGATCTAAAATCACCGCCTTTTATGGTGTCGTAAAACATTCTAAAAGTGCTGTCTCCGTCGTTTTTATAATTTTTTGCAGCATTAACTCCGCCTTGAGCGGCTACTGAATGCGCTCTTCTTGGAGAATCCTGAAAACAAAATGATTTGATATTGTAACCTTGTTCTGCAAGTGATGCAGCGCATGAAGCTCCCGCAAGACCAGTTCCGACGACTATAATGTTTAGTTTTTTTCTGTTGGCAGGATTTACAAGTTTGGCTTTTGCTTTATAATTATTCCATTTTTCTGCTAGTGGACCTTCTGGTATTTTTGAGTCTATCATTTTGGTTTTATTTAAAATGAATTCGTACACAAATTCTAAAAAAGAAACTTAGGTTATAAGAAGGTCTAATTTACTATAAAAAAATGATTTTTTGTAAATAAAAAACTATTATTTATCAAGAAATACTTTTTTTAGCTTCTGTTTAGCTCAACGTTTATTACTGTTTAACAAACTTTTCGACATTTGGAATTTTCTCTAATGATTTGGTGTTTTCCTCAAGTATTTTGGCTGCAGCCTGATTTATTTTACTTGCAGGAATTGTTTTCCATTTATCTAAGTTCTTTTCGTAGTCAGTATTAAATAAAAAACGGGATAAATCTCTGATAACACAATAAGCCGCAATCGAATGACCGTTATCGCTGTCATAGTTTCCGTTATTGATAAAAGACTGAATTCTTTTGTAAAGTCCATCTTCGGAATAAAGTGATAATTCCGTCAATTTTCCTCTGTATTCTAAATCAGCAGAACCAACACCTTTCAATTTTGGGAATAATTTATAGTCGGCAAAATGTCTGCCTTCATGACCAATATAACTTACTCTGAAGGTTTCTGATTTTAAATCGTATGCTTTTTTTACACAAAATAAAGCTTCCTGAGTTGCCCAACCTGCAGGATAATAACGTCCCAAAGTGGCATATTCGCTCCAGCCTAAGGTTATAAAATCATCCATAAAGTAGATTTTAATTGAAGTTTCCTGTCCTTCATAATTCACTTTATAGATCGTATCTTTTTCTGTTTTCCAAACTAATAAATCATAAAGTCCGCCGGTTTTTCCAAAACCAGTTGTGTGATAACCTAAGTTTGAGATGTATTTTTTTTGATAGACATTGATACTGTCTTCGTTAAGTGATAAGTTTTTTGCAGCCGGAAGATTTTTTTTAAGGAAATCGGTAACATTTTTCATAATCAAAGTGTCCGTTTTCTTTTCTTTATTTAAGAAAGAGAATCTCCAGTAATCTCTATAAATTTTTAAAAGTTCGTCTATTTTTGATTTTCGGGTTTCCAGGAAATCACTTTTATCTGCTGCAAACTTAAATCGGTTTTCGAAATTGGTTTTAAATTTTAAGTCTTTTTCTGCTATTTTTTTAGTAGGATCAATTTCAAGTAAAGGCAAGGCTTGTTTTGGATTTCCGTCTAATGCAAGCGCATAAATTTTAGTATAATCGAGTTTTATACTGTCATTTGGAGTAGTTTGAGCATTTGTTTTTGAAAATGAAAAGAAATTCAGAATCAGTAATGTAGCTAATTTTAATGTTTTCATAATAAAAATATCAGGTTGATTTTATGACTTTTTTATTATAGAGACGACTTTTTTGATTTTGTTACACTTTTGATTCTTGTTTTATTAAAACTTTAATGGCTTAAAAAAACTTTCTGCCACGAATTAGCGCTAATTTTAATTTAAATAATAAAAAAAATCTGTGCAAATCCGTATAATCTGCGGGTTTTGGATTTTGTCAGATTTTCTAATGTCCAATGATTTCTTTTCGATGTAAAGTTCCCCATTCATTTAATGCTCCAATAACATTATACAAAGTGTGGCTATGTTCTGTTCTTGCATATTCCACCGTTGGCGGAAAAGTATCATAAACAGTTCTGGTAACCAGTTTGTTTATCTCCAGATCTTTAAGTTCTTTCGATAACATTTTGTCTGTAATTCCGGTTATATCTTTAGAAATCTCTTTAAATCGTTTTGGCCTGTTTGACAATGCAATTAGAATAGGCAATTTCCATCTTCCGCTTAAAACTTCCAAAGCATCTCTCACCGGTAATAATGCTGCCATACATTCTTCCGGCTGATGACCACAAGCCATATTTTCTGTTAATTCGTTCTTTGTTTTCATATAATTTACGTTACTATCCTCAAGGATAGCGCTATCCTTGAGGATAGTACTATAAAAGAGATAGCAAATGTATATAAGTTTGTATCGTAAACAAAACAATTATAAAAATGAGTAAAAAGATTCTGAATATAGTAACAAGCATCAAAGGCGATGCTTCATTTAGTAACAAATTGTCGAATGCTATTCTTGACAAACTGAAAGCGGAATATAGTGAGACCGAAATCCAAACGCTTGATCTTTCTAAAACGCCTTTGCCTTATTTGAGCGAATTGGATATTAATGCTTTTTATACTCCGGCAGAGCAACAAACTGAAGCTCATAAAGAGACTTTGAAATATTCTGATGCAGCAACAAAAGAGGTTTTAGAAGCTGATATTATTGTGATTGGAGTTCCGCTTTACAATTTTGGAATTCCGGCAGTTTTAAAAGGTTGGATTGATCAGGTTGCGAGAGCAGGAAAGACTTTTAGTTATGATGAGAATGGACCAAAAGGGTTATTGACGAATAAGAAAGTGTTTTTAGCGATTGCTTCAGGCGCTATATTTTCTGAAGGACCTTATAAAAGTTATGATTTCTCAGAACCGTATTTACGTGCTGTATTAGGATTTTTAGGGATTACCGATGTTACTGTTTTTCGCGTAGAAGGAACTGCAATTCCTGATTTTGCCGAAAATGCTTTACCGAAAGCGTTGTCTGCAGTTGAGGAATTTGCTTTTTAAAGTAATAACTACGAGAGTTGGACATTTTCGTATGTAGTAAACCCGACAAGTTTTTGGAACTTGTCGGGTTTTGTTTTTAAAGATTGTTTGCCACGAATTACACAAATTTTCGCAAATCATTTTTACATTTATGCGATTAAAAATTAGTGGAAATTTGTGTAATTCGTGGCTAAAAATATTGATTCGAAATGTGGTTGGATAGGCAAGGGCTTCGACTTCGCTCAGCCTGACAATAGTAATTATTTCTCAATAATCATTGTAACACCTTGTCCTCCGGCGGCACAAATCGAAATAAATCCTCTTCCGGAACCTTTTTCGTTTAATAATTTAGCCATTACGCCAATTATTCTTCCGCCTGTTGCGGCAAAAGGATGCGCTGCGGCAAGACTGCTTCCTTTTACATTTAGTTTTTCTCTGTCTATTGCACCAAGAGGTTTTTTGAGTCCAATTTGAGCGCTTAATTCCGGGCTTTCCCAGATTTTTAAAGTCGCTAGAACTTGTGCTGCAAAAGCTTCGTGAATTTCATAATAATCAAAATCCTGCAAATTCAAACCTGCTTTTTCGAGCATTCTGCTGGCAGCAAATAAAGGTGCTAATAAAAGGTTTTGCTGATTTTTCACATACTCAATTGCTGCGATTTCAGCAAACGAAATATAGGCAAGAATAGGAAGTCCTTGTTCTTTTGCCCATTCTTCACTTGCGAGAAGTATGCATGACGAACCATCTGTAAGCGGCGTTGAATTTCCGGCTGTAAGAGTTCCGTTTACTTTATCGAAAGCCGGTTTTAGTTTTGCTAGTTTTTCAATAGTGCTGTCTCTTCGAAGATTATTGTCTTTTTCAAGTCCGTTAAACGGAGTTATCATATCATCAAAAAAGCCTTCGTCGTAAGCTTTTGTCATATTCAAATGACTTTTGAGTGCGAAGTTATCCTGATCTTCGCGGGAAATTTGATAATGTTTAGCCGTAATTTCGGTATGACCACCCATCGAAAGTCCGGTTTGTGATTCTTCATTTTTAGGAACTAATGGCGACAAATCTTTCGGACGAAGTTTTAGAAACAACTTGATTTTTTCGCCTAATGATTTTGCTTGCCTGGCGTTTAGTAAAATCTTTCTGAGTTTTTCGCTCACTGCAATTGGCATATCACTAATGGAATCAACTCCTCCGGCAATTCCGGATTCTATTTGTCCTAAAGCAATTTTATTGGCAATATAAATGGCACTTTCTATTCCGGTATCACAAGCTTGTTGCAAATCACAAGCAGGAGTTGCAGGATCTAGAGCTGTTTTCATGACACATTCTCTGATCAGATTATTATCAAAAGTATGTTTAATTACAGCACCTCCGGCAACTTCACCAAGTAATTTACCTTCAAGATTATATTTGCTAATAAGTCCGTTTAAGGCAGCGGTCATCATATCTGTATTTCCAACTTCGGCGTAGGCCGTATTTGCTCTTGCAAACGGAATTCGGTTATAACCTACTATGGCAACTTTTCTAACAGTAGTGGTATTATTCATCGTATGAGATTTGTTTTGTGGGTTCCTTTTTTAGTTTTCAAGTTTAAAGATAAGCAGACTAATTTATAATTGGAGTTTTTACAGGATAATATTGTTTTAACATTTTCGTATGTTTCTGTTGGATTTATTTTTATTTAGAATAATTAAAAATAATCTTGTTTAAGAAATATTTAGCATTTACTTTTGCACGAAAATCAAAACCAATTAAAAATGAATATAATGACCCTAAAAAAAGTTTTATTTAGTCTTATGTTTCTAACTTCATTGCAAATGATGAGTCAGGAACTTGGAAAAGTAACAGGAAAGATTTCGCTAAGCGGAAATGTGCCTGCTGAAAATATTACTGTTGTTCTTAAAGGAACAAGATATGTTGCCACTACCAATGAAGACGGACAATATGAGATTAAAAACGTAAAACCGGCAACTTATACAATTATTATAAGATCTGTTGGAATTCATAAAGTTGAAGACCAAATTGTGGTTATCGCAAAACAAACAACGACTAAAAACTTTACGCTTTCTGAAAGTCAGGAAGATCTTGATGAAGTAGTAATTACAAAAAATAAATACAAGCAAGATAAGCCTTCGTTATCTTTAAGATTGCAAACTCCTGTATTAGAAATTCCTCAAAATATTCAGATTGTAAGTGCTCAGACATTAAAAGATCAACAAATTACAAGTATGAGCGACGGAGTAATCAGAAACGTGAGTGGAGCGGTTCGTTTGGAACATTGGGGAGATTTATACACTAATATTACAATGCGTGGTTCTCAAATTCAGGCTTTCCGTAATGGTTTTAATGTGGTTTCTTCTTTCTGGGGACCTCTTACTGAAGATATGAGTTTTGTGGATCATATTGAATTTGTAAAAGGACCGGCAGGATTTATGCTTTCGAGTGGTGATCCAAGCGGACTTTATAATGTGGTTACCAAAAAACCAACGGGAATTACTAAAGGTGAAGTTTCTGTTTTAGGCGGAAGTTACGATTTTTACAGAGTAAGCATCGATCTTGATGGAAAACTGGATAAAAAAGGAAAATTATTATACAGATTCAATGGAGCAGCTCAAAATAAAGGTTCGCATCGTGCCTTCGAACATAATAATCGTTATGTAATTGCTCCGGTTATTTCGTATCAAATTGATGATAAAACAAAGCTTACTGCGGAATATAATTTTCAATATGCCAACATGACCGAGGTTGGTTCTTACTATGTTTTTGGTCCAAAATCTGAAGGTTATGCAACTTTACCGGTTGGATTTACAATGACACAACCAGGATTGCCAGATACTAATATACAAGATCATAGCGGATATCTTATGTTCGAACATAAGTTTGATGATAACTGGAAATTGACAGCACAAACTTCTTATTTCAAATATCTTCAGCAAGGATATAGTTCTTGGCCAAGTGCTGTTGGTTCAGACGATGATGCTCTTGGAAAAGGAAATATCATTAGAAATGTTGGAATCTGGGATGCAGAAAGTAATATGTACTTAGGACAGATTTTTGTAAACGGAAAGTTCAACACAGGATCAGTTTCACATAAAATATTAAGTGGTTTGGACATGGGAAATAAAGATTATATGGCTGATTGGGGACAATCTCACAATCTTGATACAGCTGCAAATCCGTTTAATGTTTACAATCCAAATTATGGAACTCCTTCGAATGGCTTTCCTAATTTCGATCATACAACACCGCTTTCAGTAAGAGCCGGCGGAAAAATGAACTCAGAATATGCTGCAGGATATGTGCAAGATGAACTTGGTTTTTTTGAAAATAAACTTAGATTGACTTTAGCAGGAAGATATACCTGGATTAGCCAGACAAATTGGGGAGAAACTCAGGCTGACAGTCATATCACGCCACGTATAGGTATTAGTGCTTCTATAACTGATGATCTTGCCGTTTACGGATTATACGATCAGGCGTTTTTACCACAATCAGGTATTATTAAAAACGGGGATAAAGTAAAACCATTAACTGGAAATAATATCGAGTTTGGTGTAAAAAAAGATTGGTTTGACGGATCTTGGAATACTTCATTATCTGTTTATCGCATTACAAAAGAAAATGAACTTACGGCTGATCCTGCAAATGGACCAAACGATATTTATAAAATTACTTTAGGAGAAAAAAGAGCAGAAGGTGTTGAATTCGATGTTAGAGGAAGATTATTAGACGGACTTAATCTTGTTGCAAATTATGCCTTTACAGAGTCAATTGTAACGAGTTCAAATATCTTGAAAGTTGGTTCTGTAGTGCCGGGTTACGCTAAACATACTGCAAACGCATGGTTAAATTATACGCTTCAAAGCGGAAAATTTAAAGGTTTTGGCACATCTATTGGAGGTACTTATCTTGCAGGTCGCCAAACGGATACTTGGAGCGAAGGCGGAGAAAAGTTGCCAAACTATTTCAAACTTGACGGAGGTTTATCTTATGAAACCGGAAAGATAAAAGTTACGGCTAACGTATTCAATATTTTGGATAAATACCTTTACAGCGGATCTTATTATGAATGGCTTACTGCTTATTATTGGCAAACAGAAGCGCCAAGAAATTTTAGAGTTGGCGTAACTTATAAATTCTAAAAAGAGTTATGAGTTATGAATTATGAATTAGTGGCTATAATTTTTACCTAACAATTCATAACTCATAACTCATAATTTATATTTATCCTTTACGTATCAACGGAATTACTTTTGATCCGATGAGTTCGATCGCATTCATTAATTGAGTATGTGTAAGTCCGGCATTATCCATTTGGAATGTAAATCTTGAGATTCCTCCAAGTGCTTCGCTGTGTTTTAAGATTTTCTCGGCAACACGTTCCGGACCTCCAACGATTAAAACACCCAAATCGTCGATAAGTCCGTCAAATTTGGCTTTTGTAACGGGTGGCCAACCGCGTTCGAGTCCTAATTTTGTCCAAAGTTCAGCGTAACCCGGATAATATTCTTCGATTGCTTTTTCGGTTGTAGTTCCAACAAAACCTGGCGAATGTATTCCTACTTTTAGTTCTTCGCGTTTGAAACCTGCGGCTTTTCCGGCTTCACGGTATAAATCAATTAAAGGTCGAAAACGATGTGTTTGTCCTCCAATAATAGCAACCATTAAAGGTAAACCAAGACTTCCGGCTCTTACAAAAGATTCCGGAGTTCCACCAACGCCAAGCCAAACCGGTAATTTTTCTTGGATTGCTCTCGGATAAACAGGAAGATTATTCAATGCGGGACGAAATTTCCCTGACCACGTTACAAATTCATTGTCTCTGATTTGTAGAAATAGTTCAAGCTTTTCTTTAAAAAGTGCATCATAATCATTCAGGTTAAAACCAAAAAGGGGATAAGCTTCAATAGAAGATCCGCGGCCTACGACGATTTCGGCTCTTCCTTTCGAAATTAAATCTAAAGTTGCAAAGCTTTGATAAACTCTGACAGGATCTGCAGCGCTTAAAACCGAAACGGCGCTTGATAACCTAATGCGGCTTGTTTTTGCAGCAGCAGCACTCAATATAACAACTGTAGCCGAATCTAGAAACTCTTTTTTATGATGTTCTCCAATTCCAAAAACATCAAGTCCGGCTTGATCTGCCAGTTCAATTCTTTGCAGTAATTGTTCCATTGCATCAACACTACTCAAAGTATTGTTATCTCCGTACATCGCCGAAGCAAAACTGTCTATTCCTATTTCCATATTTTTTTATTTAGCTTATAGCGTTAGTAATAACATATTTTAAGCGTTTTCAAAAAAAGTATATTGCCTAAAGCGACATTCTAATGTGAAAAACCAAAAGAGACACTAATTAATATGATCAGAATCACGATTAGCGTAATGCCAACATAAAGATAATCTTTTTCTAAAAGGAAAGAAAATAATGAAAGTATCACACGTAAAACAGGCGTTAGAAATAGCAGAATAATTCCAACAAAGATCAAAGATTCTCCATTTCCCTGAATCGCACCATTGTAAACAGCCGAAATTACTTCGAATATATTACGATCATTTTCATGAAATACAGAGTAGTTTTCAATATCTGTACTATGTCCGAATAAATAGACAATTCCACCTATAAAAGCGACAGACAATGACGTCCAAACGCCATAACGCAATAAATTACCAATTATATACTGAAAGTCTTTTTCTCCAAATTTTTCGTTTTGCATAACCTTAGATTTTTCCATTAATTCCGTTATAAATCATATTCACTGCAAGTACAAAAATCAGGCAGGCAAAAAATATTCTTAGTTTTTTAGGGTTTGTTCGCACTAATACTTTGGCTCCAGCCATAGCTCCAAATAAAACACCAATAACAACAGGCATACAAATTCCGGGTTCGATATATCCTTTTTGAATGTAGATTACAGAACTCGCCATTGCGGTAACTCCCATCATAAAATTACTGGTTGTGGTAGACACTTTAAACGGAATTCTCATGATATTATCCATTGCAATCACTTTAAAAGCACCAGAACCAATCCCTAATAATCCCGACATCATTCCGGCAATTCCCATCATACCAAAACCTCCAACGACGTTTTTGGTTCCGTAGCTTACGACTTCGCCATCATGTGTGGGATAAGTTCCGTTTAAGCGGAGTTTTTTTGCCAAAGGACTTGATTCTAAAACAATATGTTCTTCTTTTTTTCGAAGAGAATTTATAGCAGAGAAAATTAAAGTAAGACCAAATAATATCGCTATAAACGAAGTTGGCGCAATTGTAGAAAGTAAAGCTCCGCAAACGGCACCAATTGTTGTGGCGATTTCAAGAAAAATTCCCAGTCGCATATTGGTGATTCCTTCCTTGACATATGCCGAAGCTGAACCTGAAGAAGTGGCAATTACAGAAACCAAAGCGGCACCAATTGCATAATGAATGTCAACTCCAAGAACGACTGTTAGAAGCGGAATAATTATGATTCCGCCACCTAAACCTGATAATGAGCCAATAAAACCTGCTAAAAAAGCGCCAAGAATCATAATCAGGGTAAATGTAAGTACTGTCATTCGGATAAATTTTGTTTGGCGCTAATTTACGAATAGAAATTTTGTAGAAAGATATTTGAGGGCTTAAAAAAACCTTAAAAAAGGAAATAACTACTAAATCAGAGAGTTATGTTTGGCAACTTTGACAGAATTTAGCCTATCTGTTTTTAAATTAGAAAAATCAATTCCTAAAGTATAACTTCAAGAATTGGTTTCTATGAATTAGCGGATCTTCAAAGCAATGTGTAATTTTAGAATTTAGCTTTTTGAAGTATTTACATAATTTCAATAATATGTTATATAATCCCCATGTTTTGAACGTAGATGATTGGAAAATTAAATGTTATGTAAAAGAGACAGCACTAAACTGTCTCTTTTTGGAGCAAAATAATATACTGTTGGTGTAAATTTTGTTATTGATTAATCTTTTTAAAATTTACTTTTATTCCAATTCTGTTCAATCCAAGTCTTAATGTTTTCTTGACTTCTTTTTTCATTTGGAACTTCTTCTCGAATCATTTTTTCTACCTTTAAGGCAGAATTTTTTTGTTTGAAATTATTTTGCTCAGAAAATTTATTTATGAAATATAAAATTTCATACCCTTCTTTTCTATTAAGTAAAGTACTATCAGGTTCTCCTGATATTCTTGGATCGTCTCCGGCTAGTACAGTCCATGAGTAATCTTTGTAATGTAAATCGGCTTTTGCTATAAGTCCCATTTTTGATTTTATTTTAATTAATAAATAGTTACGGAATTTTCTATTATAAAATCTCAATAATGCTAATTCCTTTGAAAACAAAGGTTACTATTTAATAATCAGTTGTTTTACGGAAATCCATAATCAAATAAAATTTATTTTAGTAATTGTAACAACAAACAAAAAGCTCCCAAAAAGGAAGCTTTTATAATTATATAAAGAAGATGAAAAAAAAAATTACTGTCCTAATCCCACTTTTTTAGGAGGAAATTTAACAAAAGAGGCTGCATGATATTTTGCTTCTGCTGCCATTGGAGCCGTCCACGCGTTGAGAGCATGACCCACAACTCTGGTTTCTTTGGGATCTATGTAGAGGTTAAATAACCACGGAGCCAATCCGGTTTTGGTTACTGTAGACTGATCGATCATTAAATGTGGATCTTCAGATTCTGTGATATTAAAGTACATTTTATATTCGTGTAGACGAATTGACATTAATTGCGTTTCTACCCATGTATAAACTCGGTCACGATTCGAAATGCCATTATCGGTCAGTAAAAATGAAGTCTGATTAATGCCGTCAATAGGGCGATCAGTTGGGATTTTATCAAAAGCACCACCAATGTAAGCGCTTGTATTGTACAAATCCATTAAGTCAAACAATTGAGCACTTTGACGTCCCGGTGTGATCATTCCTTTCCAGTATGCAACGCCAGGAACACGTGTTCCGCCTTCCCAGGCAGATCCTTTTGTCCCTCTAAAAGGTGTATAACCGCCATCTGGCCAGGAATCTCCTTGCGGACCATTGTCAGAGGTGATAAAGATGAAGGTGTTTTCAAGTAATCCATTTTTTTCAAGTTCGGCTACAATTTCACCAATAATAGCATCAACTTCAACAACAGCATCTTTATATGGATATTTGCTGTCACTTTTTCCTTCATATTTTTTCGAAGCCCAATTATCGGTATGTACTTTCATAAAAGCATGCTCCAAAAAGAAAGGTTCTCCGGATTTGGCAAACTCTTTAATTTTTTTAATCGAAAAAGCTTCCAGAGTTTGATCAGCTTCTGCGATATCTTCTGTGCTGGTTGTTGCTTTAATTAATTCTTCTTTTCCACCTTTTTTTCCATAAACCAGATCTTTAGAAGCTCCCATTTTATTGTAAGCATCCAGTTTAAAAGGATCTAAAACCAAGTCAGGATAACGTCTTTTGTCAAAAGATTGTGTGATTTCTTTTTCGGCAGCATAATAGCCGTAGTATTCGTCAAAACCAATTTCAAATGGACGCATTCCTTCTAATTCGCCTACGTGCCATTTTCCGGTAAGGACTGTTTTATAACCGGATTGACTCAGTATTTTGGGTAAACTAATCTCGTCTGCCCAGGGATTTGCAGTAAGTACGTCTCCTGCTAAAATAGGTCTTGTAAGGCCGGTTCGCGCGGGAATACGTCCGGTTAAAATTGCAGATCGGGTAGGTGTACAAGTTGGTTGAGAATAGGTAGAACTCAATAATAATCCTTCTTTTGCCAATCGATCCATGTTAGGCGTTGCAGCACCAATTGAAGCTCCGCCGCCATTAAATCCGGGATCTCCAAAACCCATATCATCAATTAGAAACCAAACTATATTGGGCTTTTTTCCAGTTTTCTTTTTAAGTGCAGCCAGTTTATCGGTGGCTATTTTATCCTGTTCAGGATTTGGAATTGCGGATTGCCAGTTTTCTTTTCCGGCTATTGGTTTTGCTTTACTTAAAGGTGTTGCCTGCGCCGATATTTTTTGGCAGAAGAAAATAAAAAGGAAGGCTAAAAAAATTTTTTTAATCAAAATAGTTCTTTTCATAAATCTAAAATTTTTAATTTATTGGCTTATGTTTAGGGAGAAATAAAGGATATTTTGTAAAAAGATTCAAATGGCAGATTGAGTGCCTCAGAATTTACTGTTAAAATTATCAAAATAATATTAGATTAAGTACGTTTTTTTGGATAATTTATTTTGTAAATATCTTAATATCATATTTTTATGGGTAGCTATATGAAATAAAAAAATCCCTGAAGAATTGATTCTTGAGGGATTTTTCAGAAGTATTTTTTTGTTTTATATTTTTCTAAATTTATTATCAAAAGCAAAAGAAGTTCTTTCGATAGTTGAAAGCAGTAATGCCGCGGCAGAACTTGTTAAAACTGAATAATCAAATGGTGCTTTTATCGAAACCGAAATCGCCATACTAAGCGCAAAAAGCAACATTAATCCGGAAGTTCCAAAAGCTACGATTCTGGTTTTGAAACCGATGATTAAGAATAAACCAAACAGAATCTCAAAAAAGGTAGCCAAAGCACCTAATATTCCGGCTACAGATTTACTGGCAAAAGAGTTTAGTGTTTGTGTATAAGCAATAAAATTATCCCAGTTTCCCCAGGCAACACCAGGATCTCCGGGCGCGCCCCAAAGTCCAAAACGATCTGCAACGGCTGATAACATTGTGATTCCTAAAACAATTCTTAGAATTAAACCTGCTTGTGGTATTGTTATATTTTTCATTTGGATTAAATTTTTATGTAAATGTATAAAGATGTTGGGTAACTTTACAGACCAATTTATATAAAAACCACAGCCCAGATGCTACCATATAAAACCTTAATTATAGTTGATCGTGAATCGTCAGTAACACTTTACATACAAGTGTGCAATACTTTTATTTCGTTGATTACAAATGGTACTTTGAAACCGTCAGATGCATTGCCAAGTTCGCGTGTTTTATCAGAACTCATAGGCATTAATAGAAATACGGTCAAATTGGCTTACGAAGAATTAATTAGTCAGGGTTGGGCAGAATCTGTAGATAGGAAAGGTGTTTTTGTACTTTCGAAATTGCCTATAATTTCTAAAGTAAAATTACCGGAAACTAATAAAAAGCAGTTTCAGGAAGGTTTTATCTGGACCAATACTTTTGAGAAAGAAATAAACTCTTACGGTAAAAACATTCATAAAGATCCAATTGTTATAGACGATGGTTTTCCCGATGTTCGCTTGGCACCAATAGATCAATTGATGCGTGAATATAGAAGTTTATCCAGAAAATTTTATGGCAAAAACTTCCTGAAATATGGAAGTACATTAGGATCTGAAAATCTTCGAATTGCGATTTGTAATTATCTCTCAAATACACGTGGATTAGTGGTTTCGCCCGAAAATATTATCATTACAAAAGGCAGCCAAATGGGAATTTATCTTGCGTCTCAATTAATTTTAAATCCAAATGATACTATAGTTGTCGGCGTTTCAAGTTTTGCAACTGCCGATGATACGTTTAAATACTGTGGAGCAAATTTAGAACGAGTTCCCATAGATGATAACGGAATGGATGTTGATTATTTGCAGGAAATTCTGAAACATAAAAAAATTAAAGCCGTATATATAATTCCGCATCATCATTGCCCAACTGGCGTTACGATGAGTATGGAACGCCGATTAAAGCTGCTGAATCTTGCTAAAGAATATCGTTTTGCGATTATAGAAGACGATTACGATTTTGATTTTCACTATGATAATAAGCCTTATTTGCCACTGGCAAGTATTGATCACAATCAGAATGTGATTTATATTGGCTCAATTTCAAAGACTTTTGCGCCTGCTTTGCGAATTGGTTTTATGGTTGGACCTTCCGCTTTTATTGAAGCAACGGCATCTTTAAGAAAAATGATTGACAGACAAGGCGATACATTATTGGAAGAAGCTTTTGCTATTATGTTCGAAAATGGAGAAATGGACAGGCATTTTAGAAAATCATTAAAAATCTACAAACAACGCCGAAATCATTTTTGCGAAATTCTGACTTCTGATTTTAAAAACGAAATTGACTTTAGAATTCCTGAAGGCGGATTGGCAGTTTGGGCAAATTTTAAGGAGAAAATTAATTTAATAAAAATGGCTGATGAAGTTGGTAAAAAAGGACTTTCTATTAATAACGGGACTTTTTATAAAAACGATTATTTCTCTCCAAATGCAATACGAATGGGTTTTGCTTCCTTGACAGAAAATGAAATGGAAAAAGCTTTAGCAATCCTCAAAAACGTACTTCAATAAGACTTCTGGACCACTATCGATTTTAGAATTGGGGTATTTTACATTCTGATTACTGTTCTAATTTTGTATAAAAAACACAGAATTATGGAGTCTATTTATCAGATTAAAAAAATCGAAACAACACAAGAAATCGAACAATGTTGGGATGTAGCGTATGTATTAAGACCACATTTGAATAAAAACAACTGGAATGCGACGATTACAGAAATGATGCAAAACGAAAAGTACAGCATCGCTGGAATCATGGATAAAGATAAAGTTGTTGCTTTTGCCGGATATCGTGTTATGACTTCTTTGCACAGCGGAAATATCATTTATATTGATGATTTGTGTACGCTTGAAAATTACAGAGGAAAAGGTTTTGCGACTCAATTATTAAATCACATAAAAGAAATAGCTATTTCGCTTGGCAAAGAAGCTGTAGTTCTGGATACTGGTTTTACGAATAATACAGCCCAAAAAGTATATTTAAAAAACGGTTTTGAATTGACAGCGGTTCATTTATCAAACAGATTAAAATAATAATTTAAACACGAATTTCACGAATTTGCACTAATTCGTTTGTGAAATTAATTTCACAAACTATTTTAATCATTTCAATTAGTGAAAATTAGTGAAATTCGTGTTCAATAAAATTAATTCAATTCTTTTTCGATCAAATCTCTTATCGCTTGATGCGAATTATTTATAGATTCCTGATATTTTTCGGGATCAAAACTTTCTCCGTTTACGGCAATCATATGAATGTTGGTAATACCAATAATATTGAAAACGGTTTTTAGATAGTTGCTTTGAAAATTCATATGCTCGTTATATTCTCCTTTTTCATAACCTTGAGCGCCTCTTGAAAGCAAAAGAAATACAGTTTTATTTTGAAGTAAACCAATATATGGATTCTGAATATTCTCAGGATTTAGTTTCCACGTTTCATTAACTCTTAAGACCTGATCAATATAAGCTTTTAAACTACTTGGAATTGACCAATTGTACATTGGAGCACCAATTACAATTACATCGGCTTCGCGTAATTCAGCAATATATTCGTCGCTTGTTTTTAAAGCTTCAACTTCTTGCAAAGATCTCAGGTTTTGAGGTTTGAAAGCCGCTGCAATCCAATTTTCGTTGATATGAGGAACATGACTTTCGCCTAAATCACGATAATTAATAAGAGCATTATTTTGGATGCTTTTCCAATGATCTGTAAATACTTCGGTAAGTTTTCTGCTTTTAGAATTTTGCTTTCTGGCACTTGAATTTAAAACTAATACTTTCTTCATTTGAATAAATTTTTAAGCAAAAGTAAAATTATAGTGGACTGATTTTCTATACCAATTTATATAAAAACTACAGTCCAGATGAAGTGTCATTAAACCCATCTTCTTTATCTTTAAAAGCCCATATTGCCATTGCCTCTATAACGGGCATTAAACCATTTCCTGCTGCACTGAGACGATAAGTTACATACGGCGGAACAACAGGTTTGGCTTCTCTAATAACAAGATTATCAGCTTCGAGCTGCTTTAAATGCTGAATCAACATTTTTTCGGTCACAGCGGGAATCGCTCTTTTTAATTCGCTATAGCGTTTACTTCCGTCGGAAAGATGATAGATAATAATAGGTTTCCAATAGCCGCCAATTTTTTCCATAACATAGGTTACTGGGCATTTTTCTAAGGCATATTGCTTATTTTCCTGAATAGTAGAAGATTCTTTAATCGCTGTCATTTGTGCATACTTTAGGGTAAGTACTTGTATAAAAGTAAGTACAAATATACCTTTGTTTCAGATAATAAAAAAATAATAAAGCTATGAAAATTACAATTTTAGGTTCATTAGGAAATATAGGAAAACCATTGGCTCAAAAACTTATTGCGTCAGGAAATCAGGTAACAGTTGTGAGCAGCAGCTCAGACAGAGTAGAAGCTATTGAGGCTTTGGGCGCAAAAGCAGCAATAGGATCTGTTAGTGATGCTGACTTTTTGAAAAAAACATTTGCAGAAACTGATGCTGTTTTTGCATTGACTCCACCAAATATGGGAGGATCAAATATCATTGCAAATACTACAGATGCCGGCAAAGCGATCGCAACAGCAATTGCAGCAACAGGAGTAAAACGTGTGGTTATGTTAAGTAGTATTGGTGCTGATCTACCTGGTGGAACTGGTCCGATTACGGGACTTTATAACATCGAAAAAATCTACGAAACATTAGATAATGTGTCTGTTACTTTTCTTCGTGCCGGATTTTTCTATAATAATTTATATGCTAATGTTCCGATGATAAAAGGAGCAGGGATTATTGGTTCAAATTATGCAGGAGAAACTGTAATGCCGTTTGTACATCCTGAAAACATTGCAACTGCAGCAGCAGCAGAATTGGTAAAAACTTCAAGAGGAAAAAATATTCGCTATATTATTAGTGATATCCGCACGCCAAATGATGTTGCAAAGGTTTTAGGTTTGGCAATTGATAAACCAGAATTACCGTGGGTAGAATTTACAGATGAACAATCTCTTGGCGGAATGAAAGAAGCCGGATTACCGGAAGAAATAGCCGAATTATATACCGAAATGGGATCTGGTTTAAGAAGCGGAAAAATTCAGGAAGATTTCTTAAAGAATAAAGTTTCTGTTGATGGAACGACAAAATTAGAAGATTTTGCAAAAGAATTTGCTGCTAATTTCTAATTAACACAAAAAGAGCTGATTATAAAAATTAGCTCTTTTTTTTTATAAAATATTTTTTGTTGTAGAATATATAATAAAATATTGTAGTATTATTTTTACAATTATTTTGCGCTATATTTGCATTTTTTTAAGCGCATGAGATTATTATTTGTATTCGGAATTTTTATATTGTCTTTTTCTATAAATGCACAATCAGTTAATGGAGTTGTTAATGCTGAGGATGGAAAACCTCTTATGGATGTAATGATTCGTAATTTAAACTCTAAATCGCACGCGCATACAGATATAAATGGAAAATTTATACTCGAAGGAGTTCATACAGAAGATAGTTTACAAGTATCAAAACAAGGATATATAACGCAAAAGATTAAGGTTGTCAATTTTGATTTTATAAGCATTTCGCTTGACGAGAAACCTTTTTTACTTGAAGAAGTAAAGATTACCAATAGTTTAAAATATTTAAATACAATTTCTAAAATAGATTTAGAAATTCAGCCCATTTCAAATTCACAGGATTTAATGCGCAAAGTTCCGGGACTTTTTATCGGACAACATGCGGGCGGAGGAAAAGCAGAACAAATTTTTCTAAGAGGATTTGATTGCGATCATGGAACAGATATTAATGTTTCTGTTGATGGAATGCCTGTAAATATGGTTTCTCACGCTCATGGACAAGGTTACGCCGATTTACATTTTGTGATTCCGGAAACGGTAGATAAAATAGATTTTGATAAAGGATCTTATTTTGCCGATAAAGGCGATTTTACCACCGCAGGATATATAGGATTCAGTACTAAAAATGCATTAGACAATAGCTCTGTTTCTTTTGAATTGGGACAGTTTAATAGCTACAGAACCGTTGCGTTATTTAATCTTTTGAATAAAGAAAATCAATCAGCTTATTTTGCCGGAGAATACATGATGACAGACGGTTATTTTGATGCTCCGCAGAACTTTAACCGAATCAATTTATTTGCTAAATATTCGGCTAGAATAAATAATAATGACAAAATAGCAATTTCTTTATCGCATTTTACAAGCCAATGGGATGCCAGCGGTCAAATTCCGGATCGTGCCGTAAATAGCGGAATGATTTCTCATTTTGGAGCTATTGATTCAAACGAAGGCGGAAATACCGGAAGAACGAATTTTAATTTGCAATACGATTCAAAAATTGATGAATATTCTCAAATTAAAAACACGGCATATCTTAGTAAATATGATTTTGAATTGTATTCTAATTTTACTTTTTTTCTGAATGATCCCGTTAATGGTGATCAGATTAAACAGAAGGAAAACAGAACAATAATTGGTTTTCAATCTGAATATGATCGAAAATTAAATGAAAAGTGGGTTTTTAAATTGGGTGCAGGATTGCGAAATGACAATAATAAAGATATTGAGTTATCGCATACCTTAAATCGTAAAACTGTTTTAGAATATTTAAGTTTGGGTAATATCAATCAGAGTAATCTTTTTGCTTATACGAGTTTTGATTTTACGTCTGGAAAATGGCTTATTAACGCTGGTTTGCGTTTGGATTATTTTAAATTTGGTTACGAAGATCAATTACTTCCGGTTTATAGCAATCAAACTCAAAGCAAATCTATAGTAAGTCCGAAGCTTAACTTTTTGTACACACAAGACAATACTTTGCAATATTTTCTTAAAATTGGAAAAGGCTTTCATAGCAATGATACTCGTGTTGTCGTGGCGCAAAAGGGACAAAAAATTCTTCCGGAAACCTATGGCGCAGATTTAGGAATTAACTGGAAACCTTTTCCAAGAATGATAATTAACTCAGCAATTTGGTATTTATATTTAGCACAAGAGTTTGTGTATGTTGGAGACGAAGCCGTTGTTGAACCAAGTGGTAAAACAGAAAGAAAAGGATTTGATTTTGGTTTTAGATATCAATTAACCAATTGGTTATTTTGGAATACTGATTATACATACACACATGCACGCTCGATTGATGAACCTAAAGGAAACAACTATTTGCCGCTTGCTCCGCTTAATACTTTGACAAACGGAATTTCGGTTAAAGATTTAAAAGGTTTTTCAGGAAGTTTGAGAACAAGATTTTTGGGTGACCGACCTGCAAATGAAGATAATTCGGTAGTTGCAAAAGGATATTGTATCACTGATTTCTCGGTAAATTATCAAATTAAAAAAGTATCAATAGGAATGAATATCGACAATATCTTTAATACAAAATGGAAAGAAACTCAATTCCTGACTGAATCAAGATTGGCAAATGAAGCGGATCCTGTAGAAGAAATTCACTTTACGGCAGGAACTCCTTTTAGCGCAAGACTAATTTTAAAATATAGTTGGTAAATTGTATCGTCAGGTACAACATATTGGTAGAAAAATAGAAATGCGAATGTATTTAGCGTGCTGTAGGTACGCAATGCAAGTCGTTTTGTTGCGTACCTACGGCACGACAGCGAATTTCAGAGTTTATTATTACCAACCTTTAGAGTGCCTAAGGCACATTTTAAAAACTTTATCTAAATGAACAAAATCTGCCTTTTATGCCGTCAGGTACAACACATTGGTAGAAAAAATAAAAATACGAGTGTATTTAGCGTGCGGTAGGTACGCAAGGGGATTATTCGTTGTTGCTCTGCTATCACAAGCGAACGAATTTTGAAGTTTATGATTACCAATAATTAGCGTGAAAGAAATTTATATTTCCTCTGTATATCCTACGGAATACTTCTCAAGTATATTTTTTACATTGCTAATAAAATTTTCGGTGTTCTTGATTTCGGGTTTAATTTCATGATCATAAGCTGATAAATGAAACTGTTCGAGCATATCTCTTTTTAAGTATTTTATAAGAGATTCAATACTTCGGGTGTCATTTTGATGATGTTTTTTTAATTCTCTTTGTTTGCTTTCCAGATAATCTAAAGCTTTTTTTAACCGTTGAACGTCTAATTCTTCCAATTCTACTACAATTTTAAAATTAAATAAAAAACGATAATCTGGAGTGTGATAAAATTCAATATGCTCCAAAAACCAATACCATTTGAATATATACCATTCCAGACTATCGTATTTCCGTACATACGTAATATTTGACAGTTTAGTTTTATAAAGAACCTGTTATTTAACAGACTTTTAGCATGAAAGTATTGTTTTTAGAGTGTATGTGTCTGATTTGTAGGTTGTTTGGTGTTTTTTGTAATAAAAAGAGGCGAGAAAAAATATATAAATTATCTGATTTTTTTAATGATTCTGCAATGTTTGGCGCTTATTAACCTATTACATTGATAGGATAATAAAAGTTTTATGGTTTTATGCATAAAAATTAAAAATAACTCTTTAAATTTGCCCCAGAAATGAAAAACGATAACCAGAATAGAATGTATTATAGCTGCAACATGATGATGTGTTGTGATGTTGCTATGCGTATGTTTTGATCTGGCTGATATAAAAAATGAATTTATTTTAAGGCCTTTCATAAACAATTGAAAGGTCTTTTTATTTTAAAATTTATCAAATTCTAAAGCAATGAAACATTTTATTACCCCAAATAAACTTGAATAAAAAAAATGATTGAATTAAAAAATGTAACTAAAAATTTCCATCAGAAAAACCGAATTGTTTCGGCTTTATCAGATGTCTCACTTAAAGTTCCTCCAGGGAAAATCTTTGGTGTAATAGGAACTTCCGGAGCAGGAAAAAGCACATTAATTCGATGTGTAAATTTATTAGAAAGACCAACTTCGGGAGAAATTATAGTAGATGGAAAACCGTTAATACAACTCTCAAATGCGCAGCTTGCAATTGAAAGAAGACAAATTGGAATGATTTTTCAACATTTTAATCTGCTTTCATCGAGAACTGTTTTTGAGAATGTTGCTTTTCCGTTGGAACTTGTTGGAGTTTCAAAATCAGAAATTCAGACACGAGTTTTAGAATTATTGCAATTAGTAGGTTTAGCCGAAAAATCAAACGATTATCCTGCAAGTCTTTCGGGTGGTCAAAAACAAAGAGTTGCGATTGCGAGAACATTAGCCAATAATCCGAAAGTGCTATTATGCGATGAAGCTACTAGCGCATTGGATCCGGCGACAACAAGATCAATTTTAAACTTATTAAAAGATATCAATCGTCGTCTTAATATTACCATTTTATTGATTACACATCAAATGGAAGTTGTAAAATCTATTTGTGATGAGGTAGCCGTAATCAGTCACGGAAAATTAATAGAGCAGGGAAGTGTTGGTGAAATTTTTGCAGATCCAAAGCATGAATTGACAAAAGAATTTATTTCGTCATCGTTACATCTTGATATTCCGACGGTTTATCTGGAAAAGCTTCAAAAGGAAGATGGCGAAGGTTTAAGCCCTTTGTTAAGACTTGAAATGACCGGAAAATCAGTAAATGAACCTGTTATTTCTGAAGTTTCGAGATTATTCGACACCAATTTTAAAATTGTAAGCGCACAAATGGATCAGGCCGGAGACGTTAATTTCGGAGTTATGCTGATCGAATTATCCGGTAAACGCGAGAATTACGAAGCTGCAATCCAATATTTTATTTCTAAACATATTAAAACTGAAATCATAGGTTATGTCTGAATCCATTTTTGAATTATTATTAAAAGGCACTTGGGAAACTATCGTTATGACATTTGTCTCTGGTTTTTTTGGCTTTGCGCTGGGACTTCCAACAGGAATTTTGCTTTTTCTAACTCGTAAAAATCAAATCCTAGAACAACCGGTTTTAAACAGAGTTTTATCAGTTTTGGTGAATATCTTTCGTTCAATTCCGTTCATTATTTTGATCGTTTGGATGATTCCGTTTACACGTGCACTTGTGGGAACTTCGATTGGTGTTAGTGCAGCATTAGTGCCTTTAAGTATTGGAGCCGCACCATTTATAGCACGACTTGTAGAAAATAGTCTGTTAGGTTTGCCTGCCGGATTAATTGAAGCTGCAAGAGCTTTGGGAGCAACTCCTTTTCAAATTGTATATAAAGTGTTACTTCCGGAAGCTTTGCCATCATTAATAAACGCAGCATCAATCACCTTAATCACACTTGTTGGATATTCGGCGATGGGTGGAGCTGTGGGAGCAGGCGGTTTAGGACAAGTTGGATATCAATACGGATATATTGGTTATGATGCGGTAACGATGAATTCAGTTTTGGGATTGCTTGTTTTGTTAGTGTTTCTGATACAGTTTGTGGGTGATTTTTTATCAAAACGATTTGATCATAGATAGGTTTCAATTAAAAATTTGAAATTAAAAATTAAAAAATAGCTTTGAGATTTTACCGCAAAGTTCGCAAAGCTTTTTACTCTGCTAAGTTTGTTAAAAACGCAAAGCCCGCAAAGCTTTGTGTACTTTATAAAGTGTTTACACAATCAAATCTTAGTGAACTTTGCGAATCCCGATAGCTATCGGGATTGCGAACTCTGCGGTAAAAAACACACAGAGAACACTCAGATTTCAATTAAAAATCAGGAATTAAAAATTAAAAAATAGGAGAATAACTTTGAGATTTTACCGCAAAGTGCGCAAAGTTTTTTACTCTGCTAAGTTTGTTAAAAACGCAAAGTTCGCAAAGCTTTGCGTACTTTAAATTGTGTTTACACAACCAAATCTTAGTAAACTTTGCGAAAATCTTAGCGCACTTTGCGGTAAAATACACACAGTGAACAGATAAATATAAATTAAGAATTAAAACAAACACACAGAATAGATATTAATTATAAAAATAAAAGAATGAATACGAAAATAAATTTTTTAAAAGCAGCCGGAATTATAGCCTTGTCATTATCATTGGCTAATTGCGGAAAAAGTAAAAACGACGATCCGCATCACATAAAAGTTGGTGTAGCTGCTGGACCGGAATATGCTGTGGCGCAGGCAGCACAAAAAGTAGCCAAAGATAAATATGGTTTAGATGTAGAGTTGGTTTCGTTTAACGATTATGTAATTCCAAATGAGGCTTTGAGTCAGGGAGATATTGATGCAAATGCTTTTCAGCACAAACCTTATCTTGACGAACAATCAAAACAACGCGGATATAAATTAGCAATTATCGCAAAAACTTTCATTTATCCAATTGCTGCTTATTCGAAGAAAATCAAAAACCTTTCGGAATTAAAAAACGAAAGCACGATTATTATTCCAAATGATCCAACAAACGGTGGACGTTCGTTGTTGCTTTTACAAAAAAACGGATTATTGAAATTGCGTCCAAATGTAGGTTTATTGCCTAAAGTAACTGATATCGTAGAAAACCCTAAAAACCTTAAGATTTTAGAACTTGAAGCGCCACAATTACCAAGAGCTTTAGACGATCAAAACGTAACGATTGCGATTATCAATAATACTTTTGCTTCACAAGCCGGATTAGTTCCTGCGCGTGATGCTTTATTTGTTGAAGATAAAGATTCTCCTTATGTAAATCTTATCGTAAGTCGTGAAGACAATAAAAAAGAAGAGAAAATACAACAGTTTGTAAAAGCTTTTCAATCTGCAGAAGTAGAGCAGGCAGCCGTTCGCGAGTTTAAAGGCGGAGCGGTAAAAGGCTGGTAATTTCTTATTTACTATATATTTTCAATTTAAAAACTCATCATAATCTGGTGAGTTTTTTGTTTTAAAAGGAATTGTAAGATTTTGCAAGTGAATTTCAAAGAAAATATTATAAAGTATTGATGTTTAGTGTTGTACAAAATAAAAGATTGTTGAATTTTAAATACTGCCATACTTCATATAATATTTGGTAATTTTGAAAGAAAAAACCTATGAATAATATTGATATTTATGAAACGAACTTATCAATACAAAATTCTATCCTGCAGTATCTTTTTGAAAGTACGGGTGAAAAAAAAATCATCAAAGCAGTTCAATATTCAGCTTTCGAAACACAGAGCGGCGCAACAATTTATAATTTAGGATTTGGAAATTATAATTCTGAAACTAAAAGTATTTCTGATAAAGAAAATAGTAATAATGGTGATATGTGGAATGTATTTAATACGGTCTTAAGTACTGTGCCTAAATTTTTTAATGATAATCCCGGATTTCCCATATATGTGCAAGGCAGTGATAGTTCAGATTCATTTGCGGAAGAATGTAAAAAATCATGTTCTAAAAAATGTTTAGGAACTTGTAAAAACAAAAGTAGAAGAATAAGAACTTATACTTATTTTGTAGACAAATATTTTAAAGAACTTTCAAAGAATTATATTTTCTTTGGTTTGAATGAAGAGCAAAGAGATTTTGTACAATATTTCCCAAAAAATAAATACATTGGAATACTTGTTTACAAGAAAAAATAGATAATTTTGTATAATAATTGATTTTGATATGTATTAATAATCAATTAAATAAAGTGATTATGAGAAAAGATAATAAAACACTGAAAGAGGTAAAAATTATTGCGATGTCAAGTGAGACAAAGGAAAAGTTATCTGAAGTTGCTCGTGAGATAAATGGTAGAAATTTGTTTACTGAGAAAATAGAACTTGCAAAAAAAACTTTAGAACATATAAAATCTTTACCTATTTAAGTTTGTCAAAATATTAATAAAAAAGCGATCTATTGGATCGCTTTTTTTATGAATTACATATTGAAAAGAATTAAATTTGGGAAAGGAGAATACATTTAAAATTAAGTCTTTAATCTAAAAAGGGGCTTATGAGAGCACTTTTTAGTAAAGCACTACTACTTTTAATATTTGCTCTCGATCCAGAAACTTCGGGATTATACTTAAATAAAAATCACGCCAAAGAATTAAGGTTTTATCACTTTAGATAAAATTCGGGGTATTTGAATTAAATCATAATCATCTTCAAAAACAATATATTGATTGTGCCACGAAGGAGAAAATTTGTCTTTGAAATTGCGCAAACCTTTATAATGAGAAAATGATTTTACTTTTTCGTAAGCGTATTTCATTGATTTTTCCTGAATGGTTTGTGGATTTTCGATTCCGCTCATTGGCGCCAAACCAAGATCGACATTAGTAATGTCTTTTGATTTGAGATAATTAAACAGCGCAACCATAATAAAGTCCATGATGCCATTTGGCGCATCATCAGTTTTTCGGATTAAATCGTAAGTGCTTTCATTTTTTGCATAATCAGGAATGATATTTATGAATGCAAGAATTTTGCCTTCGCTGTTTTCGACTGTAATAATGGTTTGTTGTTTGAGTTCTTCCCACAGAAAAATTCCCTGAGAAAAAAGGATTTCTTTTCTCGAAGTTTCCTGAAGCCATTGATCGCTGACCGCTTTTATTTGCTGCAATAATCCGTCTTTTATTGGAGGATCATTTACAATGGATTGCAAACCAAGATCTATAATCTTTTTTAAACCATTTCGCAACGATTTTCGGTTCTGTCCTTCGAGATGAAATTCTCCAAGATCAACAACCGCAGCTTGTCCAAGAAAGAAGTATTTCTTGCCAATATCTGTGTATGTTTTTAGACTTGCTTCCGGAATTCGGTAATAGATACTTCTAAGTCCAAAATCGTAACAAAATTGATCAAATTCAAGAATGCAAAGTTTGATTTCTTCGCTGGAACTTCCGACAGGATTTTCTAAAACAACAGCAAAATTGCCTGCTAACCGATACGAAATAAAGACATTTTTACTTTTCGAAATAAAGAATGATTTATCAAAATAGGTTTTAAAATAACCCAGACTTGAGTTTCCGTATTGCTGCATTAAGTTAGTTGCAATCTCTTTTTCTTCGTCTGTTGGCGTATTTTTTAAGATCGAAGGTTTTACCAAAGTATAGATTAAAAAGCCAAAAGAAAGGAATCCGCTAATCTTCAGCGAAATTAGAAAATGTGTAGCAAAAGTTCCTGTTGGATGCAGGTTATCACTTCCAATCAGAAAATAATTCTGGAGTGTATATCGAATCGATTCTACTAAACTAAAATCGATATTAAAATGCTTTTTATCAAAGAAATAAAAGCCAAGAACGCCATAAATAAGTACGGCAAGAATACTCAATAACGAAGTTTGTAACCCAATAATACCAAGCTTTGGATTTGTTTTTATATAGTATTCTTTTCGTGTAGCGATTAAAACAAAAAGTACCAGAAGCGCAACCGTAGATTCTTCAAAATCGATTGCTTTTGTTAGATTTCCTATTAAAGAAATTACCGATAAAAGCACAGCAAACCACCATGCCATTCGGAGTCCTTTTAGCATAAATGCTGACGTAACCAATAGAAATAATCCGGTTGTAAGTACCAAATAATTTGAGGTACTTATAGCTTCAATTGGCAGAAAATCTTTTAGAAGATGTAAACGGCTATGAATTGCAGGCGTGAGCACAGAAATTATATTGACAATACCAAGAATCAGCAGAAGTAAAGCAGGAATAACGCGTAATAAGAGCTTCTGAATTTTGGAAACAAAAAGAATAATACCCGCTAATAAAGGAAGCCAAAATTCAAAAAAGCGATAAAATAAAGTGATAGCAACGGCTTGCATATTATCAAAACCATACCGAATTAAAATATATCCCATAGAAACTTCGACTGCGCCCAAACCTCTTAAAAATGGAGAAATAATTAGGAAAATTACGGCGATAATATAAGCCATTGTTGCTGCAAAAAGAGACGATTCAAATTGAAGCGCCTTCATGGCAATGTAAATATGTAAAATTCCCACTGCATCAATTATAACGGAGCATAAGACTATCTTGAAAAAGCCGATTTTGTTTATTTTGTGTTCTTGTAAATCAAGTAAAAACGGTTCGATTTTGGGAAAATTTCTCAATATAAATCTATAGAGTTTTCCCTTTTGAAGTAAAGAATTAAACAATAGAAAAAATAATGGAATTATGACGATTACAAGACCAAAAACCAACCATTCGTTATAACCAATATCACCTTTTAGCAGAGAAAAAAGAAACAATGGTATTGCAAAAAGAACAACGGAAAGAATACCTGTGAAACCGTAAAGTGCCGATGATAAATGAACATCTGTTTTAGTTACGCCTTTTTTTAGCAAAGGTTCTGTAAAAAATAGAAGCGAGGTAATACCGCCAGCAGGAATAAATACACTAATAAAATTACGTTTCAAGAACAAATTTGTAGCATCTTTCAAAGTGATTT
Organism: Flavobacterium sp. 90; assembly: GCF_004339525.1. Taxonomy (NCBI): domain Bacteria; kingdom Pseudomonadati; phylum Bacteroidota; class Flavobacteriia; order Flavobacteriales; family Flavobacteriaceae; genus Flavobacterium; species Flavobacterium sp. 90. Next base: position 6,057,779 of record NZ_SMGE01000001.1, on the reverse strand, counting down.
TGGCACCAATCGCCGAAAATGAAACGACATACATTAATCCTTGCAGAAAGATATAGGATATAGTAACTAAAAAACCAATTAAGATCCATAACGGACTTGCTTCGCTAATGCTGTTTTTGATTTGATAAAGTTCGGTTCGTTCTTGTTTTATAAACCAAAAAGCAATTAGAAAAAAAATAAGCGTCAAGACAATCTGACCTAATAATTTACCCTTTTTCGAAAAGAAATTAAATACTCTTTTTTTGAAAAAACTTAGTTCGGTATTCGTGTCTTTTGTTTCTGTCATAATAAGCTTACTTATTTACGTTGTTATAAAAATACCACAATTATTTGTTATTTGAGATGGTTGATTGTTTAAAAGTCAGTGAATTAAGAATTGTATGCCGAAATTTTAGATTCGTAAAAGAATTATAATAAAAATCTGTTTTAGAACGTGAAAATTGTTAATATGCTGATAATAATTTAATCGAATAAAATTTTTGATGTACATTTATGCATCTATTTTGAGAAGATTATGGAAGATAAAAAACAAGTATTTCAGACGGAAACAAAATTACGCTGGCGAACTTTTCAATGGTCAACACGATTGATTATTTTTTTCTTATTAATGCTAATTCCTGTCTTTATTATCACATTGCAAAGAGGTTTAAAACCTGTATTGCCAATTTTGGGTAATGATCCTTCGACACAAAAATTATTAAGTCCAACAATTCCGCAGGAACTTAGCGCAAAAGATCTTAGAAAATACAAAGGTTTTGATAGTTTCCTGAGATCAAAATCAAAAATGGAAGAGTTGAAAAAGCAAAATCAGGCCGTTGATTTTCAGGAAATCCGTGCCGCTTTTTATGTAGATTGGGATCCGCAGAGTTTGTTTTCGCTTCAAAAAAATATTGATAAACTCAATATGGTGATTCCCGAATGGTTTTTTATAGATCCTAAAACTGATTTACTTCGGACAGAAATTGATACGGCAGCTTTGAAGATTATGAAGAAAGCCGGAATCAAAATTATTCCAATAATCAACAATATAAATGAATCGAAAGGTGGAGATTTTGATGGAGATTTGGTGCACCGAATTCTGCATGACGATGTAAAAAGAGAAAGACTGATAAATGATATTGTAAAGAATCTTAAGCAATATAAACTTCAGGGAATTAATATTGATTTTGAGGAATTTAAAGAAAGCAGCGACGAACCAATAATCGCTTTTCAGAAGGAACTTTACGAAAAATTGCATGCACAAGGCTTTATTGTCACGCAGGATATCATGGCTGACAATGGCGATTTTAATATAAAAGCATTGGCAAAATACAATGATTATATGTTTTTGATGGCATATGACGAGCATTATGCAGGAAGTGTTCCGGGAGCAATAAGCAGTCAGAAATGGACAGAAAGAATCCTTGATCAGATTGCGAAAGAAATTCCATCAAACAAAATTATTCTCTGTTTTGCCGGATATGGTTATGATTGGGAACAAAATAAAGAAGCCATAACCGTGACTTATGATGAAGCTTTATCGCTCGCAAAACAATATGGCGCAACGATTACTTTCGATAATAATACTTATAACAATTCTTTTAGTTATAAAGACGGAAGAGGGAACAAACATCAGGTGTATTTTACAGATGCAGCGACGAATTTTAATACGATTCGGTTTGCAGATGAATATGGAACCGCGGGCACGGCATTATGGCGATTAGGGAGCGAAGACGGCAGATTGTGGCATTATTATAATCGAAGTTTGACGAACGAAAGTGTTGCAAAAAACAGCTTTGATTTTAGAACATTAGAAAAAGTACACATGAGTTTTTCGACTCCGGATTATATTGGAGAAGGCGAAGTTTTGAATGTTTTGACAGATCCTCAGCCAGGGAAAATTAAACTTCAGGCAGATCCGAAAGAATCGATAATAACCGAGGAAAGTTATCTTGAACTGCCAACAAAGTATGTAATCAGCAAGTTTGGGAATGTACATAATGAGGTTGTTTTGACTTTTGATGATGGTCCTGATCCAACTTATACACCACAAATTCTGGATATTTTGAAACGTGAAAATGTACCTGCAACTTTTTTTGTTGTGGGACTTCAGGGTGAAAATAATATTCCGCTTTTACAGCGAATTTATACCGAAGGTCACGAAATTGGGAATCATACTTTTACGCATCCAAATATTGCATTGGTAAGTAAAGAAAGGGCTTCGGCAGAAATGGAAACTACGCGTTTGCTGATCGAAGCCGTTACTGGCAGAAGCACCGTACTTTTTAGAGCGCCATATAATGCAGATGCAGAACCTACAACAGAAGCGGAACTAAGACCTGTTGCGTTGAGTAAAGCGCAGAATTATTATACGGTTGGAGAAAGTATCGATCCCAACGATTGGGAAAAAGGAATTATCGCTGACAGTATTTATGCCAGAACCATCAGAGAATATGAAGAAGATCCAACCAAAGGAATCATTTTACTTCATGATGCGGGCGGAAACAGGCAACAAACTGTAGAAGCTTTGCCCCGAATTATTAAATATTTTAAAGACAAAGGTGTTAAATTTACTACTGTTTCTAAGTTATTAGGAAAAAGTAAAAACGAAATCATGCCCAAAGCCAAAGGGAATTTAATGACGCTTGACAATATTATTTTTGGTCTGGGATATTGGTTTGGACATTTTATTACGGCTGTTTTCTGGATTGCAATTCTGTTAGGATTCTTTCGTATTTTACTGATGGCAATTATGGCTTTTTACAAGAAATGGAAAGACTACAAACATCCATTGTCTTATACTACAGAAGGAGAAAATTATCCTAAAGTAAGTATTATTGTTCCGGCATATAATGAAGAAGTAAATGCGGTAAAAACAATTCAGAATTTGTTGCGCCAAGATTACCCAAGTTTCGATATTATTTTTGTTGATGATGGTTCAAAAGACAGCACTTTTTCTAAAGTAGATTTAGAATATAAAGATCATCATATTGTAAAAGTACACACTAAAGTGAATGGCGGAAAAGCTTCTGCTTTAAACTATGGAATTTCCATTACAAATAGTGATTTTGTAGTTTGTATTGATGCCGATACGCAATTAAAAACCGACGCGCTTTCGCAATTAATGAAGTGTTTCAGACTACAATTTAAAAACAATCAGCAAGTTGGCGCTGTTGCCGGAAATGTAAAAGTGGGTAACGAAAATACGATGTTGGCAAGATGGCAAAGTATTGAATATACAACTGCACAAAACTTTGACAGACGAGCTTTTGATTTAGTTAATGGAATTACGGTTGTACCTGGCGCAATTGGAGCTTTTAGAAAAGAAGCGATAGAAAATGCCGGAGGATTTACAACAGATACTCTAGCCGAAGATTGTGATTTGACGATTAGAATTTTGCGAAATAACTACCGCATTGTCAATTGTGTTGAAGCCGTTGCGGTTACAGAAGCTCCGGAAACTTTGAATGAGTTTATGAAACAGCGTTTTCGTTGGAGCTACGGAATCATGCAGGCATTCTGGAAAAATCGCGATGCTTGTTTTAATCCAAAATATAAAGGTTTGGGAATGATTTCGCTACCAAATGTGCTGATATTTCAGATTCTGCTTCCAATATTTGCTCCACTGGCAGATTTAATCTTGATTTTAAGTTTAATCTGGAATCATAATGATCCGGACAGTCTTCATAAAATTGCGATTTATTACTTGGTATTTATGCTTGTCGATATGTTAGTGAGTGTAATTGCTTTTGTCTTTGAAAAAGAGCGATTAAGTAAATTAATATGGCTTATTCCACAACGATTTGTGTATCGTCAATTAATGTATGTGATATTGTTCAGAGCCATTAGAAGAGCCATAAAAGGAGAAAGTCAGAGTTGGGGAGTATTGACCAGAACCGGAAATGTGAGTTCATTAGATTAGTTTCTAAGGGGTTAGTCTTTTATAACAAAAATCTATTCTAAAGTAACAATTCAAACGTTTTTTTATTTTCAAATGGTCATTTAAACTATATATTTGGATCTTGATATAGCAAGGGTTGGAAAAGGAAATCAGGTTAATAATAAAGCAAGAAAAATGGTAGTTTTAGGAGACAAAGAGTATTATAAAGGAATTGGTAAAATCAATTTTGAAGGAAAGGATTCAGACAATCCTTTGGCATTCAGATATTATAATCCTGACCAAATTGTTGCTGGCAAAACTATGCGAGAGCATTTTAAATTTGCAATATCTTATTGGTACAGTTTTGGAGGTAATGGTTCAGATCCTTTTGGACAAGGAACTCAGACTCTTGCCTGGAACGAATTAAGAGAACCTATTCAGTCTGCAAAAAATCGAGCCGATGCCGCTTTTGAATTTATAAGCAAAATGGGATTCGATTATTATTGTTTTCACGATCATGATTTGGTTCAGGAAGGACAGACTTTTACCCAGACGGAATTGCGATTGGCAACCATGACAGATTATTTAAAAGAAAAACAAGCAATCTCAGGAATTAAAGCGCTTTGGGGAGCTGCCAATTGTTTTTCGAATCCGCGATATATGAACGGAGCTGCTACAAATCCGGATTTTAAAGTAGTTGCCAGAGCTGCGGCTCAGGTAAAATTAGCGTTGGATGTAACTATTGCGCTTGGAGGCGAAAACTATGTTTTTTGGGGAGCGCGCGAAGGTTATTTGAGCTTATTAAATACGGATATGAAACGCGAACTGGATCATATGGGAACGTTTTTGACTAAAGCAAGAGATTATGCAAGAGGACAAGGTTTTAAAGGAAATTTTTTAATAGAACCAAAACCTATGGAACCCTCAAAACATCAATACGATTTTGATTGCGCCACGACAATTGGTTTCTTACGCCAACATGGTTTAGAGAAAGATTTTAAAATAAATATAGAAGTAAACCATGCAACATTAGCACAGCATACTTTTCAGCATGAGCTTGATGTAGCAGCGATGTCAGGGATGTTAGGAAGTATTGATGCCAACAGAGGAGATAGCCAGAATGGTTGGGATACTTCTCAGTTTCCAAATAACATTCAGGATGTTACAGAAGCGATGCTGGTTTTTCTTAAAGCGGGCGGAGTTAATGGTGGCGGCGTAAATTTTGATGCAAAAATTAGAAGAAACTCTACAGATATGGAGGATATTTTTCTGGCACATATTGGTGGCGCAGATGTTTTTGCAAGAGCTTTATTGACTGCTGATCAAATTATTAGTTCGTCACAATATGAAAATTTAAGAAAACAACGCTATAGTTCTTTTGATAGCGGAAAAGGGAAACAGTTCGAACAGGGTAAACTGAATTTTAAAGATTTGTACACGATTGCAATTGAAAACGGCGAACTGGAACTACAAAGCGGAAAACAAGAGTTTTTTGAGAATATAATTAATCGTTATATTTAATTCAGAAGAGTCATAATAAATCCATCGAAATGTTATCTGGAGCAAATATTCTGAATCAATTTAAACACGAATTTTACTAATATTCACAAATTTAAAGGATTTGCTTAGTTTGTGAAATTAATTCCACAAACTAATTAGTGGCAATTAGTGAAATTCGTCTTCAAAATCAAAAATCCCATTCACAGAAGCGAATGGGATTTTAAGTTTATAATTGAGGCAAATTGTAAAATCTAATTCTTAACAAATTTAAAGTTTTGTACCGAATTCCCTTCTGTTGAAGCTTTTATCATATAAACACCTTTGGCAAGACCATTTACAGGAACTTCAGAAGTAATCATGTCTTCGGCAATAATAATCGTTTTCCAAACTTCTTTTCCGGCTGTATCATACATAGAAAGCGCAACTGGACCATTTATAGTATGATCAAATTTTATTCTGAAAGTACTTGATGCCGGATTTGGAAACACATAATTGGTCGCAGCAGTTTTAAAATAATTAGGCGTACTTAAATTCGTTGCCACCGAAATTGCATATAAAGCTGCATCGGCCTGAGGCAATTGAACACTCAAAGTTCCTTGTGTTGTGCTTGTTGCACCAGAATACAATTCTTTAACCGTATAATTTCCGGAACCCAAGCCAAGACGGCTTAAATTGACATTGTTGGTTACTGCTGCATTGCTATAATTAAAAACAGCTACATAAGTAACTCCGTTTTTTGTAGCTGAAAAAACATTGGCAGCATTATAACCTGTATTTCCATCAGCAGGGCGAAATTGCACGTCAGCTTTGGCAACATTCATAACATCAGTATTTTGTAAAAGTGATTGTGCTTTTGCTTTCCAGGCTCCCGCAACAGAAAAATCATCACCAGTTGTAATCGTTCCCGTTACGACACTACCTAAAAGTCTCGCACGATTTTCTCCTGCAGTAACAGTACCAAATACAACGTGATCAGCATCAAGATAATCATAAATTTGATTTTGCCACCAGCCATAAGTTGTGCTGTTAAGTGTATAATCGCTATCTCCAATACTGCTATAAGCATCGCAGGCAATACGACGCATATGCACATACGGACCTGTTGCAATATTTGGAGATATCGCTGCTTCGACTAACATTGTACCATTAATTTCGTCGACTAAATATTTCATTCCTTCCTGATACGCTTCCATTCCTGTATGTAATTGATAGTTCACAAAACTATCGGCTTCAATACTGGCGTGCGTCAAAAAGTCGACTTTTACCATCTCAAAACCAGCGGCTTTAAAACGATTGATAAAATAGTGTATTCTCGCCTTAGTTCCCGGACTTGTGGGATCCATGGCATATGCGCCATCCAATTCAAAAGGAGCACCATTAACCGTCGTCCAACATTGATTGTAGTTGTACGAACTACCTTCGACCTGACGATTATATTTTCCCCAATCTACAAATGGAGCCCAGTAAATACCGGCTTTAAAACCTTTGCTTTTAGCATAAGTAACAAATTGTGCCAGTTGTGCATCAGACATATTATCCCAATACGAATCAAGATCGATGAATAAAGTATTGTCTTCCGTTTTGAAAGCCGGACAATCGTTTTTGAAAAAGTCTACAACGGCATTGACTTTCGTTAGATTAATAGAAGTCTGCATGGCGCCCCAACTATTCCAACCCATTGGTTTTGGTGCCGTCCAATCGAAAATATATTTAGGTTGAAGCGCTGCGTTTGCCTGAGCAAATTCTTCAAAACCAGTTCGCCAATCGTCATTTGCACTTATAATCACTTTAGGCGAAGGACAACTTGTTTGCCCAACATTTACCCAACCATGACCACGAGTATCTCTCGTAACTTCCTTTTTTGTCCATCCTGCAATAACCGAAACGTAAGCAGATGAGGTTCCGCCACCGTTTACCGTAATTCCGGTTTTCCATTTTGTGTGTTCAAGAGAACCAATAACTAATCCTTTTCGATTCGTATTGTTGTAAATGTTAGTAACCTCAGACGCTGTAAAATCTGCAGCATTAAGCGGATAAGCATTATAGCGAACCCAAGCATCATTATCATAAGGCACAAAAACGGCTCTAGTATCTCCTGTGCCAAAATTTGGCGTTACCTGATAACTTGTCAAAGGCGACATTTTGTAGCAATTCGAGCCATTTCCCGTAAGGACAACCTGAACTGCAAGATAATTTTTATTGGTATAAGTGTAGAAAATCTGTTGCATTCCCAACGTATAATTTCCACTTAAAGTGAAAATATGCTTCGTACCACTACCGATATTATCTGTAAACGCTTCTGTAGAGTAAACCGCCGAAGCAAAATTACTGCTCACATATTGCTGATCGCTAGACGCATAAGCAGATGCATTAGTAATTACTGTTGCGCCATTGAATTTTACGTTATAAGTCTTGTTGGTTAAATTGTAAACCACACTGTTATTGGTTCCAAAATTCACTGTTTGAGTCGTTGATGCCGCCATTGGAGTCAAAACAAACTTGTCTAAATTTGGCGCCCAGGAATTCGTGTTATCCCAAAGCAGAGTAGTGGTTCCGCTGTTTAAATAGACACTGATGTTTTTTGAGGCTGCAGTACTCCAGCCTCCGCTAGGATCACACGGAATCGATATGGCTGTTGCGGAACCTGCCGTTAAACGAATGGTTCTGGGATCGCCCGTACAATAAAACAATTGCAGATTGTACCAGCCAGTTGTCGTTACAGAAACGTTGACAGAAACACTGCTATCACCTCCTAAATTCCCAACTATTTTGTTGGAACAAGCATCGCAGTTTTGAATGTTGGCGCTATTGGTGCGCGTTCCATTCTCGAATTCATAGGTTTGTGCAAAACTGCATAAAGCAAATAATAATAGTATGACGGTAAGAAATCCTTTAACCGAAAATTTTTCTCTTGTAATTTTTTCTTGCATAATAATTTATTTTAAATAGTTAAGATGCAGTACTATACTATACTGTGCTACAATGATAAGAAAAATATTAATATGATGTATATAATGTTAAAAAATAAATGATTTACTTATTTTTTAATGAGTTAATTATGGTATGTGTTTATGTGTTATTGATAATGTTTGAGGAAGTCCATTTTATTAATGTTTAAAAAACGAAGACAATTAAATACATAATTATACATAATAATCACGGAGTGAAAGCCAGCAATTGATGTTGTTAGCAAAAAAATATTTGTAGAAATCAAGAGTTGAAAGTCTGCAACTTGTACCGTTAGGTACAAAATGTTGGTAGAAAACATCAATTGGAATTGATTTAGCGTGCCGTAGGTATGCAATGATTAGCGTTTCGTTGCGTACCTACGGCACGCCAATGTATTTATAATCTAATTTCTACCAATATTTTGTACCTAACGGCACATTTCAATTCTTGATTGGTATGATATTTTAAATTATGTAATTGACTTAATTTGTATTTGATAGAGAAGCATTATTATGCTTTTTTCACAAAAAGTAATGTAAAAAAATCCAATATTGAAGAGGTATGTATTTCTTGTAAAAGTTATATTTTATACTTTAGAAAATATAAAAAACATTGGAATTAAAAGTAAAATTATAAACACAAGAAATAGAATTACGGAGCGAGGATTTGCGAAATTTATTGTAAATCCTGCTTGTCCATTTCTTTTAGGTGGAAATAAATCTTTGTCATTTTTGTTATAATAGAAAAATCCCCATTTCCAGTTTTTAGAATCTGAAAGATTGCTGTTTTCTCTGTTATTTTCCATTTCTTTTATTAATTTTTAGAATTATAAAGTTACTCTTAATTTTTTTAAGTGTTGGATATTAGTTTAAAAGAAAGCTAATTAAAATTAATATTATAAAGAGACTACAATATTGTCATTTTTGATTTCTATGATAAAAGTATTTTTTTTTCAGGAGCTGATCCCGCTATTCGTTAAGCTTTTTTAAAAATATAATTAATCTCGCAAAGGCGCAAAGACACAAAGTTTTTGTCATTTCGACAGAGGAGAAATCACACTAGAAAATCCGCAATCAAAATCGCCAATCTTTGTCGAGTTCCGTGTGTGATTTCTCCTCTGTCGAAATGACAAGATTGGGGTTAAGCTACGTCTTAAGGAGAGATTTCTTCAACATAATATTATAATTATTCCCGAAGCTTAATGATATTTAACTTCGGGATTTTGTATTAAATTAATTATTTCTAATAAAAACAATTGTAATTAAAAACATCTGTTTTATAGTTATATACCCTTCTGTTTTCTGTTTTTTATCAGAAAATAGGTATTAACTGGTGTGTTTATGTATCTTTGCGCTCGCAATGGTTTAGCTATTCTTTTCGAGTTTAGCTGACGAAGAGGGAATCAGGTGCAAATCCTGAACAAGCCCGTTACTGTAAATTCCATGCAACATTTTGACTGATCTAATCGCTTTTTTAAGCCTTTGAAATCGAATCTTTTGCCACTGCATTTTTTCTAAATGTGGGAAGGCTGATCAAAATGGGAATAAGTCAGGAGACCTGCCAATGCGTATAATTTCAAGCTCTCGCGGACCAGAGTTTTGAGACAAACACAAATATCAAACTAACATTTGATTTCGATTTTACCGTTAACAACTATTTAGTTAAATAGAGTATTTTTTTATGCACTTATGTGAACATAGGCGTTTTCGCCTAATACATAGTGGATTTTTTGTATTGGCATGGATTTTATTTTTGAATCCGATGTATGCACAGGATAATCCGCTGAAAAATAATAAGGAATCAGATTCTTTAAAGAAACATCAATTGAATGAGGTTATTGTAACCACAAGCAAGCGTGAGTTTAAGGTCGAATCTCCTATGCCTGTACAGATATTGTCAGGAAAACAGCTCGAAAAATTAAATAGTCTTTCTGTTGCAGATGCTGTGCGTTATTTTTCTGGAGTGCAATTGAAAGATTATGGCGGAATTGGCGGTTTGAAAACTATCAATGTCCGAAGTTTAGGAAGCGCTCATACGGCGGTTTTTTATGATGGAATGACCGTTGGAAATGCTCAAAACGGACAAGTAGATCTTGGGAAATATTCGCTGGATAATATCGAAGCCATTGAATTGTATAACGGACAGAAATCGACTATTTTTCAGCCAGCAAGAGGTTTTTTCGCTTCGAATACACTTTTCTTAAAGACAAAAATTCCCGATTTCTCCTCCGGAAAAAATACAAAAATAAGAGTTGGCGTAAAAACAGGTTCCTTCGGACTTTTTAATCCTTCTTTTCTATATCAGCAAAAATTATCTTCCAGATTCTCTCTTACAGCAAGTACTGAATGGCTTAAAGCCGATGGAAAATATAGGTACAGATACCAAAAAACAAATGGTTATGATACAACGGCAGTTCGTCAAAATGGAGATATTACAGCGTTAAGAAGCGAATTGACATTTCAGGGAAAACTTGGAAACACTGGTCAAACCTCGTTAAAAGCGTATTATTATGATTCTGAACGCGGACTTCCGGGAGCAATTTTAGCCAATAAATATGAATATGTGCAGCGACAATGGGACAGAAACTTTTTTGTTCACGGCTCTTATCAAAATTCTTTTTCTAAGAAATACGAATTATTGGCGAATATAAAATTCAGCAGAGATTATAATCGGTACATTGATCCGGATTATAAAACACTTCAGGGAGCGCTGGATAATAAATATTATCAAAATGAATTTTATGCTTCTGTTGTAAACCAATACACGATTAAAGAATGGTGGAAAGTTTCTTTGGCAACAGATTTTTCGATCAATACACTTACTGCTAATTTATACCGATTTCCATATCCAACCCGATATTCTTATTTGGCCGCATTATCTACAGAAATGCATTGGTCAAGACTTGATATTCAGGCAAATTTATTAGGTGCTTACGTTGACGAACAAGTAAAATATTATCAGCAAGGAGACAGTCAGCATGTTTTTTGTCCGGTTGTATCGGCTTCTTATCAGCCTTTCGATAGTAAAAATTTCAGAGTCAGAGCATTTTATAAAGAATCTTTCAGAATGCCAACTTTCAATGATTTGTATTATACTTTTATCGGAAACAGCTCTTTAAAGCCTGAATTTACTACACAATACGATTTTGGTTCAACTTATATAATCGAACCAAAAAAGTTTCTGCAATCAGCGTCTTTTCAGGCTGATGTATATTATAATCACGTAAAAGATAAAATTGTTGCGATGCCTTCTGCAAATTTATTTCGCTGGACGATGATGAATCTTGGCGAAGTTGATATTACAGGTTTTGAATTAAATACCAACTTCGTATTTCGTTTTCCGGAAGATATATTTTTGGATTTAGGTTTAAGTTATACCTATCAAAAAGCAATCGATGTTACGCCACAAGGCACGACTTATGGAGATCAGATTCCGTATACGCCAATGAACAGCGGAACGGCAACTTCGTCTATAAGCTGTAAAAACTGGCAGTTGAACTACAGCTTTATTTATACCGGAGAACGATACAGTCAGAAAGCCAATATTCCTGTAAATTATGTAAAGCCTTGGTATACCAGCGATGTGGCTTTGATTTGGGATGGGAAATTCTTAAAACTTCCAACGAAAATAGGAGCGGAGGTTAACAATCTTTTCAATCAATATTATGATGTGGTTTTAAATTTTCCGATGCCCGGAAGAAATTATCGCCTGAGTCTGTCCGTAAATTTTTAATGTAAAAGATACTAATAATTAAATTTTCTATTATGAAAACAAACTTCAAGTTTTTGATCGTATTGGTTTTAATAACCTTGAGTTTTCAGGCGTGTCAGAAAGATGATCCTATTATCCCTGAAGAAGTTGTCGTATTGCCTCCGGAAACGGTTACAACAGTCGACGGATTTTATCTTCTTAACGAAGGAAATATGAATATGAACAAATCGTCATTAGACTATTATGACTATCAATCCGGGACTTACAGACGAAATGTTTACGGTCAGGCAAATCCCGAAGCGACTTTAGGTTTGGGAGATGTGGGAAATGATATTGGTATCTACGGATCAAAAGTTTATGCAGTAATCAATAACTCAAATAAGATCGAAGTTATGGATGCTTCAACGACGAAACGTCTTAAAGTTATTGATATAAAAAACTGTCGTTACGTGACTTTCGCAAACGGAAAAGCTTATGCAAGCGCTTATGATGGCGAAGTACAATTGGGAGAAAATTCTCCAAATGGTTTTGTTGCCGAAATCGATACTACATCACTTAAGATTACAAGAACTGTAAAAGTAGGACGTCAGCCTGAAGAAATGGCAATTGTAGGCGACAAATTGTATATCGCAAATTCCGGAGGATATAGTCCGCCAAATTACGAAAGAACAGTTTCTGTAATAGACTTAAAAACCTTTACAAAAATCAAAGATATTGATGTTGCAATAAACCTTCACAGACTTAAAGCAGATGCAGATGGCGATATTTATGTAAGTTCTCGCGGCGATTATTATAGTATTCCGTCTAAACTTTTTGTCATTGATACCAAAACAGATAAAGTCAAGAAAACCTTTGATATCGCTTGTGCCAATCTTTCTATTGTGGGCGATAAAGGTTATATAATTGGATCTGAGTTTAGTTATGTCACTTTCAAATGGAAAATAAATTACTCAATGATCGATGTAAAAAAAGAGACTTTGCTTGAAGGAAGTTTTTTACCGAAAGCCGTTAGCGATCAAATAAAAACACCTTACGGACTTGCTGTTGATCCTTTCTCGCTAAATGTTTACATAACAGATGCCGGTGATTATGTGTCACCCGGAAAACTGTATTGTATCGATAAAAACGGAGAAAATAAGTTTACTGTAATTACAGGAGATATTCCGGCTCACTTTGCCTTTAAACTAAAGAAAACTATCAAAAACAATAAATAACCTTTAAAATTAAAAAAAGAAAAATGAAGAAGATTTTATTTACCTTGTCAATTGTCCTGTTCCTGGCGGGATGTTCTAAAGATGATGATGCTGTACAGAATCCTCCAAAAATTGAAATTACTATTCCTGCAAATGGTTTCGTTGCAGATAAAATGCAATGGTTCAGTGTTAAACCTCAAGTGGGAAGTGAGATCGAGAATACCTATAAATGGTTCGTAAATAACAAGGAAGTTTCAACAACTGCTGATTTATCTTATGTATTTGCAACAGCTGGAACTTATAATATTGAATTTAAAGCTAAAAATGGAGTAGGCGAAAGTTCGAAATCATTTACGGTTACAGTAAACGATAAGGCGTATTTAAACAGAATCAAAAATGTGTTCGATTTCTTTCCTGCGCCGGGACAATTTACAAATGGTTTACCGCAATATGAAGCGGGAGATACAGATGAAACCATGCGAGCAAAAGCTGAAAAAGCAATCACGACTGATAATAGTATGATTAGCCTTGGAGGATTTGGAGGTTATGTAACGTTCGGTTTTGATCATACCGTTATTAATAAAGAAGGAAGTGATTTTATTGTACTTGGAAATGCATTTTCGAATTGGGCTGAACCTGGAATTATAATGGTTTCTATCGATGCTAACGGAAATGGAAAACCGGACGATGAATGGTTCGAAATTGCCGGTTCTGAGCATAACAAAGCAACTACAATTAAAAATTACGAGCTAACGTATTACAAACCAGCTACAGAACCGGAAGATCCAAGTGAGCCAAATTATATTCGCTGGACGGATAATCAGGGAAAAACAGGTTATGTTTCTAAAAATCCTTTTCACAGTCAGCCTTTTTATCCATCTTGGAAAGGAAATACGATTACTTTTAAAGGAACATTTTTGCAATCTAATGCATTCGATCAATCAGGAACAGGAAGTTATTGGGTTTGTCCGGCATACGATTGGGGTTACGCAGACAACTGGTCTAATGCTGATGACAAAGCGCAAATTAATATCGATTGGGCTGTAAACTCAAAAGGAGAATCGGTAAAACTAAAAGGAATTGACTTTGTAAAAGTTTATAATTCGAATCGTGCAGAAGCGGGTTGGTTAGGAGAAGTTTCTACAGAAGTTGCAGGATTTAAAGATTTGAATTTACCGTAAATTATTATTCAGAATCTTATAGATTCAATTAAAAAGTAAACCCGACAAGTTTTTGAAAGCTTGTCGGGTTTGTTTTTCTAGATTGCAGAACAAATTTATTCTTTATACAATATAATAGTTGCCTTGTAACCAGTTCCAACATTCCATTGGCTGGCTTTGATTACTTCGCCTTTTTCATCATAAACCTGAAATTCGGCTGTATTTGGTGATGCAGAACCTTCGTTTAAAGCTTCAAAATCAATTTTGTTGATTCCTTTTACCAGCGTTATTTTGAAACCCTGAAATTCTCCATTTAGACTTACTTCTTTTTCAATCACTTTATCATTCAGATAAACTCTGATTTTGTCTCCATCTACAAAAGCAGCATCACGATATCGAACTGACGAAACGGTTGTATTGGTCACATAACCGCCTAAATATTCATTTCTTCTATAGAAAATTCCTTCAACATTAGCTTCTTTTTTATAGAGACTATTATTTTTATAAAGGTCATCCGGATTGATTTTTAAAACCGTTGGATCTTTTACCGGCGGCGTATCTGTCTTTGGAGGTATTTCTGTTGGCGGTAGATTTTCTTTTATTTCAGAATTGTTGGCCGGAATTGGTTTGTATTTACCATTCACTTCTTTTTGAGCATATCCTTGTAGACAAATCCCGGTTATTATAATTATAAACATTATTTTTTTCATACTTCCTTGTAATTTATTTAAAGCATTAAAAACGTATTAATGCCTATGTAGATAACATTTATTAATGGATGTTTATTGCATTCGGCGAGAATTAATTGTCTTCTAAATTAGACTTTCTGCCAAGAGAATACGATCTGAACTTATATTCTAAAGTTAGTAAATTTTTGAATACGAATGCTTTATAAGTAGAAGTCTGTTTGAAGTTGTATTTAAAGAAAATTCACTTTAGGGTTTATTTTGTTTATGACGAGATATCAATATTCCTTAGAATGTTATAGCGAAATACGGCAAGTTTCTAGATCAGATTTTAGTTTCAATATCCATTTTATAAGGAGATTTTGATCATGGCACATATGTTGGCTAAAATAATTAGAAAGTAAGCGTTTAAATCTTTAAAAGCAATAGTAAGCTCGGCGCCATAAAAGATAGACCGTTACTAAAATTAAAAATCCAATATTATAAATTTTATTTATAAGACTACAAAATTATCAATTTGATTAATGAGGATAACCGCTATACATTTGTCTCATCAAATCAGAACAATTATTTGAAAATCAAAAATTTATAACATTAAAAACTTTAGTCATGAAATTTACAAGAAACGCAAACGCAAACTGGAAAGGTACAGGAATGGAAGGAAACGGAACCATTACAACTCAAAGTACAACATTAAACAACGCACAACTGTCTTTTAAAACTCGTTTTGCAGAAGGAGTAGGAACAAATCCTGAAGAATTGATCGCCGCGGCACATGCAGGATGTTTTACAATGCAATTGAGCTTTTTATTATCAGAAACTGGTTTTGTGCCAGAAGACCTTAACACAGTTGCAAAAGTAACTTTTGAAGATGGTACAATTACTTTAATCACTTTGGAACTTTCGGGTTCAGTTCCTGGAATTTCTGTTGAAGATTTTGAAAAAACAGCTCAAAAAGCAAAAGAAATTTGTCCAATTTCAAAATTACTTAATACAGAAATCGTTTTAAAATCAACTCTAATATCTTAATTAATTTCTAATAACCACAATTAAATTAAATCATAACATCTTAAAAAATAAACAAATGAAAACAGCAATTTTAAAAAGACAATTGAATCGTATATTCATGTCTGCAGCATTAATTTTAAGTCTTTTAGCGGTAGCAAATGTAAGCGCGCAAACAGCGCCAACAAAGGTTAAAAATGTAGTTTTGGTACACGGAGCTTTCGCCGATGGTTCCGGATGGAGAAATTTATATGATATACTTTCTAAAAAAGGATATAAAGTAACAATCGTTCAAAATCCTTTAAGTTCTCTTGAAGATGATGTTGCAGCAACAAAAGTAGTACTTGATAATCAAGACGGACCAACAATTTTGGTAGGACATTCTTGGGGCGGAACTGTAATTACTGAAGCTGGAAATCACCCAAAAGTTGTTGGATTGGTTTATGTAGCGGCTTTTCAGCCTGATAACGGAGAAAATACTGTACAATGGTTACAAACTGCACCTCCAGCTCCGGAAAACGGTGTTTTACCTCCAAATGATAAAGGAATTGTTTATTATGATGAAGCTAAATTTCACGCAGGATTTTGTGCCGATGTAAGTAAAGAACTGGCTGTATTTATGTACGCATCTCAAGGAGCTTTTTATGCAAAAGGATTTGGAACACCTATAACAAAAGCAGCATGGAAAGATAAACCGGCTTATGCAGTTCTTGCAACACAAGATAAAAGTATTGATCCTTCTATTCAACGTGCAATGTACAAACGTTCAAATACTAAAGTTACAGAAGTTAAAGGAAGCCACTGTGTTTTCATCTCTCAACCTGATGCAGTTGCTAACGTAATTATTGGCGCAGCTAAAGATTTAAGCAAAAAATAATTCAAACATCTTACTTATAAAAAGCCTAAATACTGTAAAGTATTTAGGCTTTTTTTATGATTAATATGAATCAAGAATTGGATTGTGCCGTTAGGTACAAAACGTTGGTAGAAACAGTTTTTTTATGATTAAGACGGATATAGAATTTGGGTTGTGCCGTTAGGTACAAAACGTTGGTAGAAACAGTTTTTTTATGATTAAGACGGATATAGAAGTTGGATTGTGCCGTTAGGTATAAATCGTTGGTAGAAACAGTTTTTTTTATGATTAATATGAATCACGAATTAGGTTGTGCCGTTAGGTACAAAATGTTGGTAGAAAATATGAATTTGGAACAGGTTTAGCGTGCCGTAGGTATGCAATAAGTTTCGTTTTGTTGCGTACCTACGGCACGCCAACGGATTCCGAACCTATTTATTACCAACATTTAGTGCCTAAAGGCACATTATTCTGACTTTCGATCTTTGATTTGACGTCTTTAACTTTTCTACCGACGTTTTGTGCCTAACGGCACAACCCAATTCTTTATGCACACAATTTAACTTTCTATAAAAAACTTATCTCGTGGTTGCTTTAATAAAATAAGGAGAATCGTTCCATTTTATCTTTTTATAGGCAAAATTTTGCTGTAAGGATTCCGGAAGGCAATTCCAAATTGCTTCATTCATTTTTTCGAGAAGTAATTTTTTCGAAAAAGTATCTGAAACCACAAGACTGATTTCGCGAACAGGTTTTGGTTCTTTAAAATGTTTAAAAAGGCCTGTTTCGACTTCATTAATCATTGAAAGTTCCGGTATTATTGCAAATCCTAATTGTGCTCGAACCAGATTTTTTAAGGTTTCAATCGAACTGATATCATAACTGAATTGTTCTTTTATTTTGCCTGGATTTTTTATGTCGCAAATGTCCAATAGTTGTGCATTATAACAATATTCATTTTGGAGTAAAAGTAATTCGGCTCTGTCTGACGGCTGTAGTTCATAATGAGATTCTGCTGCCATAGGATGAACGGTATTTAAATATGCAACAAAAGGCTCTTTGAAAACCGGATGTTCTATTAAATGCGGATTTCCTGTTGGAGTTGCCATAATTGCTACATCGAGCGCTCCGGTCATAACATCATTCATAAGCTGACCTGTATTAGCTTCTTTTATAATGAATTGCATTTTGGGAGTTGCTATTTTCATTGCCTTAATAAAAAGCGGAATCAGATAGGGTGATAATGTCGAAATAATACCGATTTTGACTTCACCTTCAAGTTTATTTTTTTCATTAACCACAAAATCCCGAATTTCATCAGCTTCACGAAGAATTTTTTTGGCGCGATTTATAATCTCAATTCCAAGTAGAGTAGGTGTTAAAGGCACTTTATTCCGATCAAAAATTTTGATTCCAATTTCTTCTTCCAAATTTTTTAACTGAATCGTCAGTCCGGGTTGTGTTACCATACAAACTTCTGCAGCTCTGGCAAAATGGCGCTCTTCGTCTAATGCGACTATATATTTTAATTGCTGAATGGTCATCTTTATAAAATTTTTATATAAAGATAGAAAAATATTAGTTGAAGTTATTAAACTTTCATTTTCAAAATTAGAGATAACGTACATTTTCAATCATGAGAACACAATAAATTATTACGATTTTTATCGTACAATTAATCAACCATAACCCGTGGTTTCAACCATGGGAACGCAATATGTTATAATCAAAAGTACCCAAGGTTGAAACCTTGGGCTATGGTTGAAATATGATTGAAGAATTGATAATAAAAAAGGCTTTAGCCAAATGATAAAAACATTTTGGTTAAAGCCTTTTTTCTGATTTAATTTATAACTCCAGCTAAAGCTTGAGACTATTTAAAAGTTGTAAATCCAATATTATTTACTTTTTCTCAATGCATCCAACAATTCGACCATATCAACAATAGCATAAGTCGAAGAATAATCAGATACGGCATAAGGTAAAATTAGACTATTGTTATGAATAATTGCGCCACAAGAATAGACAACATTTGGTACATAACCTTCACGTTCGTCTTCTAGTGGTGAAAGTAGAGGTTCTTTAAGTCTTCCAATTTCTTTTGTTGGATCTTCAAGATCAAATAACGAAGCGCCAATGCAATAACGTCTCATTGTTCCAACGCCATGCGTGATTACAAGCCAGCCTTCCTCTGTCCAAAGTGGAGATCCACAGTTTCCAATTTGTGTAAATTCCCAAGTATAACGTGGTTCTTGTAGCAAAACAGGAGTATTCCATTGTGTAACTCGATCAGAATACATGATGTAATTATTAACACCATCAATTCTGGCGAGCATGGCAAATTTGCCTTTTATTTTTTTTGGAAATAATGCTAAGTTTTTATTTTGAGCGCCAACACCATGCAAGGGCATTACTCTAAAAGTATAGAAATCTTCTGTAGAAATAAGTTTAGGTAATATCGCGTGACCGTTGTAAGCGGTGTAAGTTGCCATAACTCGGGTAGAATTGTCATCATCTGTAAAACGGACAAAACGTGCATCTTCGATACCGCGGCTTTCAGATTCAGAGATTGGAAATATAACACGCTCCGTAATATCAGAATCATGCTTGAATTCTAAATCGTAGAATGATTTCGCGAGCCACATTATTTCGGTTAGTGCAGTTCTTCTTTCTTCACGAATCGAAGGATCACTTAAAGCAACCGTAACCAGGTTTTTCAGAACAGCATACTCAAAATCATTCGGTAATTCCTGCATGATTTGCGTGATGTATTTGTCCTGTGTGTGCATTTCAGATAATTTCAACAGGAATCGCTCTTTATTGAAAGTCGATTTATGATTAATCTCGGCCTTGTCAATGTTATGACCAATTTTCATGACTTGCAGGTTATTATTTTTGTCGAGAATTCCTCGTCTAAAAACAATGGATGAGATATGACCTTCACCCGTTGCTCTAAAAGAAATAATAACACGTTTTTCGCCTTCTTCAAGTCCTGACTGATCAAAATCCTCGACAATAGACGGATTAAAAATTGCGGCAGATTCTATAGCATATTCCATTGTGCAATAAGAACCTATAAGCATTTTTCTGTCCAGAGACATGGCTTCATAATCAATCTGTAAAGCCTCGATTAAAGGTCTTATTCGTTCGCAATGTTTAAAAAATATAGCCGAAATATTTCGATGACGTCTCGCAAACTCGCGAAGTGTTTGTTCTAAGGTTTCGAGAACTTGTTTTTCATCGAGCATCATTATACGAAGGACCATTTGTTGGGTTCGTTCATCACCATTCATAAAATATCGGGCAACAACTCTTTTAGAATCTGGACAAAATAATATATTTTTTCGGATGACTGGTACTCGCATAATAAATCTTTTTTTTATGTTAGAAAAATTACTTCAGATATACTACGTACAATTTTGTTCTGAAAAAAGTGGGGAAATAGAAAGAATTAAAACAAGATTAATACTATATATTGTAGTAATTATATACAAGTTAGTGATTTTGTTAAAGAAAAAAAACTTTATTTTTTGATTCTTTTTCGATGGGTTAATCCCGAAGCTTCAAAATTAATCGATTCTTAGTAAACAGAATAGTCATTTTTTTCATTTCGAGGAAAGAGAAATCACACTCGAAATTCCACAATCAAAATCACCAATCTTTGTCGATCTGAGAGTGTGATTTCTCCTCCGTCGAAATGACAAGATTGGGTTCCGATTGAGAATGATGGATTTTAATCCATGGCTACAATATATTTTGTTCCTGCGGAACTTTTCGAAAAAAAATCACACGTCAATTTGAACTTAAATCTTTTTCAAAGGTGTAATAAATGTTTCTTTAATCTTTTGCGACTCCTTTTCTGGCGCGTTCCAAGCCTTTTGGTAAATTAGCTTTAACAATTTTTAGAGCAGTAACAGCATTCCCTTCACCAAGATATTCCATATTATTTATTGTCACTATAAATTGTTTTTCATTTGTAATTCCTGATTTCTTTTCAAATTCTTTGGGTGTTACATGTGGTAAGCCTTCATAATCATAAGGATAGCCCGTACATTTGCTAAAACATAAAGTACCATGACTTGTAAATGGAAAAAGATTACTTAAAATTTCATCATTAATTGCTAAGCTAACAAATTCTCTAAGATTCCAATCATTATTATCTTGTAATAAATCTTCCCATTGATATTCAATTTCTCTTCCCTCGTCAAAAGCAAAAGATCTTTCACTAGTGTTAATAAATTTAAATTTTTCAGAAAACATTTTAGTGGTTACATCCTGACACAACCAATAATCTAGGGCTTTTACAAATTCTGTAATATTTGGTGCTTTTCCGGATGCTAAATAGACGCCATCTCTCCAAAAATCAGATCTATAAATTTTTTCCTCTTCAATAATATTTATTTGCGAAAATCTATTTCCGTTTTCAACTATTGCTGAATTCTGAGATACTTTACTTGGGTTTTCTGAAATTAAAACTTTTAAAGTTGAATTAATTTTAGCAAATTCTCTATTTAAAATTTCTGCAATTCCTTCGTTTTTTTCAATCTCCATATATGTAATTAGTTAATCTCGTAACGCATTTCGGTCATTATTTTTTTGAAGCCTGCTTTTTCATAAGCACGAATGGCGGCTTCATTATAGGAATAAACTTCAAGTCGGATTTCAGAGATTCCTTTTGATAAAATCCATTTCTTAAGATCGTTCATTAATAAATTATTGATGCCTCTTCCTCTAAATTCGGGTTTTACATACATAAAGCCAAGATATCCAAAAAGCTCATAATTTTTATAAGGTTTTGCAGATCGAATTTGCGCATATCCGCATCCAATAATTTCATTATCTTCTTCGATTACCAAAAGTTCTGTTTGTTCGTCTGAGATAAAATCCTGAATATTATAATAGAAAATTTTTCCCTCTTTTAAGGTTGGATCAAAAGGACGTTCTGCTTCAACGAGAAATTGCAGAAACTCATTAAGCTGCGGTAAA